>JAODAX010000023.1 GCA_025463675.1 Naasia sp. | reverse complement strand
AGCCCGCTCCCTCGCCCCCGGCGGAGGATCTCCCGCCGGTGGTCGCCGTCTGAGGATGCCGACCGCCCGCTCGGAGGCGCACCCGACGCCTCTCCTCGGCCCCGGTGTCCATGGCACCGCTGCATGGCTCCTCGACCGGATCCAGTCCGCGCCGTCACGGCGGCTGGTCGCCGGAGTGACAGGGCCAGGACGCACGGGCAAGTCGCGGCTCCTCGACGATGCTGCGGTCTGCTGGTCGGCCGCCGGAGTCGCCGTCGCCCGTGCTCGCGACCACGGCTCCGCCGAGCCCACGACAGCTTCCGTGCTGATCGTGGACGACGCCCACGACCTGGCCGATCAGGAACTTGAACAGCTGCGGGAACTCGCAGCCAGCGACGGTCCCAGCCTGCTGGTCGCCTACCGAGCACGGTCCGACCGGCCAGCGCTGCGACGGCTCGTCGAGGCGCTCGCGCGCCATGGCGACCCCACGGTGCTCGGCCCGCTCGGCCTTGACGGTCTCGCAGCGGCGGCTGCGCGGGATGGGGCGGCGGCGTCGCCGGCCTTCCTCGAGGGGCTCGCCGAGGCGACCGGCGGGCTGCCGTGGCTGGTGCACCGGGTGCTCACGGCGAACACCCGGCGGGCCGTGAACCCGGTGGTGCCGTGGCAGGTCGGTGACCGCCTCGGCTACGAGCTCGCGGAACTGCCAACTCCCCAGCAAGATCTGCTGCTCGCCCTCTCGCTGGGCTTCGACGCGAGCGCGGGCGGAGCACTCCTCCCGGCCGACGACCCGGCGGCGGTCGACCGGCTGGTCGACGACGCGCGAGATGCGGGCCTCCTGCTACCCGACGGGAGTGTCGTCCCACTACTCCGCGACGCGGTCTTCCGCACCACGCCGCTGCACCGTGTCCGCGCCGCGCAGCGTTCCCTGGTGGACGCGCTGGCGGAATCCGGCCGTGCACTCGAGCGGGTCGGTCGGACGCTCGCGCGCGGCGGATTGCAGGACCCCCGCGTCGCGAGCTGCCTCACCTCGGCCGCCGACCACGTGCTCGAGACCCGACCGGATACGGCAGTTGGGCTCTATGCGGACGCACTGGCCGCGGGCGCCGGCGAGGAGGAGATCGCCGCCCGTCTGGGCCAGGCGGAGTGGGGCGCCGGGAACGCGGACGCAGCGTGGCGAGCTCTCGCTCCCGCCCTCTCGACCCCGGATCCTGAGCAGGCACGTCGCGCCACCGACGTCGCGGGCGCGCTCTGGGCCGCACGCGGGATGCTGACCGGCGCCGCGGACGGGTACCGCTGGCGGGGGCCTGACACGGTGGGGGCATCGGCTCCGCTCGCCGCGCTCGCCCTGTACGGGGTCGGCGACCGTTTCGCCGCTGACGAGATGTTGGCAGCGGCCGGCGGACACGGTGCCCCGACCCTCGCATCGACGGCGGTGTGGATGATGGCGGAAGGGGTGCGCGACTCGCTGGGAGCTGCGGCTCCGCGGGCGCTGCCGACCCTCGTACGCGCGTCCGACCTGTTCACCTCTTCAGGGCTCACCCTGCCGCTGCCCGTCGCGCCCGCAGTCCTCGCAGCCACCCTCGCGCTCGGAGCGGGGGAGCTGCGCACCGCAGAGTCGCTGCTCGACGCCGCTCTCGCCGGCGAGCAGGGCGGCCTGCCTGCCCGACCCGGGCTGCTGCTCGCCCGCGCATGGGCGGCCATGCAGGCCGACAGGCCGGACACGGCGCGCGCCGCAGCGGAGGAGGCCCGGCAGTCCGGACCCCTGCAGCCGCGGGAACAGATGCTTCGACTGGCGCTCGAGGTAGCGATCGCGCGTCGCGGTGACGACGCAGCGGGCCTGCTGCGTGCCTGGCAGGCGGCTCGTCAGGAGGTGCTCTATGTGGGGGTCGACCTCTACTCGCTGCTGCCCTTCGCGGAGCTCGCCGTCGCGGGCGCCCGCCTTCGCGACTCTGTTCACGTCGATTTCCAGACCGAGGCGGCGTTCGCCCTCCTCGCCAAGTTGGGCGACCCGCCGCTGTGGGCGGCACCCCTGCACTGGGCGGCCGTGCAGGCCGCGATCCTCAGCAAGCAGCCCGGACGTCTTGGACCGCAGGTGGCGGCTCTGACTGCCGGGGCGCCCACCAGCCGGCTCTCCTCGGTGCTCGCGGGCGCAGGTCGCGCCTGGGTGTCCGTGCTTCGCGGCGGGTTCGAAGCGGCAGCCGTGGAGGTGGCGGCGCGTTCGCTCGTCGGGGTCGGCTTGCCCTGGGACGGGTCTCGCCTCGCCGGGCATGCGGCGGCGCACGCGGAGGACCGCCGTGACATGTCACGGCTGCTCGCGTGCGCGCGAGACCTGCACGCAGCCCCGGCCCCCCCGGCCGCGAGCCGAAACCACCCTGCATCCCCGCAGCCGGACGCCGCAGCGCGGTCTTCGTCGCCCGCGTCAGTCGCGGTTCGTGCGGCCGATGGCCGCGGCGAGCTGTTGAGCGCCCGAGAACGGGATGTCGCCCGGTTGGTGCTTGAAGGGAAGAACTACAAGGAGATCGGCGAGGTCATTTTCATCTCGCCGCGCACAGTGGAGCACCACGTCTCCCGCATTCGGCAGCGGCTGTCCGCGCAGAGCCGGTCCGATCTGCTCACGCAGCTGCGGATCGCGCTCGATGAGGGCCCCGAAGGCTCCGGCGGACTGCCCGGCCCCGCCTCCCCCTAACGGTCGGCCCCCGCGAACCCCCTCCGGGGTCGGGCCAGTAGGGGGCTCGCCGCCGATGCCCGGCGAATCGGGCGGCGGCAGGGTGGTCCTCACCGGGGCATCCCGGAACCCTCTCCCGAAGGAGTCACCCCATGGCAGTCACAACGCCCCTCTTGCAATTCCTCCTCAGCCTGCTCGGCGAGCCGGAGGCCACCACAGCGTTCCTCGACGACCCGGACACGTACCTCGAGTCGCATGGCGTGCACAACCTGTGCCTCGAGGACACGGACGCGATCATGCCCCTGCTCCTCGACTACGCCCCGATCAACGGGAACAGGAACGAGTACCACACCGGAGGTAACACGGTGACCGGCGGAGACGGCGGCGCAGTCGCCGGGGCCGGCGGCGTCGCTGCCGGAGTCGGCGGCACAGGGGGAACTGGCGGCTCCGGCGGCTCCGATCACGCCGCCGCGGTGGAGCGGCTGACGAGCATCGTCAACAATTTCTCCTACACGTCGCTGGACGACCGCGACACGATCCTCGATCAGTCGCTCAACCAGAGCTTCCTGGTGGGCGACGACCTGGACCTCGACCAGGACATCGACGTCGACACCACCGTCGTCTCCGGTGACCACAACAACGTCGCCACCGGTTTCGGCAGCGTCGACGCCTCCGCGGACACCTCGATCAACTCGGGCGGCGGCAGCGTCAACACGGGCTCCGGGGACAACATCGACGCGGGCGGCGACGTGAACACCGGCACCGGGGACAACATCGACGCGGGCGGCGACGTGAACACCGGCACCATCACCGACTCGGGCAACTCCGGCGACACCATCTCCGGAAACAGCGGCCCCGTCAACACCGGCACCATCACCGACTCCGGCAATTCGGGCGACACGAACCTCGCGGGTGACGACCTCAACAATGGCCAGCAAATCGACACCGACGTCCGCGTCAATGTCGAGGACGTGGCCATCGGCAACGAGGACTCCAACTTCGGCAACGAGGAGTCTGTCGTCGCCAACGAATTCGAGGACATCGGCAACGAGGACGCATACAACGACGACTCCTACAACGAGGAGGAACTCGAGGTCGAACTGGAGCCGCACTACGAGGTGAACTGACCCGAACGGCGCCGGGCGGCCTGCCCCGACAGGCCGCCCGGCGGACCCGCAGCGCCACACCCACGCGCGGCCGCCCGGCATCCAGTGGGATACCCGTTCCCGCTGGATTCGCTGTGTGTCAGGATTCTTCCCACCGTCGAAGGAGACGCAATTGGCCGACCTGTCCGAGCTCGTCGAGCGGGGGATCGAGCTCGCGACAGCGGGCGGCCGTGAAGATCTCCGACGACGCCTCCAGCACACGCAGCAGCGGCTCAGCCAGCCGAGCATCCGCGTGATCGTGGTGGGCGAGTTCAAGCAGGGCAAGAGCCAGCTGATCAACGGCCTCGTGAACGCCCAAGTGTGCCCGGTGGACGACGACATCGCGACCTCGGTCCCGACCATCGTTCGGTACGGCGCTGAGCCCCGGGCCGTGGTCCTTGCCACGCAGGCCGGGACGGTACAGGAGGGCAGCGCAGACTCGGAGCCGCCGATCGAGCGGCGGCCTGTGCCACTCGAGGAGCTTCCGGCACACGTGTCCGAGCGTGGCAACCCGGGCAACCGTCGCAAGCTGGCCGGTGCCGAAGTCTTCCTCCCGCGCAAGCTGCTCGCGGACGGGCTGGAGATCATCGACTCGCCCGGCGTCGGCGGCCTCAACTCGCCGCACACGCTGACCACCCTCGCCGCCCTGCCCACGGCGGACGCACTGCTCTTCGTCACCGGCGCGTCGCAGGAGTTCACCGAGCCCGAGCTGACCTTCCTCCGGCAGGCGGCGCGCATGGTGCCCAACATCGCCTGCGTCCTCACCAAGACCGACCTTTACCCGGAGTGGCGTCGGATCGCGGAACTCGACCGCGGCCACCTGGATCTCCTCCTCCCTGGCGTGCCGCTCCTGCCGGTGTCCTCCGAGCTCCGGCTGCAGGCCGGCCGACTGAATGACAAGGAGCTCAACGCCGAATCAGGCTTTCCCGAGCTGATCGGCTACCTGCGCCGGGAGGTAGTCGGCCGCATCGACGTCCTCCAGCGGCGCTCCGCCGTGCACGACCTTCGCTCGACGACGGAGCAGCTCGCGCTGGCCCTCCAGTCGGAACTGAGCGCGCTCTTGCACCCGGCCGGAACTCCCGGCGTGGTGGCGGAGCTCGAAGCCGCGAAGGATCGCACCGACGAGCTGAGACGCCGGTCGTCGAAGTGGCAGGTGACGCTCAACGACGGAGTGACCGACCTCATCTCCGATATGGAGCACGACCTGCGCGACAGGATGCGCATCATCCAGCGGGAAGCGGACAGCGCCATCAGCGACGGCGACCCCGGTCCCGTCTGGGATCAGCTCACCGACTGGCTGGAGCAGCGGATCGCCTCCGCCGTCTCCGACACCTTCGTTTGGACGAGCGAGCGCTCCGAGTGGCTCTCCCAGGAGGTGGCGCGCAACTTCGCCGAGTCCGAGGTCCCGCTGCCCGGGCTCGAGGTGGGCAGCGCCGATGACGTGCTGGAACCGGTGGAGCTGCTCGACGACCTCGATCCGGGCCGGCTCGGCCCCATGCAGAAGCTCCTCATCGGAATGCGCGGCTCGTACGGCGGGGTGCTCATGGTGGGGCTCGTGACCGGTCTCATCGGGTTGGGGCTCGTGAACCCCTTCTCGGTGGCCGCGGGCGTGCTGATCGGCCGGAAGGCGTTCAAGGACGATCGGGACGCCCGGCTGAAGCGTCGGCAGACGGACGCGCGCAACCTGGTGCACCGGCTGATCGACGACGTCGTCTTCCAGGTCGGCAAGCAGCTGAAGGACAGGCTCCGCGTGGTGCAGCGAACAATCCGCGACCATTTCTCGGCGATCGCCGAGGAGCAGTCGCGCTCGCTCAAAGATTCGGTGGTCGCCGCGCAGAAGGCTGCGGGCCTGTACTCCCAGCAACGTGAGGCGCGGATCAGTGAGCTGCGACGGGCACTGCAGCACACCGAGGGATTGCGCCGCTCTCTGCTGGTCGACGCGACTCCTGGCGGCCCTGTCGCGGCGACCGGTGAACCGCCGACCGTGATTCCGGCCGCGTCAGCGCGTCCCGCGATCGGGCAGGCCTGACGGAGATGGAGGCGCGCAGCGGCGATGTGCGTGCGCTTCTTCAGGACGCACTGCGCGCGTATGCCTCGGACCCGACGGCGACTGCGGCCCTGCGTGCAGCGGATCGCCGCCTTGACGAACCCATGCGCGTCGCAATCGCCGGCATGGTGAAGGCGGGCAAGTCCACCCTGCTGAACGCGTTGCTCGGGGAGGAGATCGCGCCGACCGGGGCGGGCGAGTGCACCCGAGTGGTGACCTGGTACAGATTCGGGCTGACTCCGCGCGTCACCGTGCACCGGCGGAGCGGGATCGGTGCACGGGCGGTGAACCTCCCGGTGCGCCGCAGCGGCGGACGGCTTCTCCTCGACCTGGGCGGCATTCCCGTCGAAGAGGTCGATCGGCTCGAGGTCGAATGGCCACTCGCGAGCCTGCGCGACCTGACCCTCATCGACACACCGGGCATCGCCTCGGCCTCCGCCGACGTGTCGGCGGCCGCTATGCGCTTCCTGACACCCGAGAATGCACCCTCGGCCGCCGACGCCGTCATCTATCTGATGAGGCACCTGCACGCGTCGGATGTCGGCTTCCTCAGCGCCTTCCGGGACACGGCGGCCGGTCGATCCGGGCTCGTCAACGCGGTCGCCGTGCTGTCGCGGGCCGACGAGGTGGGGGCTGGTCGCATCGACGCGCTGTTATCGGCCAAGATCATCGCGGACCGCTACCGGAAGGACGAGCAGCTGCGTCGGCTCGTGCTCGACGTCCTGCCGGTGGCCGGGCTCCTGGCGCAGTCGGCGCGCACTCTCCGGCAGGACGAGCGCGACGCGTTCGCCGAGCTCTCGCGACACGACCGTGCTGCGCGCGAACGCCTCCTCGTTTCGGCGGACAGGTTCTGCCGCGACGATGCTCCAGTGGCGTTGACCGCCGAGGCACGGAGTCGGCTGCTCGGTCGGTTCGGGATGTTCGGGATACGGCTCGGCGCCGCTCTTCAGCGAGGCGGCTTCGCCGGCGCGGCCGAGCTGTCCGCCGAACTCGTGCGCCGGAGCGGCCTGGAGGAGCTGCGCCGGACAGTAGCGACGCGATTCCAGGCCCGTGCGGAGGAGCTCAAGGCACGCACTGCACTCGGTGCGGTGCTCACACTCCTCGATGAGCGCCCCCCGCAGGGCGGCGAGCGGCTTCGGGCGGCGGCAGAACGCATCACCGCAGGCGACCACGGACTGCGCGAGCTCGCGCTCCTCGGTGCGCTTCGCACCGAGGATCGCGGGCTGCAGCCGGAAGTGCTCGGCGAGGCGGAGCGGCTCCTCGGCTGCGACGGCGTCGAATCCGCCGTCCGACTGCGCCTGGCCGATGACGCGACGCCCGGCGAGGTGCGCGCCGCGGCGGCGGATGCCGTCCGGCGGTGGCGCACCCGGGCCGAGAACCCGTTCACCGATCGGTGGACCGCGGAACTGTGCCGCACGGTCGTCCGCAGCGCGGAGGCGATCCTCGACCCGGGCGGGGCGTCGAGCTCGGTCTCGAACCGCGGCGACGGCCAGCCGGTGTCAGGACGGGGGATCGGCGCTCCGTCGGCCCTCGACGGGGCGCGGTCCGCGGTCTAGCACGGCTACGACAAGGCCCGCCGCCGCAAGCATCAGCTGTGCGGCGAGGAAGATGCGCAGGTAGAAGCCATTGTCGCCGCTGGCGAGGAACGCGTCGGCGATGAGCGCCACGCCGATGTGCAGGACGAGGAGCAGCAGCATGCCGAGCCGTGCGGCGAGCCGTCGGCTCAGGAGCCCGGAAAGAATCAGCGACTCCAGGCCGATGATGACACCGAGGGCCACGAGGATCGTCCAGAAGACGATGGAGGCGGCAGTCGTGACGACTTGCGTCGAATACTCCGGCGCGACCTCGTCGATCGTGTCGAGGAGGGCATCCATGACCGGGGCCCGCGAGAGGAAGGCGATCGCGATGGCGCCGAGCCCGACCAGGAAGCTGAGGACCCACAGGTACCGGATGATGAGCAGCGCCCCGCTCGGGCCCTGGATCTTGGGCACCGGCGGCGGGGTGCTGTCGGACATGTGGGGGCGCGGAGGCGGCGGTGGCGGGGTGCTCCGCCGCCGCAGGTGCTGGATCGAGCCATCGGACCGCTCGCCGACGGCCCGTCGGGGGGCGACGGGGGCATCCGCATGCGTCTCGAGGTCGCGGGAGTGCCCGCTGATTCCCGACGGATCCGTCATGGTCCGAACCTAGCCGCGACGGGCAGCCCGGGGGAGGGGTGCCCGCCCCCGAACGGGACGACCGTCGACTGCGCACGGTGGAGGCAGCACCGCGTTCGATGACGTCCCTGCTCAGTTGGGGACGACGTACTGGGTGAAGCCGGGCTCGATCGGCTCCAGCTCGAGGGTCAGGCAGCGCAGGGAGATGCGCTGCGCACTCGTCTCGATCACCACATGCGCCTCCGCGCCCGGCTCCTCCATCGACGCCGCGAGGACCTGGTTGAGCGCCACACCCCACGCTGCCTCTTCCCGGTCGAGGAGCGGCCCGCCGAACGCCCGCTCGGCCCGTGCCTCGTCCCGGACCGCCTCCGACAGCAGAGAGGTGACGGCGACGCTGCTCGTCTCCGTGAAGCGGTAGCGCCAGGTGGAGATGAGGTCCGGCCGGAAATGCCGGACCAGCAGGTCGTAGTCCCGCAGGTCGGGGGAGAATGAGTGGTGCAGCAGCACAGGGACGCCCCAATCGGGGTGGAACAGGCGGGGCCCGCCGGGGTCGCTCATCCCCAGAGCGGCCGCGGGGCGGCTACCCGGAACGGCTCGGTGTCCGGGAAGTCGAGGACCGTCTCGGGCAACCCGATCGCGCCGCACGACACGCCGAGCGCCAGCGGGCCGCGCGGCAGTGCGGGCCAGGCCCACAGGTCCCAGCCTCCCTCGTAGGACGAGGTGTCGCCTCCGCCGCCCTGGTCGTGCGGGGTGAGCGCGCGCTCCGGCGTCGCCTCGACGTCGATGGAGCCGCGGTTCTCGTTGGAGAGGAGTGCGCCGTCCGCGAGGCGCAGACCGAAGCGGAACCCCTCTCCCGGATCCGCGGAGCCGAACGGACCGATCCGCATCACCGAATTCACCAGGTCGTCCCACTCGCGCGGCGTCTGCTCGGCGCGGCGTCGCATCCGCCACCGCAGCATGAACGAGACGCCGTCGGAGTACGCCTCGGCGCGCGGCAGCCAGACGACGAGGTGCGGATCGCCGTGCAGCACCCGATCGAGCGGCACCGTGACCGGCAGCTCGTCGCGCGGCGGTCGGAACCAGACGGGCGGCGTCCACTCGCTGTGCTCGGGCTCGGGCGGCGGAGCAGAGGGATTCGGGAAGAACGACACCCTCCGTAGCGTGACGTGCCGCCTCGCGCTCGGCAAGGGGCGTGCCCGAACCTCGAGCGCGGTGCCGCCACCGCTGTGCGCGGTATGAGACGCCGAGCGCGGTAGGTGCACCACCCGCGCTGGGTGCCTGGTACCGCGCTCGGCGACTGGCGGGGCGCTCAGGAGCCGGGCGGGGAGGGGGAATCGGCGGAGGCCTCGGGGCTCGCGGCCGCCGACGCGCTGCGGTTCTCCTTCTCGAACCACTCGGTGCTCACCCGGCCCGCCGCCCAGCCGGCGAGCGTGCTGTTGATGATCGTGACGACGCCGAAGCGCCGCGCCGGCGTCTCGGCGTTCACGAGGTCGACGAGCTTGCCGAGCGTCCAGGTGGCGACCGGCGCGTCCTTGTCGTTGAGGTTCGCGCTCAGTGCGGACACCGCCGCGGTGGCGCGACTCATCTGCCGCACCGTCTCCGGTTGGAGCGCCACGCCGTCTGTCGGCGGATTGTCTTCGCGGATCCGAGACAGCTCCCGCGCCTGGGAGTTGATGTCCTCGATGGCGCGCAGCTGGTCGTCGCGCCGACCCTGACGCCGAATCCCGCCGAGCAGGATAGCCGCCGACACCGCGCTGCCGAGCAGCGCCCCCAGGAGGCCGATCAGGAGGCTCGTCCACTGCTCCATGCTCGGACTCTAGCGACGGCGCGTCTTCTCCGTCATAGCAGATGACGGTTCGTCCGCGGCCCGTCCGAGGACCCTCGAGGTCGACGACGTCGCCGGAGTGGACAATAGGGCCACAGCGGTCCGAAGGAACTGATCCGCCGCGACGGCCTCACATTGAGCCGCCGGGATGACCGGCATCGAGCCCAGCCGGTGCGACACCTGTGCAACTAATCGGGAGGACCCGACATGAGCCATCCGCGAGACGCCCATCGTCCGGGGGGTGCCGGCGCTGCTCTGCCGGCCACCGCCGACGCGTTCGCTGCTGGGGGCATCCGATGAGGGCGGCGGTGCTGCGGGAGCTGGGCGGCCCCGACAAGCTGGTGATCGAGGACTATCCCCGGCCGACGACCGCGGACGGCGAGGTGGTGGTGCGGCTCGGCGCAGCGGCGCTGAACCGACGGGACCTGTACATCACCTACGGCCAGTACCCCGACGTCGTGCTGCCGAGCGTGATGGGCTCCGACGGGGCCGGCCACATCGAGGAGCTGCCCGCCGGGTACTCGGGCGCGCGCGCCGTGGGAGAGGCCGTGGTCATCCACCCGTCGCTCGGCTGGGGCAGCGACCCGCGCGTTCAAGCCCGGGACTTCCGCACCCTCGGCGTGCCGAAGGATGGGACTTTCGCCGAATATGTGGCGCTGCCGGCGGAGAACCTCTTCCCCATGCCGGCCCACCTCAGCCACGCGGAGGCCGCGGCGCTGCCACTCGCGGGCGTCACCGCATACCGGGCGCTCGTCTCCCGCGGCGAGCTGCGGGCGGGCGAGACCGTGCTCGTCACCGGCACCGGGGGAGGGGTGGCGAGCGTCGGCATCCAGATCGCGACGGCGCTCGGCGCCCGTGTGTTCGTGACGTCGACCCGCGACGAGAATCTTGAGCTCGCCCGCTCGCTGGGCGCCGTCGGCGGCGTCAACACGACGGATCCGAAATGGGCCGCGCGCCTCAAGGAGCTCACCCCGCGCGTCGACCTCGTCGTCGACTCGGTCGGCGGCGCGCTCCTCCCGCAGCTCCTGCGCGCGCTCCGCGCCGGGGGCCGGCTCGTCACGCTGGGGGCCAGCGCCGGCCCGGTGCCCGAACTGGTGATGCCATACGTCTTCCTGAAGCAGATCGACATCCGCGGCACGACGATGGGGAACGCGGACGACTTCCAGGGTCTCCTCGACCTCGTGCTCGGGCATGGCATCCGGCCGCATATCGGGGCTCGCCTGCCGCTCGAGCGCGCGGCCGACGCTCTCCGGATGATGGAGTCGAACTCGGCGACGGGGAAGATCGTCCTCGAACCCTGACCGCCGAGCCGGACAGCGGCACCTCCGGGCACGCCGAAGTTAGACTCGGGTGCGCCGGTGACGGGTGACCACGCCGCGTCCGCCCGCGCAGGCGCGAGGTGCGTCCACCCGCACGGCCCCACGCCACCCCGCCCCGGTCGGCACCGGGTGCTCCGCCCGCCCAGGAAGGCGCCTCATGAAGAATCACCCCGTCCGCGCCTATCGCAGCGACGAGGCCCTTCCCCGGGAGGAGCAGCTGGCGTGGAAGATCGCGGAGGTCGCCACCGATCCGGTCGAGGTGGAGGCGGAGGTGGTCGACATGATCATCAACCGGGTGATCGACAACGCCGCCGTCGCCACCGCATCCCTCGGGCGGGCGCCCGTCGTCGCTGCCCGGGCGCAGGCGGAGGCGCGCGGCGGAGCCCCCGGCGCGACCGTGTTCGGTTCTGCCGCCCGTGTCGCGCCCGAATGGGCGGCGTGGGCGAACGGGGTCGCCGTCCGCGAGCTCGACTTCCACGACACGTTCCTCGCCGCCGACTACTCGCACCCGGGCGACAACATTCCGCCGATCCTCGCCGTCGCCCAGCACACGGGCAAGGACGGCGCGGCGGTCGTGCGGGCGCTCGCCACCGGCTACGAGATCCAGATCGACCTCGTTCGAGCGATCAGCCTGCACAAGCACAAGATCGACCACGTCGCGCACCTCGGGCCCAGCGCCGCCGCGGGCCTCGGCACCCTGCTCGACCTGACGGAGGAGACGATCTTCCAGGCGATCGGGCAGGCGCTGCACACGACCACGGCGACCCGGCAGTCCCGCAAAGGCGAGATCTCCACCTGGAAGGCGTACGCGCCGGCCTTCGCCGGGAAGATGGCCATCGAGGCGGTCGACCGGGCGATGCGCGGCCAGACCAGCCCCTCGCCCATTTGGGAAGGCGAGGACGGGGTCATCGCCTGGCTGCTCGACGGCCCGGACGCCCGCTACGAGGTGCCGCTGCCCGAGCGGGGCGAGGCCAAGCGCGGGATCCTCGCGAGCTTCACCAAGGAGCACTCGGCCGAGTACCAGGCGCAGGCCTGGATCGACCTCGCCCGTGCCCTCGGCCGCGACCGGCCCGAGCTGCGCGACACGGCGAGCATCGCGTCCGTCGTCCTGCACACGAGCCACCACACCCACTACGTGATCGGCTCCGGTGCGAACGACCCCCAGAAGTACGATCCCGCGGCCAGCCGGGAGACGCTCGACCACTCGATCCCGTACATCTTCGCCGTCGCCCTGCAGGACGGCCGCTGGCACCACGTCGACTCCTACGCGCCGGAGCGGGCCGCGCGCCCCGACACCGTCGACCTCTGGCGCAAGGTCACGACCGCCGAGGACGCGGAGTGGACCCGCCGGTACCACTCGGACGACCCGGCGGAGAAGGCGTTCGGCGGACGCGCGGAGATCACGCTGACCGACGGCTCGACCGTCACGGCTGAGATCGCCGTCGCGGACGCGCACCCGCTCGGGGCCCGGCCGTTCGCCCGCGCCGACTACGTGCGGAAGTTCCGCGAGCTCGCCGATGGCGTGCTCGAGCCCCGTGAGGTGGAGCGCTTCCTCGACGTCGCCCAGCGGCTGCCGGAGCTGGGCGCGCTCGAACTCGGCGCGCTGACGGTCACCGCGTCGGGTCTGCCGACAGGGCCGAAGGGAATCCTCTGATGCTGCACTCGAAGGTGGCACCCGCGGCCAAGCGGGAGGCGTTCCGCGCCCGCCTGGCGAGCGGCGAGCTGATCCGCATGCCCGGCGCGTTCAACCCGCTGAGCGCCCGCCTCATCGAGGACAAGGGCTTCGAGGGCGTGTACATCTCCGGCGCGGTGCTGAGCGCCGACCTCGGGCTGCCCGACATCGGCCTGACCACGCTGACCGAGGTCGCGCAGCGCGCGGGTCAGATCGCGCGGGTCACCGACCTGCCGGCCCTCGTCGACGCCGACACCGGCTTCGGCGAGCCGATGAATGTGGCCCGGTCGGTGCAGATCCTCGAGGACGCGGGCCTCGCCGGCATGCACCTCGAGGACCAGGTCAACCCGAAGCGCTGCGGCCACCTCGACGGCAAGCAGGTTGTCGACGATGACACCGCCCTCAAGCGCATCCGGGCCGCCGTGGAGGCACGCCGCGACCCGAACTTCCTCATCATGGCCCGCACCGACATCCGCGGGATCGAGGGGCTGTCGGCCGCCGTCGACCGGGCCAAGATGCTGGTCGACGCGGGGGCGGACGCCATCTTCCCGGAGGCGATGGCCTCGCTCGAGGAGTTCGCCGCGGTGCGCGCCGCCGTCGACGTGCCGGTGCTGGCGAACATGACCGAGTTCGGCAAGAGTGAGCTGTTCACGACCCGGCAGCTCGCCGCCCTCGGCATCAACATCGTCATCTTCCCGGTGTCGCTGCTCCGGCTGGCGATGGGGGCTGCGGAGCGGGGGCTCGACGCCCTCGCAGCCGAGGGCACCCTCGCCGGCGAGGTGCCGACGATGCAGACCCGCGCCCGCCTCTACGAACTGGTCGATTACGCCGGCTACTCCGATTTCGACGCCGGCATCTACACCTTCGACCTGCGCGACAATCGCGCCTGATTCATGTGCACGGTGCGGCGCCATGTGACCGGCACAACGGTCACATGGGGCCGGAACGTACACACCAGAAGCGGAAGGAACTCCATGGCGGAGATCAAGAAGGGACTCGCCGGCGTCGTCGTCGACACGACGGCCGTCTCCAAGGTGAACCCGGAGACGAACTCGCTGCTCTACCGCGGCTACCCGGTGCAGGAGCTGGCGGAGCACTGCTCCTTCGAGGACGTCGCCTGGCTGCTCTGGCACGGCGAGCTGCCCACGGCCGACGAGCTCGCCGAGTTCTCGCGGCAGGAGCGGTCGCAGCGCGCCCTCGGCAACAACGTCCGCGCAGCCATCGACCTCACCCCGACGACCGCGCATCCGATGGACGTCGTCCGCACCGCGGTGAGTGTCCTGGGTGCCGCCGACCCACAGGTCGCCGACGCCTCCCGCGAGGCCAACCTCGCGAAGTCGCTGCGCCTGTTCGCGGCGCTGCCCGCGATCGTCGCCTACGACCAGCGCCGCCGCCGCGGCCTCGAGCCGGTGGAGCCGCGCGACGACCTCGACTACTCCCGCAACTTCCTCTGGATGACCTTCGGCGAGGAGCCCACCGACGTCGCGGCCGACGTCCTCCGCATTTCGATGGTGCTCTACGCCGAGCACTCTTTCAACGCCTCCACGTTCACCGCCCGCGTCGTCACCAGCACCCTCGCGGACCTGCACTCGGCGGTCGTCGCGGCTATCGGCGCGCTGAAGGGCCCGCTGCACGGCGGAGCGAACGAGGCGGTCATGCACGTGTTCGACGAGATCGGCACCGCCGACCGCGCCGCCGACTGGCTCGACACCGCCCTCGCTGAGAAGCGCACGATCATGGGCTTCGGTCACCGGGTCTACAAGAGCGGCGACTCCCGGGTGCCGACCATGAAGGCGGCCCTCGACCGGCTGATCGCCGAGCACCAGCGCGAGGATCTGCTCCAGCTGTACACGACGCTCGAGCAGGCGATGGACGAGCGCAAGGGCATCAAGCCGAACCTGGACTACCCGAGCGGCCCCGCCTACGCGATCCTCGGCTTCGACACCGAGTTCTTCACGCCGCTGTTCGTCGCGAGCCGCGTCACCGGCTGGACCGCGCACATCATGGAGCAGCTCGAGGCGAACGCCCTCATCCGGCCCCTCTCGGAGTACGTCGGTTCGAAGGAGCGCCACCTCGGCTGACCGCCGCCGACGCTAGCCGCCGAGCCGATCGGCGATGCGGTCGAGCGCGGCCGCCGCTGCTCCTCACCGACGATGGCGGTCACCTTGGCGATCGGCCTGCGGGTCCCGGCCACGCAGGGCCTGGCAGACGGCGACGCCACCACGCTGACGGCTCTCGCGAAGCTGGAGCAGGTGCTGCCGCCCGCCCTCCGTGAGCGGGTGCACACGCTCGGCGCCCACCTGCAGCCCGCGCGCCCCGCAGGCGCTCCGGTGGCGCCGGTGCTGCTCGGTGGTGGGCGACGACGAGTTCCGCCGCTACCTCGCCGACGCGGCGAGCGGATGACCCGCGCGGCTCTCCACCCGCCGGGGGAGCGCGACGATCCTCCGCATGGCGGACGCGTCGGCTGACCGGACTCGGGCAGAGTGGGACAACCGCCGAACCGGAGGAGTTTCACATGCCAGAAGGCGTTCCCATCGAGTTCGACGGGGTCACGAAGCGCTTCGGCAGCGTCGCGGCCGTCTCGGACTTCAGCGCCACGATCCTGCCCGGCCGGGTGACCGGCTTCCTCGGCCCGAACGGAGCCGGCAAGACCACCTCGCTGCGGATGCTGCTCGGCCTCGTCGCACCTACGTCCGGCCGCGCCACCATCGGCGGCCGGTCGTACGCGGAGATCGAGCGGCCGTTCGCGACCGTGGGCGCCGCGCTGGAAGCCGCGAGCTTCCACCCGGGCCGCAGCGCCCGCGATCACTTGCGGGTGTACGCGCAGGCAAGCAGCATCGACGCCCGCAGGGTCGACACGGTGCTCGACGCCGTCGGCCTCACCCCCTACGCGAAGCGCCGGGTGAGCGGCTACTCGCTCGGCATGCGCCAGCGCCTCGGCCTCGCCACCGCGCTGCTCGGCGACCCCGGCGTGCTGGTCCTCGACGAGCCGATCAACGGCCTCGACCCGGAGGGCATCAAATGGATCCGCACCTTCCTCCGCTCGCTCGCCGACGAGGGCCGCACCATCCTCGTCTCCAGTCACCTGCTCAGCGAGGTGCAGCAGACGGTCGACGAGGTGCTCATCATCGCGAAGGGCCGCCTCGTGCACACGGGGCCGCTCGCTAGCCTCGAGTCGCACGCCGTGCACCAGGTGGTCGTCGACTCGCCGACGCGCCCCGCCCTGGCGGACGCACTGACCGCCGCCGGGATGGAGCCGGTGCCGGCCGACGACGGTCTGATCGTCACGGGCGCCGAGCCCGACCAGGTGGGCGCGGTCGCCTTCGCGGCCCGGGTCCAGCTCAGCGTGCTGTACCGCCGCAAGGCGGCATCCGAGCTGGAGGACTCCTTCCTCGCGCTCGTCGGAGAGGAGGGCTCGCTGTGAGCGCATTCGTCCCGGCCGTGAGGGCCGAGTTCACGAAGACACTGTCCACCCGCATGTGGTGGATTCTGGCGATCATCCTCGTCGCGTACGTGGGCCTGCTCGCGGGCGGCATCGCGTTCGGGTTGGGCGCGCTCGACGCGTCCGGGCAGGACGACGCCCCTCCCGGGCCCGTCGGCATGGGGGAGACGGTGGCCGGCATCCCCGTCGACCTGCTCGCCCCGGTCGTCTACAGCCTGGCCACGGCGGTCGGCTACGTGTTCCCGGCCCTGCTCGGCGCGATGCTCGTCACCAACGAGTTCCGGCACAAGACGCTGACGCCGACCTTCCTCGCTACGCCCCGGCGCGGTGCCGTGCTGTCGGCGAAGTGGGTGGTGATGTTCGCGTTCGGTGCCCTGTTCGGCATCGCTGCGCTGATCGGCACGGTCGGGCTCGGCGCCGCCGGGCTCACCGCGTTCGGCTTCGATCCGATCCTCGGCGAGAGCGACACCTGGGCGCTGTTCGGCCGGGCGGTCCTCGCGATGGCGCTGTGGGCGCTCGTCGGCGTCGGCCTCGGCGTGATCGTGCCGAGCCAGGTCGGCTCGATCGTGATCATCCTCGCGTTCACCCAGTTCGTGGAGCCGATCCTGCGCCTAGCGGGCGGCTTCGCCGACTGGGCGGCGCAGGTCGCGCAGTTCCTGCCGGGCGCCGCGAGCGACGCGCTGGTGGGCGCGAGCATTTACACCGTGATGAGCGGTGCCGGGTCGGAGAGCCTCGACTGGTGGCAGGGCGGCCTGGTGCTGCTGGCCTACGCGGCGCTCTTCACCGTGATCGGCTACCTCGCCAACTGGCGCCGCGACGTCACCTGACGCCTGTTGCGCGGGTCAGGACGGCCCCGCGCGCCGCACGGCGCGGCCGTCCTGATCCGCGTCCCGAACGCCCCACCGGGCCTGATCGGCGCGCGATTTCCCGATCCGCGCAGAACTGCCGAAGTCGGGGAGCCGGCGCCGTCGGAAGATGCGCGTCAGTGGCCGATCCGGTCGGAGTCGTTGCCTGCGTCCGGACCGCCCGCGAGGGGCGCGAGGCGGTCGAGGTCGGCAGGGCTCAGCTCGAACTCGAAGACGCCCAAGTTCTCGGCCATCCGCTTCGGGTTCGATGACTTCGGGAGGGCCACCATGCCCTGCTGCACGTGCCAGCGCAGCACGATCTGCGCAGGCGTCCGGGAGTGCCGCTCGGCGAGCTCGGTGAGCACCGGATCGGCGAGGAGCGACGCCGCGCCGGAGGCGCCGCCGAGCGGACTGTAGCTCTCGGTGACGATGCCGTGCGCCGCGGCGTACTCACGCTGCGCAGGACGGGGAACCCGCGGGTCGAGCTCGACCTGGTTCACGGCGGGCACGACGTCCGCCTCGGCCGCCAGTCGCTCGAGGTGGGGCACTTTGAAGTTGGACACACCGATCGCCCGGGCAAGACCGCCCGCGTGCAGGCGTTCGAAGGTGCGCCAGGTCGAGACGTACTCGTCGCGCTTCGGCAACGGCCAGTGGATGAGCAGCAGGTCGACGTAGTCGAACCGCATCCGCTCGAGCGCCGCCTGCAGACCGGCGACCGCGCGGTCACCGCCCTGAAAGGAGCCGTCGAGCTTGGTGGTGACGAAGAACTCCTCCCGCGGGATGCCGGTGCGCCGGATGCCCTCCGCGACGCCCGCCTCGTTGCCGTAGGCCGTCGCGGTGTCGATGTGCCGGTAGCCGAGGTCCGCCGCCGCGACCACCGCGTCGGCGACCTCGGCGTCGTCCATCGGCCAGGTGCCGAGCCCGAGCTGCGGGATCGCCACGCCCGTGTTCAGCGGCACAACGGGAATCGCGGTCATGTCTTCCTCAGGGGCGCCGGGCGGCCCGTCGGCCGACCAGCAGGAGCAGCGCGGAGGCGGTGGCCGCAGCGGGGAGCAGGCGGGTGAAGCGCGGGATGCGCCAGCCTCCGCTCACCGCGTTGAGGTCAGGCTGCGGCTCGAACACGTTGCCGTGGGAGGACTCCACCTCACCGCCGCGCAGCGCCATCGTGTCCATCGCCGGGCGTACCGCGCGGGAGAAGATCCCGGGCGCCACATCGCGGAACGGCACCAGCAGGCCCTGACTCCGGCCGACCTTCACCGCCCGCTTGGGGTGCCGGGTCATCCGGAGGATCGCGGCCGCCACCCGCTCCGGCGCGACGATCGGCGGGAGCGGGTGCGCGCGCTGCCCGCTGTAGTTCGCGGCGTGCTGGTAGATCGGGGTGTCGATGGTGGCGGGGAGCACCGAGCCGACCTCGATGCCGTCGCGCCGCACCTCCTCGCGGAGCACGTCGGAGAAGCCCAGCAGCCCGTGCTTGCTCGTGACGTAGCCGGATGCGTACGGCGAGGTGACGCGGGAGTAGATGGAGGCGACGAAGATGATCCGCCCGGACGCGCCGCGGCGGACGCGACCGTTCTGCTCCGCCGCCTGGCGCCTGAAGACCGGCAGGACGGCGCGAGCGCTGTGCACCTGCCCCATCAGGTTGGTCTCGATCTGCTGCCGGAACACCTCGGGCGGCGTCTTCTCGAAGCGCCCGTACGCGAAGACGGAGGCGGCGCCGACCCACACGTCGATGCGGCCGAACTCTCGGACGGCGCGGAAGACGAGCTCCGTCACCTGGGTCTCGTCGCTTACATCGGTCGGCACGACGAACGCCTCGGCACCGAGTTCGCGGCACTGCTCGGCGACCTCGTTCAGGCTCTCCCGGCTGCGGGCGGCGAGGACGAGCTTCGCGCCGTGCCGGGCGAACTGGACGGCGGTCGCGCGACCGATGCCGCTCGATGCGCCGACGACGACGACGACCCCGCTGCGAGGATCCGCGGAACCGCTCACGGCTGCTGGTACGCCTGGCGCTGGGTCTCCTCGTCGGCTACGCGCACCCCGTACTTGTAGGCGAGGTTGCCGCCGAGGTAGCCGGAGGCGCCGACGAGGATCATCGCGAGCACGCTGAGCACGAAGCCGGGGAAGTTGACCTCCTCGGGACCGACCACGACGCGTACCAGCACGCTGCCGAACATCACCGCGGTCGCGGCGATGTTGAGCACCATGTGCGTGGTGGCGACCTTGTTGACCTTGGTGCCCGCGGGCAGCCGGTTGTAGTCCATGAAGCCGAAGATCATGGCGAACAGGGCGCCGACGATGCCGATGCCGATGAGCCAGGTCGCGCCAAGCGCGTACGCCTGCTCACCCGTGATGAAGGCGAGCACATCGAAGACGAGCGACGCCGTCCAGGATCCGATCGGAAGCGTGATGAGGACCGCATGCATGGGGTGCCCGTAAGGTCCTGCGATCACGCTTGCCGGACGCTTCGCCTGGCGGAAACCCGATTCCGTGTCCATGTGTGCTCCTTCCGGCCCGGCTCCATCTAAGAAGGTGAGCCCTCCTGCAACCACGGGTTGCGATGCGGGCGCCCAGGGCGTAGGCGCCCCCGTCGCGTCTACGCTGGCCCGCGACGAGAGGAGCAGGCATGGACGGGGCGCTGCGTGCGGCGGTGGTGCAGTTCGAGCCGACGCCCGGTGGGCGGGACGCGAATCTGGCGATCGTCGACCGGCTGGCGCGGGAGGCGGTCGGGCAGGGCGCGCAATTGATCGCGTTCCCGGAGATGTGCGCTCTCGGCTACTGGCACCTCCGCCGGCTGAGCGCCGAGCGGCTGCACGAGCTCGCCGAGCCGGCGGACGGCTTCACCGTGCGCTCGGTGGCCGCCCTCGCGGACGAGTCGGCCGCGGGCATCGGGGTGGGCTTCCTCGAGCGCGGTGCCGACGGCCGCCTCTTCAACTCCTACGCTGTGGCGCTGCCCGGCGGAGACGTGCACGTGCACCGCAAGCTGCATGCGTTCGAGCACGAGGCCATCGCGAGCGGTGACGCGTTCACCGTGTTCGACACGCCGTGGGGCGTCCGCGCCGGGATCCTCATCTGCTGGGACAACAACCTGGTCGAGAACGTCCGGGCCACGGCCCTGCTGGGCGCGACCGTGCTCATCGCCCCGCACCAGACCGGCGGCACCGACTCCCGCAGCCCGCACGGGATGAAGCCGGTCCCCGCCGAGCTCTGGGAGCGCAGGCACGAGGATCCGGCCGCCATCGAGGCGGCCTTCCGGGGCCCGAACGGGCGGGGGTGGCTGCTCCGCTGGCTGCCCGCCCGCGCGCACGACAACGGGCTGTTCATCCTCTTCGCCAACGGGGTGGGGCGGGACGACGACGAGATCCGCACGGGCAACGCGATGATCCTGGACCCGTACGGCCGGATCGTCGCGGAGACGTGGGCGGCCCGGGACGAGGTCGTGGTTGCGGACCTCGACCCCGGCCTCGTGCCGCTTTCGACGGGGCGACGCTGGATGCGGGGCCGCCGCCCCGAGCTGTACGGCCTGCTCGCGGAGCGGTCGGGCGACGAGCTCGACCCGCGGGCGGCGCGGTTCAGCGACGCCCCCGTCCGCATCCCCGGAGCCGACTGAGACTCAGCCGCCGCCGCCCGGGGTGCCGTCGAGGGGCCGGTAGCGGATGCCGGCGGCGGCGAGGCGCGCCAGGTGCTGTTCGAGACGGCCCAGAAAGCCCGCGTAGTCGCGCGTGCCGTCGGCCGGCGCGGGCGCTCGCCAGACCGCCTCGGCGAACGCGCAGAGCCGGGGGAAGGCCATGTACTCGAGGTGCTCCGCGGTGGGCACGTACTCGGTCCAGAGGTTCGCCTGCCCGCCGACCACCCGGCCGTCGCCCGCAGCGGGCGGGCGCAGCTCCGCGGGCACCGGCTCGAATGCGTGAACGTCGGCGAGCGTCACGGGGGAGCCGGGGAAGGTGACCGGCTCGCCGAGGGCGAGCGACTGCCGGTGGTCGAGGTAGAGCGTCTCGGACGGCGACATGACGACGTCGTATCCGGCTCGGATCGCCGCCACCCCGTGCGCCGCGCTCCGCCACGCCATCACGAGGGTGTCCCGCGGTGCTCCGCCCGCGACCACCTCGTCCCAGGCCAGGAGTCGCCTGCCCCGCCGGCGCACCGTGTCGGCCAGGCGCGCGGTGAACCAGCCCTGCAACTGCTCCTCGTCGTCGAGACCGAGCTCCGCCTTCCGGCGCTGCACTCGGGCCGAGCCTCGCCACTCGGCCTTCGGCACCTCGTCGCCGCCGCCGTGGATCCAGGTGCCGGGGAAGATGTCCATCACCTCGTCGAGCACAGCGTCGACGAACGCGAGAGTGGCGTCCTCCAGGTTGAGGATCGTGGTGCTGATGCCCCAGCGGGTGCGCACCTCCACGCCGGCGGCACCGTGGTGCGCACCGTTGCCGAGTTCGGGGTACGCGGCGATCGCGGCGGTCGCGTGGCCGGGCAGGTCGACTTCGGGGACGATCGCGATGTGCCGCTCGGCGGCGTACGCGACCAGATGCTCGAGGTCGCTGCGGGTGTACCAGCCGCCGTGCCGGACGCCGTCGCGCTTCAAGTCGTCGCCCTCGTGGTCGAAGCCGACCGGGGATTCCCGCCGCCACCCGCCCACCTCGGTGAGCCGGGGATAGCCGGGCACGGGGAAGCGCCAGCCCTGGTCGTCGGTGAGGTGCAGGTGCAGGACGTTGAGCTTGTGCGCGGCCAGCTGGTCCACCAGCCGCAGCAGCACCTCGAGCGGCTGAAAGTGCCGCGCGACGTCGAGGAGGAAGCCGCGCCAGGCGTGCTCCGGCTGGTCCTCGACGAGCAGCTGGGGCACCTCCACGGGGCCGGCGGCGGCGAGCGCGGCCTCGAGAGAGCAGTGGGCGGTTGCGGCCGCTGCGGGCGGCAGCAGCTGCAGCAGCGTCTGCACGGCGTAGAAGACGCCGGCCGGGCCCCCGCCGCGGATCACGACGGCGTCGTCGCGGATCTCGAGGACGTAGCCCTCGACCGGAAGCGTCGGGTCGATGCTGCGGGCGACCTGGTCGGGCCCGCGCAGCAGGACACGGCCGCTGCGCTCCTCGAGGTGTCGGGGAACGGGGATCAGTGCGGGCGCGGTCATCGGAGCCAGGCTAGGCCGAGCACGCACCGCCCGCCATGCCGCGGCGGTCAGCTGGCAAGCAGCCGCACGACCTCCTCGTCGCTGACCTGCTCGAACCGGGCGTAGAAGCGGCCGACAGACGCGAACGCCTCCGCCTCCTCGACGGCCACGTACTCGTCGGCGGCCTCGCCGAGGGCTTCCACCCAGTCGGCCGGGGCCACCGGGGTGGCGAGCACCGTCTCGCGGGCGCCGAGGAGCCGCGCCACGGAGCAGGCCGCCTCGGCCGTCGCGCCCGTCGCGACGCCGTCGTCGACGACCACCGCACAGCGGCCGGTGAGGTCGAGCGGCGGCCGCCCGCCGCGGTAGCGCTCCGCCCGCCGGCCCAGCTCGCCGCGCTCCCGCCCCTCGATCGCGGCCAGCTCGTCCGCGCCGACCGACAGTGCCTGCAGCACCGCCGGCCGGACCACGCGCACGCCGCGCTCGCCGATCGCGCCCATCGCGTACTCCGGGTAGCCGGGCGCACCGAGCTTGCGCACCAGCAGTACGTCGAGGGGAGCGCCGAGCCGGCGGGCCACCCGGGCGGCCACGGGAACACCGCCCCGCGGCAGTCCCAGGATCACGGGGTCGGGGAGACGCAGGTGAGCGACAAGCTCGGCGAGCCGCCCGCCCGCATCCTCGCGATCCCGGAACATGGCCCCTCCCCGCCCTCCACCGTAGGCATCCATCGGCTCCGATCGGAAGGGGTCCGGGGCTGCCACGCGCCGCCGCTAGCCTCGGAGCGTGACCGGCCGCGCGTTCATCGGGACCTCCGGGTGGCGCTACGCGGGCTGGCGGGGTGACTTCTACCCGAAGGGGCTGGTGCAGCGTCGAGAACTCGAGTACGCCGCTCAGCGCTTCGACTCGGTGGAGATCAACGGCTCCTTCTACTCGCTGCAGCGCCCCTCGAGCTACCGGGCCTGGGCGGAGCAGACGCCCGACGACTTCGTCTTCGCGGTGAAAGGCGGCCGCTTCATCACCCACATGCTGCGGCTGCAGAACACGGACGCGGCGCTCGGCAACTTCTTCGCCTCGGGGATCCTCGCGCTCGGCCGACGCCTCGGCCCGGTGCTCTGGCAGCTGCCGGCGCGCGACGTGTTCGACTCCGCCCGCGTCGACGACTTCCTCGCCCGGCTGCCCCGGAGCACACGGCAGGCCGGAGTTGTGGCGCGCGGGCACGATGAGAAGCTCACGGTGGAGCCGGTCCTCGACGCAGTGGAGGACCTGCCGATCCGGCACGCCCTGGAGGCGCGGCACGAGAGCTGGGCCGGCGACGAGGCCGCCGCGGTGCTCGAGCGGCACGGCGTCGCGCTCGTCCTCTCCGACGGCGCGGGCCAGTGGCCGATGATGCGGCGGATCACCGGCGACCACGTCTACGTCCGGCTGCACGGCGACGTCGAGCTGTACTTCAGCGGCTACTCGGATGCCGCGCTCGAGACCTGGGCCGGGGAGCTGCGCGGCTACCTCGACGGCACGCGCTGCCCGGACGGCAGGGGGCGCGACGTGTACGTCTACTTCGACAACGACGCGCGCGGCTTCGCGCCGTGGGACGCCATGACGCTGCGCCGGCTGCTCGAGGACCGGACCGCACGGCCGTTCTACTCGCCGACCGACGCCTGATCCGCACCGCCGGTGACGCTCCGGCAGGATTGCCGGGTGCTCGCCATCGTCCTCGCCAGCCTGCTCTGGGGGACCACCGGCACCGCGGCGAGCTTCCTGCCGCCGGGGGTGAGCCCGCTCGCGACCGGCGCCGCGACGATGGGCGTCGGCGGGGCGCTGCTCTACCTCGTCTCTTTCCGGAGGGCGACCGCGGTGCTGCGGGACCCCGTCGCCCGCCGCTGGGTGCTGATCGGAGCGATCGGGGTCGTCGCCTACCCGCTCGCGTTCTACGCGGCCATGGACCTCGCCGGCGTCGCCATCGGCAACGTGGTGAGCCTCGGCTCGGCGCCCGTCTTCGCGGCCCTGCTCGAGTACGCGCTCGACCGCACGCGGCTGACCCGGCGCTGGGCGGCCGCCACCGCGCTCGCGGTCGCGGGGGTGGCCCTCCTCGGCCTGGGCGGCGCGCACACCCCGCAGTCGGGCGGGGACGATGGCGGGAGCGCCGGCGCAGGAATCGCCCTCGGGCTCGTGGCGGGTGCCAGCTACGCGCTGTACACCTGCGCCTCGGAGCGGGCGCTGCGGCGGCAGCATGGCTCGGGCAGCGTCATGGGGGCGATGTTCGGCGTCGGCGCCGTGCCGCTCCTGGCCGTGCTCGCCGTCACCGGAGCACCCCTGCTGGCAGCGCCGTCCAGCCTCGCGATCCTCGCCTACCTCGCGGTGGGCCCGATGTTCGTCGCCTACCTGCTGTTCGGCGCGGGACTGCGCTCGGCGGGGGCCAGCGCCGCGACGACGCTCACTCTGCTCGAGCCCGTCGGGGCGACCGCGCTCGCCGTGCTGATCGTGGGGGAACGGCTCGGCCCGGTCGCCTGGGGAGGTCTCGGCACCGTCCTCGCCGGCATCCTGCTGCTCGTGTCCGCGCGGGGGCGTCAACGTTCAACCTGAGGATCAGTATCATTCAGCCATGTCCGACGCGCGCGACCAGCACCGTGACGCGTCGACCGACCGCGACGACGCGATCCACGACGACGACGAGCTGGCCGCGGCGATCGCCGCCGAGTTGGAGCGGTTCACCCCGTCCGGACCCATCCCGATCATCCCGCCGGCTGCCGCCGAGGCGGACCGCGCTCCGCGGTCGGTGACGCCGGAGGCCGCCGCGGGCGCAGCTGCGCCCGACGCTGCTGCCGAGGCGCCCCCCGCTGCTGCCGCTCCTGCCGCAGCGCCCGCGCCCGCGCCGCCCGCTCTCCCCTCATCCGCCGCACCTCCCGCGCCCGCCCCGCCGTCGCCGGAGCCCGAGCCCGCACTGCCACCCCGTCGCCCCGCTCAGCCGTCGATCGGCGCCCACCGCCGAACGGAGCCGCTCGCGCGCCGCGCCTATCCCGGCACGGGGCCCATTCCGACCCAGACCGGACCGATCCGCACCCCCACCGGCCCGGTGCGCCCGCCCACCGGCCCCACCCGCCTACCGACCGGACCGGCGCCCACCGGTGCCACGTCGACGGATCCCGGGCAGCCGGGTGCCGAGCGCCGCATCTCGCCCGCTGCCGCGCCCGCCTGCGCCGACCCGGGGCGGCGCAGCACCTTCCGCACGGGGGACGTGCCGCGCCCGGATGCGTCCGGCGTGGGTTCCCTCGCCGCGGATGCCGCCGACCCGCGGTTCGCCTCGCCGGTCCCGCATTTCGCCCCCGACCTTCCCCCGTTCCCGCCTGCGGCCGCACCGCCCGAAGCGTCCGCACCTCCCGCCGCGCCCGGCGCCGCATTCGCGCCGCCCGCGCCTTCCCAATCCCCGCGGTCGTCCTCGGCGGCGCCGATCGAATCGTTGCCGGCGGACGGAGACGACCCTCTCGCGCGGCTGCAGGCGCTGCAGGCCCGCCTCGCCCGGGTGCGGCTCGACGAGTCCACCTACCGGGAGTGGGAGGAGTCGCTGCGGCACCTCGGCGACCAGGAGCAGCCGCACGGCGCCCACGCGGCACCCCCTTCGCCGACGGCGCCCCGGATCGGTGCGAGCGTGCCGCCGCTCACGGACCCCAACCCGACCGGCGCGACCGCGTTCGCGCCTCCGCCGGTGCGCGATCAGGATCTCCTTGCCATGCCGGTCGACGCCGCCGAGGCCGCCGCCGGCGACGACGATGTGATCGACGCGGAGCTTGTCGAGGATGACGCCCCCCGCTTGGACGACAAGTGGACCGGCGGCCCCGACCTGGGCTCCTCCCGGCCGGTCCCGGTGCAGCCCGGACCGATGCCGGCGTCATCGTCGGCCGCGTTCCTGACGATGGCGCCCGGACCGGAAGCCGAGCCCGCCGAGGAGGAGCCGGAAGAGGTGGCGCCTCTGCACCCGGAGGCCATCGACCCGCTCACACTCGACGAGGGCGTGCTGAACACCGGGACGCTGCCCATCATCACCTCCGCGCTCGATCGCGACCTCGACGACGACGTCGACGACGTGGCGACCGCCCCCGGCCCGCTCGCCCTCGGTCCCGGCCCGGCTGTCGGACCGGCATACGGCACCGGGTTCGCGAGCAACGGATTCGGCGGCGGTGCGGGCTCCGACACCGGGGCCGTGCCTGCGGCGCCGCGGCCATCGGCGGCGGTGACCGGGGCTGTGCCGCTCGCCGCTGCAGGCGACGACGCGTCGACCAAGGTGATGTCGCTCGCTGCGTCGGAGCCCACCCTGCCGAGCCCGTTCCTTCTGGAGCCGGCCGACCTGCACCCCTCGCCGGTGGACCGGCGGCTGCGCCGCCCGGTGGCCCAGTTCTGGCTCTGGTTCGCCCCCAACGCCTCCGCGCTGACGGTCGCCGTGGGCGCCGTCCTCGTCGGACTGGGGCTCAGCCTCCGGCAGTCGCTCGTCGCCGTGGTGATCGGAGTGGTGTTCGCGTGCGTCCCGCTCGCCGCCAACGTCATGGCCGTCAAGCGCACCGGCCAGCCGGCAGCCGTCGTGTCGCGCGCGAGCTTCGGCCTCGTCGGCAACATCGTGCCGACCGTGCTGCTGCTGCTCGTCCGCCTGGCCTGGGGGGTCGCCCTCGTGTGGCTGATCGCGAGCGCGATCGCGCGGCTCGTCGAGGTCGCCGGCTGGGACGGAACACTGTCGCCGACCGTCATCGGGTTCGCGGTTGTCGCGGTGATCGCCGCCGTCTCCTGCGTGATCGCGGTGTTCGGGCATGGGCTGCTCGCGTGGGTGCACCTGCTGCTCGGCGGAGTGTCGCTGCTCGTCGTCGGCGTCGCGGTCGTCAGCACCTGGTCGGCGGTCGACCTGCCCACCGCGCTGGCGGTCGCCGACGGCACCGTGCCCGCCGTGATCGGCGGCGCCATCGGCGTCTTCAGCCTCCTCGCCGTCGCCTGGACGGCGATCGGCGGCGAACTCGCGCGCTACCAGCAGCCCCGCTCGTCCGGTGCGCAGACCATCTCGTACGGCTCGCTCGGGGCGGCTCTGCCCGCGCTGCTGCTCCTCTGCTGGGGTGTCCTGCTCGCCGCCTCATCGCCCGCGCTCGGAACCGACCTCCGCACCGACCCCATCGCGGCCCTCGCCGAGCGCCTGCCGGACTGGTACGGGGTGCCGCTGCTGCTCGCCCTGGTGCTCGGCCTTGTCGCCGCCCTCGCCACCGTCCTCTACTCGAGCGGGCTCACGCTGCCCGCGGCGGGCGTGCCTCTCGACCGCCGGTTCACCACGGTTATCTCCGCGGTGGTCGCCGCAGGGGGCGCCGCCGCCCTCCTCGCCGCGTCACCCGATATCGCCGACCTGCTGCGCGACTTGGTACCGGTGGCCGCCGTCCCCGTCGCCGTCTGGACGGGTGTGATCGCCACCGAGCTGTTCCTGCGCACCCGCCCGCTCGACCCGGCGGATCTGCTGCGCCGGGGCGGCCGCTACGCGGATGTGCGCTGGGGCAACCTCGCCACCCTCGTCGGCGCGACCATCATCGGGATCGGGCTGCTCGGCTCCGGCCCGTACGCGCCGTTCGCGGGCTGGATCTGGACCCTCATAGGGGCCGACTCCGCCGGCGCGCTCGCCTCCGCCGACCTCGGCGTGCCCCTCGCGCTGCTCGCGGGACTCGTCGCGCCGACCTTCACCGGTCGCGCGACGCTCCGCCGGCAGGAGGGGCGCACCGCCTGATCGCTACGCTGGAGGGGTGACGGTGCGCGCAGACCCCAGTGACCAGGCTCGACTCCTCGATCTCCAGGCGCTCGACACGCGCATCCAGCAGATCGCGCACGCCAAGCGGACCCTGCCTCAGGCGGCCGAACTTGCCCAGGTGGCGGCCGTAGTCGAGCAGCTGCGCCGGCGGGCGGGCGCCGAGACGGGCACCCTCGAGGACCTCCGCACCGAACTGCGCCGCGTCGAGGCCGACGTCGAGGTGGTCGCCACTCGGCTCGCCCGCGACAATTCCCGGTTGCAGAGCACCGCATCAGCGAAGGATGCGCAGGGCCTCGAGCACGAGATCGCGTCGCTCGGTCGCCGGCAGAGCGACCTCGAAGACATGCAGCTCGGGGTGATGGAGCGCCTCGAACAGCAGGAGGGGGTGCTCGCCGGCATCGAGACCGAGCGCGCCGCCCTCGCCGAGCGGCAGGCCGCCCTCGCGGCGGCACGGGACGAGGCCGTCGGCGCGCTCGACGCCGAGGCCGCCGACGTGGCCGCGCGTCGGGAGGCGCTCGTCGCCGCGCTGCCCGAGGACCTGGTGGCCCTCTACGAGACGCAGCGCGCCCGCTACGGCATCGGCGCCGCCCTCCTGCGCCGCGGCGTGTCCGGCGGCAGCAACGTCGCCCTCACCGGCTCCGATCTCGCGGCCATCCGCAGCACGCCCGCCGACGTCGTCGTGCTCGACCCGGAGAGCGGCTGCATCCTGGTCCGCACCGAGGAGTCCGGGATCTAGCTCGGCTCGCGGCCCCAGGGGTGCTCACGCATCCGGAGACCGTTCACGGATCCGGAGGACGGGTGCGAAACGCCGTGGCACGCACCCGGATGACGGCGTGTCGCTTGAGTTCTCCGGATCGGTGAACCATGCACGTCCTCGTCCGCACCGAGGAGTCGGGCATCTAGCTCGCCGCCCGGTAGACTCGGCGCCCGAATGGGTCGGCAAGACGGTCGCGTCATCCGCAAGGATGCCGAGGAACGTCCGGGCTCCACAGAGCAGGGCGGTGGGTAACGCCCACCCGGGGCAACCCGAGAGCTAGTGCAACAGAAAGCAGACCGCCACGTCGCCTCGGCGACGGGGTAAGGGTGAAACGGTGGTGTAAGAGACCACCAGGGGCCTGGGTGACCAGGCCTGCTTGGTAAACCTCGCCCGGAGCAAGGTCAAGCAGAGGACGTCGAGGCTGCTCGCCGAGTCCTCGGGTAGACCGCTAGAGGTGTACGGCAACGTGCACTCGAGATAGATGACCGTCCACGGTGCCTCGCGCACCCGGACAGAACCCGGCGTAGCAGCCGGCCCATTCACCCCTTCCTCTCGCCCCGACGAGGCTGTCGCGCCGTCACCATGCGGAGACGGCCGGCGTGGGCCTGGTGCCGGCAGTCGAGCCTGTTGAGCGAAAGCCGAGGAGGTGGCGGTGGAGGCGTGGTTCGCGTGCCCGAAATGCGGGCGCGACCTCGAGGAGCAGGGCACGGGGTTCGCCTGCCCGAGCGGCCACCGGTTCGAGCCGGCCCGGCGCGGCTACGTGGCGCTCGTCGGGGGCCGCTCGACGCTCGTCCGCGGGGTGCCGGCGGCCGAACTCGACGCCGTCGACGCGCTCTATGCGTCGGGCGGCATGGATGCGGTCGCGCATGCCGTTGTCGCGATGCTGCCGGCGGGCGTCGAGCTGCGGGTGTTGGACGCCGGCACCGACCTCGGTCACCTCCTCGCGGCGGCACGGGCTCCGCGAGCGGGCCTGCGCGCCGTCGCGGTCAGCAGCTCACCGTCGTCACTGGCACGCGGAGTGACGCGCTCCGGCGCCGACGGCCTGCTCGCCGATCCGGTGCGCCCGTGGCCGCTGCGCGATTCCGCCGTGGACGTGGCGCTGCTGGCGTTCGCCGACCTCCGGCCGGCGGAGCTGCACCGGGTGCTGGCGCCCGGCGGGGTGCTCCTAGCGGCGACGCCGGAGGAGGAGGGGCTGGCGGTGATGAACGACGTGTACCCGTGGTTCGAGCACGATCAGACCCGCGTGGTCGACGGGGCGGGAAGGCCCACCGCGGTGCTGCGGTTTCGGCGGCGGCGGCGGGTCCTCGTCTGGTGATCGGCTAGTTCGTCGCCTCGACCGCGTGCTCGGCCTCCCGGCGGCGGCGCGTGCCGGCGGCGTGCGCGGCGAGGGCTGCGCAGCCGAGGATGCCCGCGTTGTTGCGGAAAGCGGCGGGCACGATCTCGGTCTTCAGGTCCAGCAGCGGGAAGAACTCCTGGTAGTGCTTGGACACCCCACCGCCGACGATGAACAGGTCGGGGGAGAAGAGCATCTCCAGGTGGGCGTAATACTTCTGTAGGCGCTTCGCCCACTGCTTCCAGCTGAGCCCCTCGCGCTCCATCGCCGCGTACGAGGCCACCTTCTCGTAGTCCTCGTGCCCGTCGAGAGCCAGGTGGCCGAGCTCGGCGTTGGGCACGAGGAGGCCCTCGTAGATGAGAGCGGACCCGATGCCGGTGCCGAGGGTGGTGAGGATAGTGAACCCCGGTCGGCCCTTGCCTGCGCCGAACTGGGATTCGGCGTAGCCGGCTGCGTCGGCGTCGTTGACGAACGTGATGTCGCGACCGATGCCCTCCTCGAAGAGCTTCTCCGCCTCGAGGCCGATCCACTCGTCCGACACGTTGGCCGCGGACATGGTGCGGCCATGCTGCACGACGGCGGGGAAGCACACGCCGACCGGGGCGCCCTCCCGCAGCTGCGGGACCTTGCCGATCACCTCGAGCACCGTCTGCACGATGTCGTTCGGTCGACCGCCCTTCGGAGTCGGCATTTTGATGCGCTCGGAGAGCAGCCCGCCGGTGTCCACGTCCACCAGGGCGCCCTTGATGCCCGTGCCGCCGATGTCGATGCCGATCGCCGCAGTGCCCACCGCTCCAACCTACCGGCGCCCCCGGCGAGCGCGCATCGGCCCCCGCCCGGGCTGCGGCCATAGGATCCTCCCAGCCGCTTCGCGGCGCGAAGAGGAGGCCGGAGCATGGCGGACGATGAGCAGCAGTGGTGGTGGAACTCGCGCACGGGCGAGGTCGAGCAGGGGCGTCAGTCGAACGCGGTCGACCGGGTCGGCCCGTTCGTGACGCGGGAGGAGGCGGAGCGCGCACCGCAGAAGCTCCGCGAGAACGCGGACCGGTGGGCGGCGGAGGACGCGGCCGAGGGCCGCTGACGCGTAGCGAGCCGGTGGTCGGGGACGCCCGAGGTCGCTACTCGTACTCGTGCTCGGCGGCCGGGTAGGCGCCGGATTCGACGTCCCGCCGGAACGCCGTCACCGCGTCGGTGAGGACGCCGCGCAGGTCCGCGTACTTCTTGACGAAGCGCGGGTAGCGGCCGCCCTGCAGCCCGGCGAAGTCGGTCCAGACCATCAGCTGGCCGGAGCAGTGCGGGCCGGCCCCGACGCTGATGGTCGGAATCGAGACGGCCTCGGTCACGCGTTGCGCGGCGTCGCTCGGCACCATCTCCAGCACCACCGCGAACGCGCCCGCGTCCTCGACGGCGTGCGCGTCCGCGAGCAGCTGGTCGGCGCCGTCGCCGCGGCCCTGCACGACGTGGCCGCCGATCTGGTGTTCGCTCTGCGGGGTGTAGCCGATGTGCGCCATGACCGGAATACCGGCGTCGACGATGCGGCGGATCTTCTCTGCGCTGCGCACGCCGCCCTCGAGCTTCACCGCCTGCGCGTGGGTCTCCTTCATGAAGCGGATCGCCGTCTGCAGCGCGTGGTCGGGCCCGAGCTCGTAGGAGCCGAAAGGCAGATCGGCGATGACGAAGGCGCGCTTCGCCGCGAGGGCGACCGCGCGGGTGAGGGGGATCAGCTCCTCGACCGTAACCGGCACGGTCGAGTCGTAGCCGAACACCGCCTGGCCGGCGGAGTCGCCGACGAGCAGGAAGTCGACCCCCGCGGCGTCGAAGATGCCCGCAGAGAGGGCGTCGTAACTGGTCAGTCCCACGATCGGCACGCCGTTCTCACGGGCCTGCTGGAAGTGACGCTTGCGGACCCGCTTCACCGGCTCGCTCATGCGCTCATCCTATGGGGGCGCCGGCAGGTCGGCTGGAGCGGTCAGTCGGAGGTGGTCGGCTCCGGTCGGGGGAGGCCCTGGAACGGCGCGAGCCGTTCGAGGAAGGAGGCGCGGTCGCGGTGGTGCAGGGTGGTGGCACCATAGGAGAGCGACACCGAGCGCGGATTCCAGCCGTGCTCGACCGACCCCGCCATCTCCTCCGCCGCCTCGCCGCTCGCGTCCCGCTCCACGTCGACGACGCCGACGCTCAGCCACTGACCGGGCGCGAGAGCGACGCCGTTCCACTGCCAGGCTCCTTTCTCGTCCTTCTGCTCGGGCCCGACGCCGTACTCCTCACCCGTGACCGACACCGAATCGAGCCGGACCGGCTCGAACCCGTAGGCGGGGGCGACCGCGTCCACGATCTCCAGCACCCGATTCCAGTCAGCGAAGTCGGGCACCGTCAGCGATTCGCGCGTCGTCGAGTTGTAGACCACGTAGAGGCTGTCGCCGCCGTAGCCGTTGCCCCCGGTGCGCACGAGCACCGATTCGCCCGGGCCGTCCTCCCAGTCGAAGCCGAACTCCTCGGCCAGCCGGCGTTCGATCGCCCCCAAGACGTTCTCGGCACGCTCGGCCACCTCCTCGGCGACCGGCGCCTGCAGCACCTGGTCCGGGTCCTGGTCGGCATGCCCGGGGTACTCGCGCCAGTCGACGGTGACGCTCGCGCCGTTCGCAGCGGTGTACGTGGTGGTCGGCGGTGACGCACAGCCGGCGAGAGCGCCGATCGCAGCGGCGAGCGCCGCAGCTCGGGGAATGGCGCGTCGTCGCATGCATCCACGCTAGGCGCACCCGGCGACACGCGGCACCCCGGTGCGTACGGCCCGCTGATCGGGCCTGTCGTCCGGACCGCCCGTCCGGAGTCCGCGGAGGACGCGGCGGCGCTAGCGTGGCGGCATGGATCGAGCAGCCGGCAGTGTGGCCGGTCACGTAGGAACGCCCGAGAGCCAGGAGGCCGCGCAGCTGCCGGACCTGGTCCGGGTGCAGCGGCGCACCGTCGGGGTGTTGATCTTCGGGCAGATCACCGGGGGCGTCGCGATCGGCACGATCTACTCGGTCGGGTCGGTCCTGGCGACCGAGGTGTCCGGCTCGGAGGCCTGGGCGGGCGGCGCCGCCACCATGAGCACCCTCGGCGCGGCCGTAGCCGCGGTGCCGCTCGCGCGCATCGCCCATCGGCGCGGCCGCAGAGCTGCGCTGTCGGGCGGCATCCTCGTCTCCGCCGTCGGCGTCATCCTCACCGTTCTCTCGGCTGCCCTGCCGTCCTTCCCGCTGCTGCTGGTCGGCTTCGGGCTGGTCGGCGTCGGCGCAGCCGTCAACCTCCAGACCCGCTTCGCCGCCACCGACCTCGCCCATCCCCGCCATCGCGGCCGCGACCTGTCCCTCGTGGTGTGGTCGACGACCCTGGGTGCCGTCGCCGGGCCCAACCTCTTCGGACCGGGCGAGGTCATCGCCGGGGCGCTCCACATGCCGGAGCTGACCGGCTCGTTCGTCATCGCCGTCGCGGCACAGGTCCTCGCGGCCGCCGCCTTCGTCTTCGGTCTGCGCCCCGACCCGCTCCTCCTCAGCCGTCGGCTGCCGGCCGCGCCGAGTCCGGTGGCTGGCGGGGGAGTCGCTGCCCGCTCGCTCGTGGTCCTGGCCATCGCCGCGATCGCCGCGAGCCACGCGGTCATGATGTCGGTCATGTCGATGAGCCCCGTGCATCTCGTCCACGGCGGCACCTCGCTGACCGTGATCGGTGTGAGCATCAGCCTCCACGTCGCCGGCATGTACGCGCTGTCGCCCGTGTTCGGCTGGCTGAGCGACCGGTTCGGCAGGATCCGCACGATCCTGGTCGGCCAGGCGTTGCTCGCCGCAGCGGTTGCAGTGACCGCGACGGCCGGGCACTCGGCGCCGCTCGTCACGGTCGGGCTCGCGCTGCTGGGTCTCGGCTGGAGTGCGACGACGGTGGCGGGTTCGGCGCTCGTCGCGGACCTCACGACAGGCGCCGCCCGCACGCGCACGCAGGGTCGCACCGACCTCGTGATGAACGTGAGCGGCGCGGTCGGCGCCGCCGTCGCGGGCCCGGTTCTCGCGCTGATCGGCTACCCGGGCCTCTCGGTCGCCTCGGGCGTCCTGGTCCTTGTGACCGCCGCTGCGCTCATCACGGTCCCGCGCCCCCGCACCGCCGCCACCTACCTCCTCAGCCGCCGTGGCGGTACGTGATGGGGAGGCGGCGGTCGCGGCCGAAGGCCATCTGCGAGATCTTCGTGCCGATCGCGCTCTGTCGGCGCTTCCACTCGGATCGGTCGACGAGCCGGATCACCTGCTCGACGAGCTGCGGGTCGTAGCCGAGATCGGCGATGTCGGTCGGGCCGAACCGCCGACCGATGAACGCGTCGAGGATCGCATCGAGCACCTCGTACGGCGGCAGCGAATCCTGGTCGGTCTGGCCTGGCCGCAGTTCCGCCGATGGCGGCTTCACGATCGAGTTCTCCGGGATCGGCGGCGTCTCGCCGCGCGCCTCGGCGGCCTCGTTGCGCCAGCGCGCCAGCTCCCAGACGAGGGTCTTCGGCACGTCCTTGAGCGGGTTGAAGCCGCCGACCGAGTCGCCGTAGATGGTCGAGTAGCCGACCGCGAGCTCCGTCTTGTTGCCGGTGGTCAGCACGAGCTGGCCCTCCATGTTGGAGATCGACATGAGCACCATGCCACGGGCCCGCGCCTGGATGTTCTCGGCGGCGAGGCCGGTGAGGGCCAGCTCCCGGTCGAAGGGCTCGACGAGGTCGGCGATCGCCTGCGTCCGGTAGCGCAGCCCGGTGCGCTCGGCCAGGTCGTCGGCGTCGCTCCGCGAATGCTGGGACGACCAGCGGCTCGGCATGGAGACGCCGTGCACCCGGTCGGCGCCGACCGCGTCGACGGCTATCGCGGCGACGAGGGAGGAGTCGATGCCGCCGGACAGCCCCAGCAGCACCCCGGGGAACCCGTTCTTCTCCACGTAGTCGCGGAGCCCCAGCACGAGCGCGTTCCACACCTGCGCGCGGTCGTCCGGCAGCTGGGCGATGTCGCGGGGGAGCGGCTGCCGTTCCACCGCCCGGCGGGGCAGCTCGACGTGCCGGATGCCCCGGGTCAGGGTGGGCTCGGTCACGTCCGCCGCCTCGACGTCGACGAGGAGGAGGTGCTCGGTGAACTGCGGGGCACGCGCGAGGATCTCGCCGGCCTGGTCGACGACCACCGAGTCGCCGTCGAAGACGAGGTCGTCCTGGCCGCCCACGAGGTTCACATACGCGACCACGGTGTCCGTCTCCACGGCCCGCCGGCGCACCAGCGGCAGGCGCACCTCGTCCTTGTCGCGCTCGTACGGAGAGCCGTTGATCACCACGAGGATGCCGGCGTCCGCGGTGGAAACCCGGCTCACCGGGCCGCCGTCGCGCCAGATGTCCTCGCAGATGGCGAGGGCGACGTCGACGTCGCCGAGGCGCAGCACCGTGAGCTCGTCGCCTGGGATGAAGTTGCGGTACTCGTCGAACACCGAGTAGTTGGGCAGGTGGAACTTGGCCTGCCGGGCGACCAGTTCGCCGCGGTAGAGCACGGCGGCGCAGTTCTGGGCGATGGCGGAGGGCGCGCTCCCGGTGCCCGCGACGCGGGGCTCGAACGGCCCGTCCGGGAAGCCGACGATGACCGGCAGCGTGCCGAGGCCTTCGTCGTCGAGGCGGGCGGCGAGCCGGTGCAGCTCGTCGCGGCTCTCGGTGAGGAAGGACGGTCGCGTCGCCAGGTCCTCGATCGGGTAGCCGGAGAGAGCCATCTCCCCGAACACGGCGAGATCGGCGCCGGCGTCGGCCGCGCGTCTCGCGTACTCGACGATGCGGCCGGCGTTCGCGCGGAAGGCGCCGACGGTGGGGTTGGTCTGGGCGAGCGCCAAGCGGACTGTCGGCATAGCCACTAGCCTAATGACGCGATAGTTCCGGGCCCCTGGGGCCCATCCGAGGAGAGGCCCCAGCCGTGGTCGACAAGCAGCGCGACTTCGTCCTTCGCACGATCGAGGAACGCGGCATCAAGTTCGTGCGCCTCTGGTTCACCGACGTGATCGGCACCCTGAAGTCGGTCGCCATCGCGCCGGCCGAGGTAGAGGGCGCGTTCGCGGAAGGCCTCGGCTTCGACGGCTCCGCGATCGAGGGCCTCACTCGCGCGTTCGAGGCGGACGTGCTCGCCCACCCGGACCCCACCACCTTCCAGGTGCTGCCGTGGCGGGGCGAGATCGACCCGACCGCGCGCATGTTCTGCGACATCACCACGCCGGACGGCCAGCCGCACGCGGCCGACCCGCGCAACGTGCTGAAGCGCGCGCTGGCGAAGGCCGCGGACCGCGGTTTCAGCTTCTACACGCACCCCGAGATCGAGTTCTACCTGCTGAAGTCCAGCCAGTTCGGCCCGCACGGACCCGAGCCCGTCGACTCCGCCGGCTACTTCGACAACGTCCCCGGCGGCACCGCCCACGACTTCCGCCGCCGCAGCGTGCGGATGCTCGAGGATCTCGGCATCTCGGTGGAGTTCAGCCACCACGAGGCGGGCCCCGGCCAGAACGAGATCGACCTGCGCTACGCCGACGCGCTCACCACGGCCGACAACATCATGACCTTCCGCACCGTCATCAAGGAGGTGGCCATCGAGCAGGGCGTCTACGCGACGTTCATGCCCAAGCCGCTGCAGACGGAGCCCGGCAGCGGCATGCACATGCACATGTCGCTGTTCGAGGGCGACACCAACGCGTTCTTCGACCCGGGCGCCCAGTACCAGCTGTCGACGATCGGCCGGCAGTTCATCGCGGGCCTGCTCAAGCACGCGCCCGAGATCACGGCGGTCACCAACCAGTTCGTGAACTCGTACAAGCGGCTGTGGGGCACCACCGACAGCAAGCTGGGCGAGGCACCGAGCTTCGTCACCTGGGGCCACAACAACCGCTCCGCTCTCGTCCGCGTGCCGCTCTACAAGCCGGGCAAGGGCCAGTCCTCCCGCGTCGAATACCGGGCCATCGACTCCGCCGCGAACCCGTACCTCGCGCTCTCGCTGCTGCTCGCCGCCGGCCTCAAAGGCGTCGAGGAAGGCTACGAGCTGCCGCCCGAGGCCGAAGACAACGTGTGGGAGCTCACCGATCCGGAGCGCCGCGCTCTCGGCTACGATCCGCTGCCCGCGAGCCTCGACCACGCGATTTCCTATATGGAGGAGTCGGAGCTGGTCGCCGAGACCCTCGGCGAGCAGGTCTTCAACTACGTGATGCTCAACAAGCGCCGCGACTGGCGCGACTACCGAGCCCAGGTGACGCCGTACGAGCTGCGGTCGAACCTGGAGATGCTCTGACCGCTCCGCGTCCCGGTCTGCACCGATGCGTCGCGAGCTGACCACCCTCAGCGAGCTGGCGCGCCTCGGCTTCGCCGAACTCGGCACCGTCCGCGACCGCCTCATCGAGCTGGAGGCGATCACCGGCTCCTCCGCGGAGTCGGTGCTGCCGCTGCTCGGCACCGTCGCGGACCCCGATCAGGCGCTCGACGCGCTGCTGCGCCTCGCGCGGCGGCACGCGGCCGAGGTGACGGCGGCGCTGGAGCCGGCGGGCACCACACGCCGGCTGCTGCTCGTCCTCGGCGCGTCGACCGGCCTCGCCGAGTACCTGATGCGCCGGCCGGAGGGCTTCGAGGCGCTGGCCCGGCCGCTCGACGCCGTGCCCACCGCCCAGCAGCTGCGCGCCGACCTGCTCGGTTCCGTCCGCGCGGACGACGCTGGGGTGGCGGCTCTCGGCGGAGATGAGGGAAGGATCGCGCTACGCGCCCGCTACCGCTGGCACCTGCTGCGCCTCGCCGCATGGGATCTCGCGCAGGCCGAGCCCCTGCAGGCCGTGCAGCCGGTTACGGGGATGCTCGCCGATCTCGCTGCCGGGGCACTCGACGCCTCTCTCGCCGTGGCCCGGGCGGACGCTGCCTGCCCGGGAGCGGGCCCCGGCCGGTTCACGCCCGAGCAGATCGCGGCCACCCGCCTGGCGATCATCGGGATGGGCAAGGCGGGGGCGCGAGAACTCAACTACGTGAGCGACGTCGACGTGATCTTCGTCGCGGAGCCCGCGCAAGGCACCGACCTGGGAGTCGACAGCGCCGTCGCCGTCGGCACCCGGCTCGCCATGCTCACCATGCGCGGCATCCACGAGATTTCGGTGGAGCCGCCCCTATGGGAAGTCGACGCGAACCTGCGCCCGGAGGGCAAGAACGGCGCGCTTGTCCGCACCCTCGACTCCCATCTGGCCTATTACGAGCGGTGGGCGCGCGACTGGGAGTTCCAAGCCCTGCTCAAGGCCCGCGCGATGGCGGGCGACCGGGAGCTGGGGGAGCGCTACGTCGAAGCGGTCGCGCCGAAGGTGTGGTCGAGCGCGGAGCGACCGAGCTTCGTGGAGCAGGTCCAGCGGATGCGGGAGCGCGTCACCGCCAACATCCCCGCTGACGAGGCCGACGTGCAGCTGAAGCTCGGCGCCGGCGGGCTGCGCGACATCGAGTTCACGGTGCAGCTGCTGCAGCTGGTGCACGGGCGCTCCGACCCGAGCGTCCGGGAGCGCGCCACGCTGACCGCGCTCGACGCCCTCGCGGAGGCGGGCTACATCGGCCGCGCGGAGGGCGCGGAGTTCGCGGAGGAGTACAAGCTGCTGCGCCTGCTCGAGCACCGGCTGCAGCTGGCCCGGCTGAGCCGCACCCACCTGATGCCGCGCGCCGAGGACCGGCTCCGCGTCCTCGCTCGGGCGACCGGCCTCGCCGGCACGGCGGACGACTTGAGCGAGCGCTGGCTGCGCACGAAGGTGGCGGTGCGCAGCCTGCACGAGCGGCTCTTCTACCGCCCGCTGCTGTCCGCGGTGGCGCGGATGCCCGGCCCGGAGCTCGCCCTCACCAGTGCTCAGGCGGAGGCGCGACTCGCCGCCATCGGCTTCCGCGACCCCCGCGGCGCGCTCGGCCACATCGCCGCGCTCACTGTCGGGGTGTCCCGGCGGGCCGCCATCCAGCGCACCCTGCTACCGGTGATCCTGCAGTGGCTCGCGGAGGGGCCGGACCCGGACGGCGGGCTGCTCGCGTTCCGGCGGATCAGCGAATCGCTCGGCGACGCGCACTGGTTTCTCCGCATGCTGCGCGACTCGAAGGAGGCGGCGTATCGCCTCACGGTCGCACTGTCCGGCTCCCGCTACGTGGTCGAGCTGCTCGAGAACTACCCGGAGGCGGTGCGCTGGCTCGAGAACGATGCGGACCTGCGCCCGCGTAGCTGGGACGCCCTGCGGGAGGAGACGAGCGCGATCGTCCTCCGGCACGACAGCCGGGACTCGGCGGCGACCGCGCTGCGTGCTGCGCGCCGGCGCGAGGTGCTGCGGCTCGCCCTCGCCGGCATCCTCGGCGTCGCGCGCATCGAGGAACTCGGTCAGGCGCTCGCCTGCGTCACGAGCGCGCTGCTGACCGGGGTGCTGCGCAGCATCCGCCGTGACGACGGGCCGTGGCCGGAGATCGCGATCATCGCGATGGGCCGGTACGGCGGCGCCGAGCTCGGCTTCGGCTCGGACAGCGACATCATGTACGTGCACCGCCCGATCGCCGGCATGACCAACGACTCCGCCCAGACGAAGGCGGAACACATCGTGGCCGAGATCACGCGGCTGACGACCGACCACCGGCTGCCGCTGGAGCTCGACCTCGGCCTCCGGCCGGAGGGCAAGAACGGCCCGGTCGTCCGGTCGCTGCGCTCGTACGAGGCGTACTACGCGCGCTGGTCGCTCACCTGGGAGGCGCAGGCGCTGCTCCGGGCTCGCGGGGTCGCGGGTGACCACGACCTGGTCGCCGACTTCACCGCCCTCGCTGACCGGATCCGCTACCCGCAGGAGGTGCCGGAGGCGGAGGTGCGCGAAATTAAGCGCATCAAGGCCCGCGTGGAGAACGAGCGGCTGCCGCAGGGCGCCGACCCGGCACGCCACCTGAAGCTCGGGCGCGGCACCCTCAGCGACGTCGAGTGGCTGGTGCAGCTGCTGCAGATGCGGCACGCCCACGCGGTGCCGGGCCTGCGCACCCAGTCGACGATGCAGGCCCTCACCGCGGCGACCGCGGCCGGCCTGCTGGACGTGCACGACGCGGAGCGGCTGCGCGCCGCCTGGCTGCTCGCCTCCCGGCTGCGTTCGGCGATGACGATCTGGACCAACAGGACGGCGGACCTGCTGCCCGCCGACCACCGCCAGCTCGACGCGATCGCGCGCCTCCTCGGCTACCCGGCGGGCTCCGCCGCGATCCTCGAAGAGGAGTACCTGCGGGTGGCCCGGCGCTCCCGCACCGTTTTCGAGCGGCTCTTCTACGGTGCGCCCAGCAGGGTTACCCCCGGAGACCGCTGACCCGGCCGCATACTCGCGCGCCCTGATCTGGCCGCGGTAGTAACGCCCTCGGCGCGGTAGTTGTATCGGGTGCGGCGAGGTCGTTGCTACCGCGCCGACGAGCGGGTGAGAGTGGTAGATCGGAGCCATGGCGAACGCGGGCGATGGCGCAGCAGGCCGAACATCCTCCTGATCCTCGCCGACCAGGTGGCGCTTCCTGCTCCGGACCCTGCGCCGCGCGTACTACGCCACCCTCAGCTACGTGGACGACAAGGTCCGCGAGCTGGTCGCCGCGCTCGCGGCGTCCGGCGAACTGGAGCGCACCGTCATCCTGTTCACGAGCGATCACGGCGACATGCTGGGGGAGCGGGGCATGGTGCAGAAGCGCTGCTTCTACGAGCCGAGCGTCCGCGTCCCGCTGACCTTCCCTAACGGCGCCTCCGCGGGGACGGCCGTGCCAGAACCGGTGTCGCTGATCGACGTGCTGCCCACCCTGCTCGACCTGGCGGCGGTCCCGGCGGAGAGCCGCGCCCGTCTCGACGGGCGCAGTCTCCTTCCGATCCTCGGCGGCGACGTCGGGGAGGACGTGCCGGTGTTTCCCGAGTACCACCTTGAGAAGGTGCGGGCGCCGTGCTCCATGGTGAGCCGGGGAAGTCTCAAGTACATCTGCGTCCATCGGCACGACCGGCTCCTCTCAACCTGAAGGCCGACCCGGGGGAGTGGACGAACCCTCGGCCGCTTCGATCCCGAAGCGCTCGAGGCCCGAGGCGCGGAAAGCATCCGATCCCGGGCGATCGTCGCCGATGCGATGCGATGCGATGCGATGCGATGCGATGCGCCGGAACGGCACCTCGTGGGACTACACGCCGGTCTTCGACGGGACCGCGCGATACGTGCGGTAACGGTCCGCAGCGCCGCTGAAGCCGCTGACGGCAACGTTCCGGCTCAACGGCAACGTTGCAGAGTTGCCGTGAGGCCGCAGCGTGCCGCGCGGCCGACGCGGCCGACGCAGCCGACGGGCGTAGGGTGCGGGCGTGGGTGCGTTGCGCGCGGGAGCCGGTCTCGTCGGGATGCTGATCGCCGCCGCCGCCGCCTCCTGCCTGCTGGCCGGCTGCGCTACCCGCGGCGCCGGCGCCGAGCTCTACGGCGACTGGGTGCTGACCGCCGCGTCGGACCGGCGGGGCGCGATGGACCTCACCGACATCGCCGCCACCCTCTCCATCGACGAGGAGGGGGCGCGCGGCGACGGCCCGTGCAACATCATCACTTTGGAGGTCGACGGTGGCCCGGGCTCCGTCGCGGTGACGATCGGCGCGGTCACGGAACGGGCCTGCGTCGACACCGAGCACATGGCGATCGAGGGCCGCTACATCACCGTGCTGTCGAACGTCGCCGTTGCGGAGGTGGACGGCAACGTTCTCAACCTCCGCGGCAAGAGCGGCGAGCTGACCTTCGAGCGCGACTAAAGGCGGGGAGGATCAGCCGCCCCAGACGATCAGGCAGCCGCTCAGGCTGAGCATTGTGAGGATCCCGACCGCGGTGGCTGCGAGCGCATGTCTCATGACTCGACGCTAACTCGGGCGGGAGGATCCGCCGGCGGGGTTGCGAACGAAGAAGATCAGCAGACGGGGCTCGCCTCCGGCCAGCGCGCGCGACACTTGCTTTTCTTCATGCTGTCTGTCAAGTCCCCGTGAGCTTCCCTTAATACTTCCTACGGTTGAATGCGTCCCGATCACAGGACTCACACAGAAACCCGAGGAGTAAACATGACGAATCTTGGAGGAAGTAACGCGACCGGAGCCGGCTCCACTGCCCCGCGCGTGGAGCACCGCACCGAGCGCACCCAGGAAACGAAGCCGTCGTACAAGACGAGCGAGTTCTACGTCTGGCTCGTCGTCTCGCTCGCCATCCTCATCGCCGCGGCGATGGTGGACAACGGTGAGGACGGCCAGGGCTTCGGCGCCGAGTCGGCCTGGAACTACGTCGCCCTTGTCACGCTCGGCTACCTGATCAGCCGGGGCCTGGCCAAGGCGGGCGCACACTTCCGTTCGCGGGACGACCACTGATCTGACATCAGTCTCTTCGGAGACGAGAAGGGGCCGCGACCGATCAGGTCGCGGCCCCTTCTGTCGACGTCGAAGAACTACACCCCGAAGTACAGCTCGTACTCGAACGGGTGCGGACGAGCGGCGAGGGGCTTGATCTCCTTCTCGCGCTTGTACGAGATCCAGGTGTCGATGAGGTCCTGGCTGAACACGCCGCCGGCGGTGAGGAACTCGTGGTCCGCCTCGAGCGCGTCGAGGACGGCGTCGAGCGAGCCCGGCACCTGCGGGATGAGCTTCGCCTCCTCGGGCGGCAGTTCGTAGAGGTCCTTGTCGACCGGCTCGTGCGGCTCGATGCGGTTCTTGATGCCATCGAGGCCCGCCATCAGCTGCGCGGCGAACGCGAGGTACGGGTTGCCCGAGGCGTCGGGCGCGCGGAACTCCACGCGCTTAGCCTTCGGGTTGGTGCCCGTGATCGGGATGCGGATCGCCGCGGACCGGTTGCCGGCCGAGTAGACCAGGTTCACGGGCGCCTCGTAGCCCGGGACGAGACGGTGGTAGCTGTTCGTCGTCGGGTTGGTGAAGGCGAGCACCGCGGGCGCGTGACGGAGGAGGCCGCCGATGTACCAGCGCGCGATGTCGGAGAGGCCGCCGTAGCCGGACTCGTCGTAGAACAGCGGCTTGCCGCCGTCCCACAGCGACTGGTGGGTGTGCATGCCCGAGCCGTTGTCGCCGAAGAGCGGCTTCGGCATGAAGGTGGCCGTCTTGCCCCACAGGTTGGCGGTGTTCTTGACGATGTATTTGAACTTCAGGATGTCGTCCGCGGCGTGGACCATCGTGTCGAACTTGTAGTTGATCTCGCCCTGGCCGGCGGTGCCGACCTCGTGATGGCTGCGCTCGACCTCGAGGCCGGCGGCCATCAGGCGGAGCACGATCTCGTCGCGGAGGTCGGCGTGCTGGTCGACGGGGCTCACCGGGAAGTAGCCGCCTTTGAAGGGCGTCTTGTTGGCGAGGTTGCCGCCGTCCTCCTCGCGGCCGCTGTTCCAGGCGGCCTCGGAGGAGTCCACCTTGTAGAAGCTGGAGCCCTGGGTGACCTCGTAGCGGACGTCGTCGAAGATGTAGAACTCGGCCTCGGGGGCGAAGAACGCGGTGTCGGCGATGCCGGTCGACGCCAGGTACTTCTCCGCCTTCTTGGCGACCTGGCGCGGGTCCTTCGCGTAGATCTCGCCGTTGCGCGGGTTGTAGATGTCGAAGACGCAGATGAGGGTGCGCTCGGTGCGGAACGGGTCGAGGTACGCCGTCGAGATGTCCGGGATCAGCTGCATGTCGGACTCATGGATGTTCGCGAAGCCGCGGATGGACGAGCCATCGAAGAGCTGACCGACGGAGAAGAAGTCCTCGTCCACCGTGGCCGCCGGGATGTTGAAGTGCTGCTGCACGCCCGGGAGGTCGGTGAACCGGATGTCGAGGAACTTGACGTCAGTGTCCTTGATGAACTTGATCACCTCGGATGAATCACTGAATTTCGGATGCGACATAGAGGAGGGACTCCGTAGGTTGCGTGATGGATCTGGCAGCGAATGCAGCCGGTCCGACCCTACGCAGACCCAGTTTCCCTCCTGTGTCGCCTTTGTTTCGGGGGTGTTACGCGCGCCTCGGAGTCGGCGGCGGGACGCCGATCGTGCCCGGATAGGCTGGTCCGATGGTCGCGCTGGGGTCACCTTCGGGTCGGTGGCCGGGTGAGCGTCTCGGCCGGCCGGAGAGCGGCGTCGCCTCCGTCGCACGACCCGCCGTGCGGATCGCCGCCATCCTCATCGACTTCGCGTTCGCGTTCGCGTTCTACGCGATGTTCTTCTTCGGCGACAGCTTCGCGAGCCTCATCATCTTCGCGATCGAGCAGTACGTGCTGATCGCCGCGTTCGGCGGCAGCATCGGCCACCTGCTCCTCGGAATGCGTGTGGTGAAGCTCGACAACACGTGGGCGGGGCTCTGGCGACCAGCCGTGCGCACCGTTCTCCTGGCTCTGCTGATCCCCGCGGTCATCTGGGATGCCGATCAGCGGGGGCTGCACGACGTCTTCGCCGGCACCGTGCTCATCCGCGTCCGGTGACGGCGTCGCCGCCGGGCAGGCGACGGTGTCCGCTCCGGCGGAAGCCATGATCGTATATCTTCGACGGAGGGGCTGGCTCGCCCGCCTTCGGGGCTCGACATCGAGTCCGGGTCGGGGGGACGCGGACGATGGGGACACCGGTCGATCGATCGCGTCGATCGGCGGCGGCTCGGTGAGGCGCGCCGGCCGGCTCCCCGAGGAGCGGAGACGCGCCCTCTCCCGGCCCCTCGGCCTGACCATTGGCACCGCCAGTGTGCTGACCGCGCTGCTGCCGTTCACGGTCGACGCGTACACGCCGGGCCTGCCCGCGATGGCCGTCGATCTCGCGGCCTCGGACTCCCTCATCCAGCTGACCCTGACCGCGGCGCTCCTCGGCCTCCTCGTCGGTCAGGCGTTCACGGGTGTGATCAGCGACCGGCTCGGCCGCCGGCCGCCGCTGGTCGTCGGGCTGGTCCTGTTCGTCGTCGCGGCCGTGCTGTGCCTCGTCGCGCCGAGCGTGCCGGTCCTGATCGTGGGACGCTTCCTGCAGGGCATCGGTGCGGGGGCCGCGCTGTCGACGTCGCGGGTCATCGGCCGGGACCTCCTGGAGGGGCACTCGCTCGCCGCGTACTACTCGCGACTCACTGCCCTGACGGCGGTCGCCGCCGTCGTGGGCCCGCTGACCGCGGGGTTCCTGCTCGACCTCACGGAGTCATGGCGGCCGGCCTTCTGGGTGGTCGGCGGCCTCGGTGCCATCGTCCTCGCCCTGGTGATCATCGCCCTGCCCGAGACCCGGGCGACGGTAAGCCGGGGATCACCCTCGGGTGCGTCGCGCGGCGGAGTGGCGGCGGTGCTCCGGCAGCCGCAGGTGGCCGTCTCCATCCTGCTGATGGCGTGCACCTCGGCGATCCTCCTGACCTACCTCGCCGGAGGGTCGTTCATCCTTCAGAACCGGTACGGGTTGAGCCCCATCGCCTTCAGCGTCGTGTTCGCGGTCGTCTCGGTTGGGCTCGTCATCTGCAGCCAGCTGAACGGCCTGCTGGCGCGGAGGCGGCACCCCGCCGCGCTCGCGACGGCAGGCCTCGTCGCGCTGCTCACCGCCGCGGCCGGACTCGCGGTCGCCTTTCTGGTGTCCGCCCCGGTGTGGGTCGTCATCGGCGGGATGTTCGCACTGGTCTCGGTGTTCGGCTTCGCCGTGCCCAATCTGATGACGATGGCCATGACCGTGGAGCGCTCGCGCGCCGGCACCGCGGCGGCGCTGCTCGGGGTCGCCCAGTTCAGCATCGGATCCCTGACGGTTCCCCTCGTCGGGGTGCCGGTGGACGGGCCGATCCCGATGATGTCCTACGTCTTGCTGTTCTACACCGCGACCGCGGTCGTCATCGTGCTCGTCGCCCGCCGGATGCTCCTGACGAGGGTCCCGTGGGATGCGCGCCGGACCGCACCGCTGCGCACCGCGGCGCCGCAGCTCGGCCTGCCCGGGGCCGACCCGGCACCCGGAGACTAGGGTCGCCGCACTCCGGCCGCCGCCCACACGAGGGGGAGCGTACGGTACGCCATCTGGGTGTCCAGGACGACCACCGTGGAGGTCCGAACGATGTTGGGGTCCCCGACGAGCTCGTCGATGACCCGCTGCAGGTCGGCGTTGGACGCGGCCACGACCCGGATGAGCAGATCACCCTGACCCGTGATCGTGTGGGTTTCCAGCACCTCGGGCACTCGGCGGAGGTGGTCGATGACCGTCGTGTTGCGCTGGCCCTGTGCGATCTCGGCGGTCACGAAGGCCATCACCGGGTAGCCGAGGGCCACCGTGTCGACGGTCGGCGCGAAGTCGACCACTGTTCCGCTGCGCTGCAGCTTGTCGAGGCGGGCCTGCACGGTGCCTCGCGCCACTCCGAGGCGACGAGACGCCTCGAAGACCCCGATCCGGGGCTCCTCGGTGAGCAGGGTCAGCAGGCGGGCGTCGAAGTCGTCGATCGGCATGGGCTCAACGCGTCGCGACCGGGTCGACGATGTCGATGTGCTGCTGGATGACCCAGGCGAGCGGGTCCCCGGCGGCGAAGGCTGCCGTGCGCTCCTCGGATTCGAGGTAGACCGCCTCCGCCCGCGCGAACTCCTCCGCATCGCCCGCGACGCTGACCGCCCAGGTGAACTCGCCGCCGTCGGTGCGCAGCCACGCGAAGTCGACGCGGAAGCCGTGCCGCACCCGCGCGGGAACGAGGTGCCCGCGCCACCAGGCGGTGAACTCGGTAGCGGCCCCCGGCGCGAGCTCGTAGCGGCGCAGCTGGGTGGTCCGGCTCATGCCCGGTCCTGGCGCGTCGGGAACAGCCGCACATGGTCGGGGGTCAACTGAGCGGGCGAGGTGACCCCGAGGAGCTGCATCACCAGCTTGATCTCGTTCCGGAACAGCTCCAGCACCCGTTCGACTCCCTGCTCGCCGCCGGCCATGAGCCCGTACAGGTAGGCGCGGCCGATCAGCGTGAAGTCGGCCCCGGCCGCGAGGGCGGCGACCACGTCCCCGCCGCACATGATCCCGCTGTCGAGGATCACGATGGCCTCCGGACCGACCGCAGCGCGGATCGAGGACAGCGAGTGCAGCGGAACCGGCGCCCGGTCGAGCTGGCGACCGCCGTGGTTGGACACCACAATCGCGTCGGCTCCGCGGGCGAACACCCGCACCGCGTCCTCGGGAGTCTGGACGCCCTTGACGATGAGCGCACCGGCCCAGTTCTGGCGCAGCCAGTCGAGGTCGTCGAAGTCGAGGGTCGCGTCGAACATCGAGTTGACCTGCTCGGAGAGCGTCTTCTTGCTGCCGTCGAAGTTGGCGAAGCGAAGGGACTCGGTGGTCAGGTAGTTGAACCACCATTCCGGCCGGTACGACGCGTCCAGGATCGTCTTCAGGCTGAGTGTCGGGGGCATGCTCATGCCGTTGCGGACGTCGCGGAGGCGCGCCCCGGCGGCCGGGGTGTCGACGGTGATGATCAGGGCCTGGTAGCCGGCCGCGGCGGCGCGCTGAACGAGTTCCAGCGACCGCTCGCGGTCCTTCCACAGGTACAGCTGGAACCAGCGGTGGGCGGTGGGCGCCTCATCCGCGACCCGCTCGATGGAGGTGGTGCCCATCGTGGACAGCGTGAACGGGATCCCGAAGCGCTGCGCCGCTCGCACGCCGGCGATCTCGCCTTCGCTGTGAGTCAGCCTGGTGAGCCCGGTGGGCGCGATGCCGACGGGCATCCTCATGGTGCTGCCGAGGAGCGGGCTGGAGAGGTCGACCGCGGACACGTCGCGGAGCACCCCGGGCGCGAACTCGAGGTCCGCGAACCCCCGGCGGTTGCGGCGCAGGCTGTGCTCGGAGTACGCGGCGCCGTCCACGTAGTCGAAGACCGCGGTCGGTGTGCGGCGCTTGGCGATGCGGCGCAGGTCCCAGACGTCGGTCGCGCCGCGCAGTCGTGCGCGGCGGCGATTCGGGTCGATCCGCTTGAAGACCAGCTGCTGCCGGAGCTCGGACGGTTTGGGCAGGGTTCGCTGCACGGGCACCTTCTCGTCGATCGGGGTCGGCTAGGGAGTTTGAGGCATGGCTCAGCCGCGGCCGACGAACGGCATCCCGGCTGCGGTGATCACGAGCGAGGTGACGTTGGCCGAGGCCGGCAGGCCTGCCATGAACAGCACCGCCTCCGCGGCGTGCACGACCGGGAAGGTCGGCTCGGGCATGCGGCGGCCGTCCGCCTGCAGGGCGCCGGGGCCCGTGCTGAGGCGGTCGGCGATCTGCGTCGCGGTGTTGCCGATGTCGATCTGCCCGCAGCTGATGCCGAAGCTTCGTCCGTCCAGCTCGATCGACTTGGTGAGCCCGGTGATGGCATGCTTCGTCGCCGCGTAGGCCGCTGACTGCGGTCGCGGCGAGTGCGCCGCGATCGAGCCGTTGTTGATGATCCGGCCGCCGCGCGGGTCCTGCCGCTTCATGATGCGCACCGCCTCGCGAGCGCAGAGCATCGACGCGGTGAGGTTGACCGCGACGACCGCCTGCCAATCGTCGAACTCGATGTCGTCGACGGCGACGGCGGGCCCCGGGATGCCGGCGTTGTTGAACAGCACGTCGACCCGGCCCCACTTCTCGACCGTGCGGTCGAAGAGCGTCGCCACCTCGGCGGGCACCGTGACGTCGGTGGGCTGCACGAGCGCGTCGTCCCGGCCGGCTGCGGTTTCCCGGAGGGCCTCCTCCCGCCGGCCCGCGAGGGCTACCCGGTAGCCCGCGGTGAGCATCGCATCGGCGACGGCGCGGCCGATGCCGGACCCGGCGCCGGTCACCACCGCGACTTTCTGCGTGTTCGTCATCGTCGTCTCCGAATCGGTCGAGTAGGGCTGGTCGGGAAGGCTGGTCAGGGGAGGTCGGGGATGGACCCGGCCTCATAGAACGCCTTGACCATGGCGGCGCTGGTCTCGGTCAGGTGCTCGCGCATCCGCGTCTCCGCCTCGGCGGCATCGCCGGCCGCGATCGCGTCGACGATGGCACTGTGTGCGTGCCGCTCCGGGGGAGAGGTGACGTGGCCGCCGACGACGGGCAGGAGGTAGTGCAGCCGCTGAACCTCGTAGGACAGCATCGCGACGATCGAGACGGCGCGAGCGTTGCGCGAGGCGCGGATGCAGGCGAGGTGGAACGCGTTGGCGGCGACGAGCTGCTCGTCGAGGCTGGCGTCGTCGCGGAACTGCTCGCGCAGAATCGTCCGCAGCTCCTCGACCAGGGCGGGGGTCGAGTTGAGGGCGGTGGATCGCAGCAGGCGCGGCTCGATGATGAGGCGCAGGTCCATGACGTCCCGGATGTCGGAGAAGCTGAGGCTGCGGATCAGGTAGCCCTTGCGCGGCAGCACGGTGACGAGGCCCTCGATCGCCAGCGTCTGCAGCGCCTCCCGCACGGGCGTCTTGGAGACGCCGTACTCGCGGGCGAGCTCCGACTCGATGACGATCTCGCCGGGCCGCAGCTCCGCCCGCAGGATCTGCCCCGCCATCGTCTCGCGCACGCGTTCGGCTTGCGACTGGTGGCCGGGCGCGGACTCGTCGGAATCGACCGGCTCGTCCATTCCGATTCTCTTCACAGCAGGTGCAGCCCGCCGTCGACGGGGATGACCGCACCGGTGACGTAGCTCATGGTCAGCAGTCCGTGCACCACCTCCGCCACGTCGTCGGGCGCGCCGAGGCGCCGCGCGGGCGAGTTGGCCTCGATCGACTCGCGCAGCGGCTGCCAGTCGTGGGTGAGCGGGGTGTCGATATAGCCCGGCGCGACGGCGTTCACCCGGATCTCCGGACCGAGCGCGCGCGCCAGTAGCTTCGTCATGTGGATGACCCCCGCCTTGCTGATCGCATACGGGATCGAGCTGCCCGCGGCCGTCAGGCCCGCGAGCGACGCGTTGTTGATGATCTGGCCGCGGGTCTCGACCAGGTGGGGGCGTGCCGCCTTGGCCAGATTCCACGGGCCCTTGAGGTTGACCGACATCACCCGATCCCAGAAGTCGTCGTCGACCGCGTCCAGGTCGCGGTGCGGGATCTGGCGGGCGATCCCCGCGTTGTTCACCAGGGCATCCAGTCGCCCGAAGCCCGCGGTAGCCGCGTCAACGAGCCGATGGGCACCGTCGGATGTGCTCACGTCGGCGTCCACGTAGGCCGCCCCGGGGAGGCTGGCGGCGAGGGCGTGGCCCGCCTCCTCGGTGCGATAGCCGTTCAGCACGACCAGCCAGCCCTCGTGCGAGAGCCGGGAGGCGATGGCCTTCCCGATCCCGCTCGACGAGCCGGTGACGACGGCGACCCGGGCGTTCACGCCCACGTTCCCGCCGCGCGCAGGAAATCAAAGTCGCAGCCGGCGTCCGCCTGGAGCACGTGCTTCTGGTGCAGCCAGGCGAAGCCCCGCTGAGGAGCGTTCCGGTTCTCGAAGGGCGTGCGGCGGGCGAGCTCCTCGTCGTCGACGAAGTGCCGGATGGTGCCGTTCGCGACGTCCAGCTCGATCTCGTCGCCGGTCTGCAGCAGTCCTAGCGGCCCGCCGGCGACCGCCTCGGGGGTGATGTGCAGCACCACGCTGCCGGTCGAGGTCCCACTCATCCGCGCGTCGGAGAGGCGCACCATGTCGCGGACCCCCTCCTTGTGCAGCTTCCCGGGAATCGGGATGTGACCGACCTCGGGCATGCCCGGCGCCCCGAGGACCCCCATGCCGCGCAGAACCAGGATGCTGTCCCTGTCGACGTCGAGCGCCGGGTCGTCGATGCGCGCGTTCAGGTCCGCGATGCCATCGAACACGACGGCGCGGCCACGGTGCTGCTGCAGCCGAGGATCGTGCGCCCCGGCCGCCTTGAACACGGCGCCGCGCGGGGCGAGATTGCCGGTGAGCATCACGAGCGCGCCACGCTCGGACAGCGGAGCGGATCGCGGCGCAATGGCCGGGTGCTCGCCGTACACCCGGTCGCTGAGGGTCTCGGTCCACGTGCGGCCTTCGGCGGTGACGGCGTCGAGATGCAGGAGCTCGCGGATGTGCGAGACGACAGCGGGCACGCCTCCCGCTTCGTCGAGCTCGGTCAGCAGCCGGCTGCCGCCCGGCCGGACGTTCGCGACGTACGGGGTGGTCGACGACCACTCCTCGAATCGTTCGCCGCCGATGCTGAGCCCTGCGCGCCCGGCGATGGCCTCGAGGTGGATGACGGCGTTCGTGGAGCCGCCGAGGGCGCAGACGATGCGAAAGGCGTTCTCCAGCGAGGCGTCGGTGACGACGTCGGTCGGGCGGAGGTTCGCCGCGACGTTCGCCACGATCTGGCGGCCGACGGCCCGGGCGAGCTCCTTGCGCGCCTCGCTGCCCGCGGGCTGCAGGGCGGAGCCCGGGAGGGCGAACCCGAGCAGCTCGGCGACGGCCGCCATGGTCGTGGCCGTGCCCATCACGTTGCAGGTGCCGACGCCGATGTTCAGCGCGCCCTCCAGCTCGAGCCAGTCGGCGTCGTCCACTTCGCCGACGCGGCGCTGCTCGCAGAGCGGCCAGACGTCGTCGACCGTGAACTCCCGGTTCTGCTTGAAGCAGGACACCGGCCGGTGCCCTGCCACGAGCATCACGGCCGGCTTGTTCGCGCTCAGGGCGCCCATGATCTGCGCCGGCACCGTCTTGTCGCAGCCGCCGAGGAGGACCACGCCGTCGATCGGCGTGCTGCTCACCATCTCCTCGACGTCCATCGACATCAGGTTGCGCAGATAGAGGCTCGTCGGTCGGGAGAACGGTTCGGAGATCGAGATGGTGGGGAACTCCAGCGGCAGTCCGCCCGCCTCGCGGATCCCTTCCTTGACGTACTCGGCCGCCTCGGTGAGGCCAGCGTTGCAGGGATTCAACTCGCTCGCGCTGTTCGCGATCCCGATCACCGGGCTCCGGCGGACATCCTCCGCGGAGAATCCCTCCGCTCGGAGGAAGGCCCGGTGCATCAGGCCGTCCTGCCCCGTATCGCGGAAGAGGGCTCCGCCGCCTTGGACCAGGTCGCGCTGGGACATGGGACTCCGACCTCCATTGGACGTGAGCCTGCAGTATCTCACAGAGATATGTCAGGGGGCCCGTCGCTCAGGTCAGGAACTGCAGCAGGATCTGCTTGAACGCGCGGGAGCTCAGCAGGTTGAGGTGCGAGCGCTTCGGCACGGCGGCGAAATCCGCTCCGATCGCGTCGGCGAGCACGTCGGCGTCCGCCGCCAGGGCGTCCTCGCTGCCGGCGACCACGAGCGTCGGCCCGGCGGCGCGGCCGGCCAGCTCGCTGCCGGACATCCCCTCCACCACCGCGAGCAGCGCGTCGGGGTCGGCGCCCGGCAATGCCATCGCGCCGGTGAGCAGCCGCGTCGCCGTCTCGTCGGCCATCGGCTCGCCGTCGCGCAGCAGCGCCCGGACCGCGCCGAGGCTCCAGCCCTCGAAGACCTCCCGGGTGCCCACCCCGCTGAGGACGAGTCGGCCGACCCTGTCGGCGGAGGACTGCGCGAACGCCCACGCCACCCGGGACCCCAGGGAGTGGCCGACGACGTCCACCCGGTCCACGCCGGCGGCGTCGAGGACCGTCGTGGCGTCGTCCGCGAGGATCCGCGCGGAGTAGCGCGCCGCGCCCGTCGGCTTGCCGCTGGTGCCGTGGCCGCGCAGTGTGACGGCGAGCACGCCACGGCCGGCCTCCCGGAGGGCGCGGCTCACACCGCTCGTCTCCCAGGTGAGTTCGGGAGTGGTGGCGAAGCCATGCAGGAGCAGCACCGGGCGTTCGCCCGGCTGCCAGGTGTAGGCGATCTCGGTCCCATCGCCGGCGGCGACGCGCTCCTCCATCAGTCTTCGTCGTCGGGGAGCTGCACCCGGACGCGCCGCTTGGGCTCGGCGTCCTGCTGCGGCACGGTCCCGACGATCCCCGCCGAGTCGTCGGGCACCTCGAAGGTGATCAGCGGGTCGCCCACCTTGATGTCCTCGTCCTCCTCGGCGTGCAGGCGCGCGACGGTGCCGGCACGTGGAGAGGGCAGTTCGAGGGCAGACTTCGTCGTCTCCACCTCCACGATGGGCGCGCCGCGCTCCACGTAGTCACCGACGGACACAAGCCACTCCAGGACCTTCGCGTCGATCAGGCCTTCTCCGAGGTCGGGCAGGTTGAAGCTGATCTCAGCCACGGCGGTACTCCAGGACTCGTTGGACGGCGGACAGGATGCGGTCGGTGCTCGGCAGGTAGTGGTCTTCCAGGTCGCCGGGCGGATAGGGCACGTCGTACCCGGTGACCCGCTGCACCGGCGCGCGGAGGGTGCCGAAGCACTGCTCGGTGATGAGGGTGCCCACCTCCGCGCCGAGGCCGGCGGTCAGCGGCGCCTCGTGCACGACGACGGCGCGGCGGGTGCGACCCACGGAGGCCGCGAGTCCCGCTGCGTCGATGGGCTTCAGCCAGCGCAGGTCGAGGACCTCGAGCTCGACCCCGTCCTCGGCGGCGAACTCCGCCGCCCGGATGCAGCGCGAGACCATGGCGCCCCAGGCCACGAGCGTTACGTGCTTGCCGGGACGCACCACGCGGGACGACCCGATGGGCGGGGTGTCCGCGAGTGCCATCGCGGCGTCGAACGGCGCCTTGTTCCAGTACCGGGCCTTCGGCTCCATGAAGATGACCGGGTCCGGGTCGGCGATGCTCTGGCGCAGCAGCTGGTAGGCGTCGGTCGGCGTCGACGGCGATGCGACCTTGAGCCCGGGAACGTGGGCGAAGATCGCCTCGAGGCTTTCGCTGTGCATCTCCGGGGACCGGATGCCGCCGAAGCTGGGCAGCCGCAGCGTCACCGGCATCGGTGCGGCGCCGCGGGTGCGGTAGTGCATCCGCGCCAGCTGCGTGATGATCTGATTCATCGCCGGGTAGGAGAAGCCGTCGAACTGGATCTCCGGGATCGGGCGGAAGCCGTGCAGTGCGAGGCCGACGGCCATGCCCATGATCGCGGACTCGGCGAGCGGGGTGTCGAAGACCCGGTCGGCGCCGAAGCGCTCCTGCAGGCCATCCGTCACGCGGAAGACGCCGCCCAGCTTGCCGACGTCCTCGCCGAAGACGAGCGTCCGGTCGTCTTGGGCCAGCGCGTGCTCGAGTGCGAGGTTGATGGCGGCCTGCATGCTGAGCGTCGTGCTCGGTGCTGCCGTGGTCGGTGCGTCAGTCATCGCCGCGCTCCTCTCCCTCGGCGGCTGCGCGCCAGAGGTCGCGCTGCTGATCGAGGGTCGTCGGTCGGTTGGCGAACACCAGGTCGAACATCTCCTCGGCGGGCCGGCCGACGGTCTCGGTGATGCCGGTGCGGATGCTCTCGGTGGCGGCCCGCGCCTCGGCCAGCGCGCCCTCGAAGTAGGCCTCGTCGGCGGCGTGCTCCTCCCGCAGGCGGAGCGCCAGGCGGGTGATGGGGTCGCGTTCGATCCAGGAGTTCTCCTCGACGAGCTCCCGATACCGTCCGGGGTCGTCGGAGGTGGAGTGCGGGCCGGAGCGGTAGGTCATCGCCTCGATGACCGTGGGGCCCTCGCCGGCGCGCGCTCGTGCGAACGCCTCCTGCGTCGCCAGGTACACGGCCTCGACGTCGTTGCCGTCGACCCGCACGCCCGGGAAGCCGTAGCCTGCGGCGCGCGCGCTGACCGATCCGCCGGCGACCTGGCGGGCGGTCGGCACCGAAATGGCCCAGCCGTTGTTCTGGCAGAAGAAGACGACGGGGAGCCGATCAACGCCCGCGAAATTCATCGCCTCGTGTACGTCGCCCTGCGAACTCGCCCCGTCGCCGAAGTAGGCGAGGGCCACTCCGTCGGATCCGGTGAGCTTCTCTCCCTTCGCCCAGCCGACGGCGTGCAGCACGCTGCCGGCCACCACCGCGTTGACGGCGCCGAACCGCGAGGCGATCGGGTCGTAGGCGCCGCCGTTCCAGACGCCGAGGTGCGTGGCCATGTAGCCGACCACGTCGACGTCCATGGCGACGGCGACGCCCACTTCGCGGTAGGTCGGGAAGACGAAGTCGCGGGCACGGTCGACGACGGCCCCGCTGCCCACCTGGGCCGCCTCCTGGCCGCGCAGCGGCGCGTAGCCGAGAAGCACCCCCTGGCGCTGCATCGTGACGAATTCCAGGTCGAGCTGCCGGGTGAGCAGCATGCGCTGATACAGGTCGCGCAGCAGCTCTCCGTCGAGGCCGGCCCCCGTCCGGAGGGACTCGGTGGCGGTCATGGGGTCTCGCAATCTCGGAACGGGAGTTCCGCGTAAGCAACGTCCCACGGGCGCGACCGGCCTGCAAGCAGGTGGGAAGGCGGTGATCACTCTGCACAACCGCGGCGGCGTGCGCCGGGAACCCCTGTACAGGATGATCGGTCGGGTGGCCCTCAGGGCGTCGAAACGGGCGTTCGGAGGCTGCCGTCCTGCAAGAACTGCCGCAGATTGGCCAGGAACAGGTCCGCCATGGCGCCGCGGGTCTCCGTCGTGGCGCTGCCCATGTGCGGGAGCAGCACCACGTTGTCCATGCGCCGCAGCCTCTCCGGCACGTGCGGCTCCGCGGCGAAGACGTCGAGCGCGGCGCCCGCGATGGTCCCGGCCTCGAGTGCGGCGAGAAGCGCGTCCTCGTCGACCAGGGACCCGCGGGCGATGTTGATCAGGTAGCCGGCCGGCCCGAGGGCCTCGAGCACCTCTCGGGAGACCATCGCTTGCGTTCCCAGGCCCGCGGCAAGGGCGAGGATGAGGACGTCGCTGCGCGCGGCCAGCTCGGCGACGGACCCGACGTACGGGTAGGCGCTTCCGGACACGGGTGTGCGGCTGTGATAAGCGATTTCGGTGTCGAAGCCGCCGAGGCGCCGGGCGATCGCCGAGCCGATCCGACCGAGTCCGACGATGCCCACCCGCTTGCCGGTCACCTGCGTGCCGATGGGGTAGGGGCCGGCAGGCCAGCCGCCCGCACGCACGAACCGGTCGGCTGCGGACATCCGCCGCAGAACGTCGATGAGGAGGCCGACCGCGAGGTCGGCGACGCAGTCGGTCAGGACGTCCGGGGTGTTGCTGACCGCGACGCCCAGCTCGGTCGCGGCGGCGACATCGGTGGTCTCGTAGCCGACGCCGAAGTTGACGATCGCCCGCAGGTCGGGCAGCAGCTCCATCACAGGGCGCTGGACGCCCACCGTGGCGGATGTCACGACCACGGTGATCCCGCCGCCGTGCTTCTCGAGGAACGGCCGAAAATCTTTCGGAAGCCGGACGACGCGGAACTCGGCGAGGAGGGCGGCCTCCGCTCCGGGGGTCAGCGCCCCGACCTGGAGGACGACGGATCGTGGGTCGGCGGGCGCGGCGGGCAGCACGGTCATCCTGTGACGCTATCGGGGCTGCAGGCCGCAACCCGGGGACGGCCTGTCCGCCCCCTCCCGAGCTTTCCCGCGGTGACTGCCCGAGCAGGCGTGCTTTACAGATGAGCTGGAGCCCCCCAGCATGGAACAACGGCCATCGCCGGCCGCCGTCGAGGAGGACAGCATGCTGACCCCGCTCTGGCGGCGCGCGGCCGCCGCCACCGTGGTCCCGTCGGTCGGGGTGACCGTGGGAGTGGCAAGCTCCCTCAGCGTCCTCGTGCCCCTCACCATCGACGCGTACACGCCCGGCCTGCCCGTGATGGCGGACGAGTTCGATGCGGCCGAACCGATCATCGCGCTCACCCTCACCGCTGCCCTCGTCGGACTCCTCGTCGGCCAGATCCTCACCGGGCTCGTCAGCGACCGGTTCGGCCGGAGGCCCCCGCTCCTCGCAGGTCTGGTCCTCTTCGTGCTCGCGTCGGCCGCCTGCCTCTTCGCGCCGAGCGTGCTCGTGCTCACGATCGCGCGCTTCGCTCAGGGCATCGGGGCAATAACAGCGCTCTCGGCTGCCCGCGCCATCGGCCGGGACCTACTCGACGGGCACGCGCTGGCTGTCTACTATTCCCGGCTCACCGCGCTGACCGCCCTGGGCGCCATCGTCGGGCCGCTCGCGGCCGGACTCCTCATCGACGTCACGGATTCCTGGCGGCCGATCTTCTGGCTGATCGGCGGGGGCGGCGTCGTCGCGCTCATCCTGGTCGCAACCGCGCTGCCGGAGACACTGCCGCGGAAGCGCCTCGCTGCCCAGGGGGCCGGTACGGCGGAGGTGTCGCCGGAGGTGTCCCGCGCCCTGCTGCGTCAGCCGCAGGTCGCCGTGCCCGCGGTGCTGGCCGCGTGCGCCACCGCGGTGATGATCACCTATCTGACCGGCAGCGCCTTCGTGTTGCAGAACGGGTACGGGCTCTCGCCGAGCGCGTTCAGCATCGTCGCCGCGGGAGCCGCGGGCGGCCTCATGGTCTGCAGCCAGCTGAACGGGCGCATCGCGCGTCGGTGGCATCCGGCGAACGTGGCGAGTGTCGGGCTGGGCCTGCTGCTGCTCGACGCGGTGTGCCTGGCCGTCGCGTTCTGGGCGGAGGCGCCTGTCACGGTCGTCGTGGTGCTGATGCCGCTCCTGATGTCGTTGCTCGGCTTCGTGATCCCCAACCTCATCACCATGGCGATGTCGGTGGACCCTGCCCGCGCGGGCGCCGCGGCTGCGCTGATCGGGATCGCGCAGTTCAGCATCGGCCCGCTGACCGCCCCGCTGGTGGGCCTGCCGCTGCCGGGCCCGGTGCCGATGATGGCCGTCGTCGTGGTGTTCTACGCAGGCACCGCGGTGACGGTGCTGCTGCTCGCTCGTCGGATGCTCCTCGCGCGGGTGCCGTGGGCGCAGCTGAGCTCCGCCGACGTGCTCGAAGCGCGAACCCAGTCCCGTCCGCGCTGAGCGCCGGTCGTCAGGGCGCCGGGTCGGGCACGGTGGTTTCGACGCCGCCGCGCAGGTTCTGCACCTGGTCCAACCGATAGCCGTCCATCGTGGTCACCGCGAACACGATGACCGCGGCCAGGATGAGGAAGACGAGGATGCTGCCGCCGAAGCCGCCCATCCGCTCTCGCGGCCGGCGGATCGGGTAGTCGAAGGCCACGGGGACCACGGGGAGGTGCTCGAGGAGCACCGCGCGCGCCTCGTGCAGCCGGTCGAAGCGGAGCCCGGCTTCGTGCCGGTCGTCGTCGGTCGCGTCGACCAGGAGGTCGGGATGGGTGAGCCGTGCCTGACGGGTGAACGCCTGCTGCACCTCGGCGAGCGACGCGGAGGGCCCCACACCGAGCAGCAATGCGGCTTCGGAGGGGGTCATGCGCTCAGCGCATCCGCTGCGGGCGGACCTTCATCGGGTCGATGCCCTTCGGGATGGGCAGGTTGTTGCTCGACAGCGAGCTGAGGCGGTTGCTCACCGCCATCACTTCGGCCTTGGTCAGGCTGCGCTTGAACTTGCCGAGCCGGCGGTTGATGTCGTGCAGTTGCACGGAGTCTTTGTCCGGTCCGACCTGGATGGAGGAGACGGGCACGTTCGGCAGGATGCGCGACACCTTGCGCTTCTCCTCGTCCAGCATGCGGTTCGTGCGGGTCTTCGGGCCTTCCGCGATGAGCACGACGCCGGCGCGACCCACAGCCCGGTAGACCGCGTCCTGGGTCTTCGGGTTCAC
>JAODAX010000013.1 GCA_025463675.1 Naasia sp. | reverse complement strand
GCCCTGCCGGCCGTCCGCGCACCCCTCGAACCGGTGCGCGCGGCGGCCCGGGCGACGCTCGCCGCATCCGGCGCGGTCCTCGTCCGCGAGCGGCCGGAGCTCGCCGTGCTGATCGCCGCGCACGTCGTGCCGCCCGCGGAGGCGGCACGCTGGCTGTCCCGCGACGTGCCGCATCTGCCGGTCGTGTTCGGCGACGAGGGCGTCGAGCTGGGCCCGCTGGTCCGCCCCGGCGACGGGCCGTGCCTGCACTGCGTGGCGCGCGCCCGGCTCCGCATCACCCCCGCCTACGCGGCCATCGCCGCCCAGCTGCTCGCGGGGACCGCGCCGGTGGCGTCCGCGGCGAGCGCCCCGCTCGTCCTGCGGGCCGCCGCGGAGCTGGCGCGCGCCGTCGAGGCCCTCTCGTCCGGCTCCCGGACGGCGCTCGACGGCGCATCTCTGCGCATCGAGGGCGACGGCACCGCAGTCAGGCGGACACCCTGGCAGCCGGATCCCGGATGCTCGTGCCGAGCTCTTCCAGGAATCGCGACGGCGCCCGGGGCGTCGACCGGTGCGGCCCCTGCGCGGCCCAGGACAGCTGCAGCGCGGACCGCGCCCGCGTGATGCCGACGTAGAGGAGGCGGCGCTCCTCCTCGACCGTCTCGGGCGTCTTCGCGTACAGGATCGGGAGGTACCCCTCGGAGAGCCCGGCCAGGTACACGCGCTCCCACTCGAGGCCCTTCGCCGAGTGCAGGGTCGCCAGGGTCACCGCCTCAACGGTCGGCTCGTGCTGGGCGGCCTGACGCTCCGCGAGGTCCTCGACGAACTGGGCGAGCGTGGTGCCGGCCGGCGCCTCTTCGGCGAGTCCCATCAGCGTGTCGAGCGACTCCCAGCGGTCGCGCACCGCGCCGCGCGTCTCGGGCGCCTGCTGAGACCAGCCGAGCGAGCGCAGCACGTCGCTGACCGTCTTGAACAGCGGCTCCGTGGAGAGGGTGAGGGCGGCGGCGCGGAGCATCATCATGCCCTCCTTCACCTCCCGCCGTTCGAAGAAGCGTTCGGAGCCGCGGACCGCGTAGGTGATGCCGCGCTCGGCGAGCGCCGCCTCGAACACCGCCGACTGCGAGTTGATGCGGTAGAGCACCGCGATGTCGCGCGGCCGCTCCCCCGCCGCGATGCGCGCCGCGATGTCATCGGCGATGCTGCGCGCCTCGGCGGGCTCGGTCGGGTAGTCGGTCAGTTCGACCGCGGGCGCGTCGCCCGGGGCGGGGTGCGCCGCCGCGGCGAGCAGGGTGAGGGCGCCCGGCCGGTCCCGCATCAGCCGGTTCGCCGCGGCGATCACCCCCGGCACGGAGCGGTAGTTGCGCTCGAGCCGGACGACCCGGGCGTCCGCGTAGCGGGCGCCGAAGTCGAGGAGGTAGTCGGCGCGGGCGCCCGCGAAGGAGTAGATGGTCTGGCTGGCGTCGCCGACGACGCAGACGTCGCGGCGGTCGCCCAGCCACGCCGCGAGTAGCTGCTGCTGCAGGGGCGACACGTCCTGGTACTCGTCGACGACGAAGAAGCGGTACTGCTCGCGCACGTGCTGGGCGACGCGCGGCTCCTCCTCGATCATGCCGATCGTGGCGAGCAGCACATCCTCGAAGTCGAGCTGCCGGCGGGCGTCCTTCAGGTCCTCGTAGGCGCGCGCCACCGCGGTGACCCGGTCAGCGTCGAGGCTCGGCGGCAGCAGACGGTCGTGCGCTGCGGTCGCGTACTGGTCGAGGGAGAGCCCGCTCACCTTGCGCCACTCGATCTCGGCGGCGATGTCGCGGAGCGCGGCGGTGTCGACCTTGACGCCGGTGGCCTCGGCTGCCTGGGCCAGCAGCCGCGCCTTGCTGTCGAGCACGCGGGGCAGGGTGCCGCCGACGATCTGCGGCCAGAAGTAGCTGAGCTGGGACAGCGCGGCCGCGTGGAAGGTGCGCGCCTGCACGCCCGCCGCGCCCAGCGTGCGAAGGCGGCTGCGCAGTTCACCCGCGGCCCGGGAGGTGAAGGTGAGCGCCATCACCCGGCTCGGCGGGTACACCCCGCTCGCCACCCCGTAGGCGATCCGATGGGTGATCGCCCGCGTCTTGCCGGTGCCGGCGCCGGCGAGCAGGCAGACCGGACCGAGCAGCGTCTCGGCCGCCGTCCGCTGATCCGGGTCGAGCCCCGCGAGCAGGTCCTCCGCCGTCATGTCCCCCCTCTGGCTGCGGCAGTCGCCCGCCCCGTTGTCAGGGGGCGTCGAGCGGGCCGCCGAACCACTGCTCGATGATCGCACGCGCGATCGAGGCACGCCCGGGGATGCCGATGGTGCGTGCGCCGTCGGCGAGCTCATCGCGGGTGAACCAGCGCAGGTCGACGAGTTCGACGCCGTCCGGCACCGGTTCGGTGCCGCCGGACGGGTCGAGCCGTGCCCGAAAGCCGACCATGATCGACGCCGGGAACGGCCACGGCTGACTGCCGACATAGACCGGGTCGGTCACGGTGAGGCCGGACTCCTCCCGGATCTCGCGGATCACGGCGGCCTCGAACGACTCGCCCGGCTCCACGAAGCCGGCGAGGATCGACCAGCGGTCGCCGCCCCACAGCGCGTTCGCGCCGAGGAGCAGCCGGTCGGCCTCGTCGGTGACGCCCGCGATGATGGCGGGGTCGGTGCGCGGGAAGACGTGCGTGCCGCTCGCCTCGTCGTGCTCGCCGACCGGGTAGCGCACCCAGCCCGCGGAGCCGGGCACGGTGGGCTCGCCGGTGCGCGGCGAGAAGCGGTGCGAGGCGTGCCAGTTGGCGATCGCGAGCGCCTGCGTGAAGAGGCCCGCGTCGCGCGCGTCGAGTTCGGCGCCGAACCTCCGCAGGTCGGCCCAGCGGTCCCGGTCCGGCTCCAGCGCGTCGGCCGCATCGTCGGACAGCACCGCCGTGACGACGGGGACCCCGTCCGGCAGCGCGCGGCCGAGATACACCACCAGGTCCGCCTCCGGCAGGGCCGCGAAGCGCGGCAGCTCGAGCCGGGGCGCGACGCCGGGGGCGAGCAGCGCCTGACCGCGGGACAGCGGGAGGACAAGTGTCCTCGGGTCGGCGCGCAGCTCGTCGAGCAGCTCCGGACGCGACCGGGCGAGCGAGTCGCGGTCGAGGGCGGATCGGGAGAGCGCGAGCCTCGACGTGAGCGATCCGGGCATCGACCTGCCTGTTCGTGCGTGGCGTTGGGCTGGAGAGCCGGACTGCCGACCTACCCTTGCCGGTATGGCCAGATCCCACCTCACTCTAGCCGCGCTGGCCACGTCGGCCGTGCCCGGGCTCGACGTCGCAGCCGCCCAGCCTTTCAGCTCCAACCGGCACGGCGACTTCGACACCGCCCTGCTCACGGCCCGCGACGGCTCGCACTACCTGGTGCGGGTCCCGAACTCGGATGCCGCGGAGGCGGCGCAGAACGCCGAGCTGTCGGCGCTCGCCGCGATCAGCTCCGGGGTCCGTTCGCGCCTCCCGTTCGCGCTGTCCTCGTTCATCGGCCAGACCGTGCTGCGCTCGCGCGACGGCCGCCCCGCCCGCCGGGCGACCGTCTACGAGTTCGTCTACGGCCGGCGGGTGCGCCTCGAGCGCCTGTTCCCCGGGCCGCTGGCCGAATCGATCGGCCAGTCGCTCGCCGCCATCCACCTGCTGCCGACGAGCTTCGTGGTCGACGCGGGGCTGCCGGTGGTCACCGCGCTTGACACGCTGCGCAGCGTGGTCGGCATCATGGACCGCGCCGCGGCGACCTCGCTCGTCCCCGCGGCGCTGCTCGCCCGCTGGGAGAGCGCCACGGACGACATCTCGCTCTGGCAGTTCCAGCCGACCGTCATCCACGGCGCGATGAACGCGGACGCACTGCTGCACTCCGGGGACGCGGACGACCGCGTGGTCGGCGTCATCGGCTGGTCGGACCTGCGCATCGGCGACCCGGCGCGCGACCTCGCGTGGGCGCTGTCCGCCCCCAGCCCGGACACCGTCGACCTCCTGCTCGACGCCTACGCCGAGGTGCGGGTGGGCGCCGGCATCTCAGAGCTGCGCCGGCGGGCGATGCTCTACGCGGAGCTCGAGCTCGCCAAGTGGCTGCTCTACGGCATGGACATCGGCGACGACGCGATCGTGCAGGACGCGGTCGACATGCTCGCCGTGCTGCTCGACAGCGTCGAAGGGCACACCGCGGGCGGCCTGGCCCACGAGACGGGGCCCATCCTCGACGTGGAGGAGGTCGAGCGGATGCTCGACCAGCGCCCTCAGGTCGCCTTCGACCACCGTTCGCGCAGCTCGCTCTCCGAGTAGAGCCGCTCCGGCCGGATGACCGTGTCCTCGGCCACGAAGTAGAAGGCGGCGTCGACGAGCGCCGGGTCGACGCCGTGCCAGGCCGCGAACGCCAGGCGGTAGAGCGCGAGCTGGTACTGCTTCTGCGCGAGGTCGTCGGCGCTCGTCGGGGCCCGCCCGGTCTTCCAGTCGACGATCTCGTAGCGGCCGTCGCGCTCGAAGACCGCGTCGATCTTGCAGATCACGATGCGCCCCTCGAACGGCAGGTTGATCTCCAGCTCCACGGCGAGCGGCTCGAGGCCAGCCCATTCGGAAGCGTCGAAGGTCGCCTGCAGCCGGGCGAGGTCCTCGGTCTCGGCGTAGTCGCCGAGGTCGAGGTCCCGGTCGGCCGGCAGGGCGTCGACGAGGTCGTCGGTGCCCGCGCGGCCGTAGCGCTGCTCCACCCAGGAGTGGAAGAGGGTGCCGAGCCGGGTCTGCCGGTACGGCCGCTGCGGCAGCGGCCTCCGCAGGTTCGCGGCGACCGCCGCGGGGTCGGTCACGTAGTCCTTGAACGCCGACGCGGACACCCGGACGGGCAGCTCCACCAGCTCGGCCTCGCGCGCCCGGCGGGCCCGCTCCTCCAGCAGCAGGTCGATCTCTGCGCTCCACGGCGTCCGCTCGGCGGGGTCGGCGGCGCGGACGGCCTCCGCGGCGGCTCGCACCCGCTCGCCGCGGGTGCCGAGCGGGTCGCTCGGCCACGGCACGTGCATCACCAGGTCGTCGAGCGGGTTCTCGTCCGTGATCGACCCGTCCGGCAGCGCGTCCTCCGGGATGAGCCCGGCGGCCTGCAGCTCGAGCAGGAACCGGCCGGGGCGTCGCGGCCGCCGCTGCGTCCACCAGAACGACCCGGTGAGCAGCAGCGCCGACTTCGCGCGGGTGATCGCCACGTAGGCGAGCCGGCGCTGCTCCGCGGCCGCGGCGGCGACCACGGCGTCGCAGTACGTCGTGTACCGCTCGTCGAAGTCCTTGCCGCTCTCGGCGGTCCGCCAGCCGAGGGAGGGCAGGTCGGCGGCGTCGCCGCGGAACTCGTACGGCAGCTCGCCGAACGCCAGCCAGCCCTGCTTGCTGCGCGGCGGTGCGGGCAGCTCGCCCTCGACGAGACGCGGGATGGCGACGAGGTCCCACTCGAGGCCCTTCGCACCGTGGATGGTGAGCACCTGCACGGTGCCCGCCTCCGGCTCCTCGGTGCGCGGGCTGAGGTTCTCGCGCTCCTCGGCGAGCTCCAGCCAGGAGAGGAAGGAGCCGAGTCCGGCGGACGCGTCGGAGCTCACGAAGTCGGCGACGAGCTCCACGAAGCCGTCGAGGCCGGCGCGGCCGAGCGGCGCCGACTCGTTGGCCGCGACCTCGACGTCGAGCAGCAGCTGGTGCTGGACGAGGGCGACCAGATCGAGCAGGTCGAGGCCGACGCGGCTGCGCAGGGAGGCGAGTTCTGCGCCCAGCCGGCGAAGCCGCTGCAGCCCCTCCGGGCTGAACTCGCGGAACGCCCCGTGGGTCTCCGGCGCGGTGGCGACGAAGTCGAGCGCGTCGACGATGGACGCGTTCTCGTCCGCGGCGATCGAGGCTCGCAGGCTGTCCTTCACCTCGGCCGGCAGCTGCTGCTGGCCGGCGTCGCGGCCGGCGAGCCAGGTGGCGACGCCGCGCAGCGCCTTCACGTCGCGCACGCCGATGCGCCAGCGGGCCCCGGTGAGCAGCCGCAGCAGGTACGGGCCGGCGTTCGGGTCGTGCAGCACCCGGAGGGTGGCGACGAGGTCGACGACGGCCGGATCCTCGAGCAGTCCGCCGACGCCGAGGACATGGAAGCGGATGCCGCGGTCGGCGAGAGCGCGGGTGAACACCGACACCTTCTTGAGCGACCGGCAGAGGAGCGCTGCCGTGGGCGGGGTGCGGCCTTTCAGCCGCTCGCCGAACCAGTCGGCCACGGCGGCAGCCTCCTCCAACACCGTCTCCCGGTACACCACGTCGAGCTCCCCGTCGGTCGAGCCGGGGCGGCGCTCGAGCCGCTCCACCGGGACGGCCGAGTCGGCGGAGAGCGGTGCGACGAGGGCGTTCGCGGCGTCGAGGACGCGGCCGGGGTTTCGCCAGCTGGTGGACAGCGCGAACGTCGCCGCGCCGTCGCGTCCGGCGAAGTCGCCGCCGAACCGGGCCAGGTTGCTCGCGGAGGCGCCCCGCCAGCCGTAGATGGACTGGTGCGGGTCGCCCACCGCCATGACGGCGCTACCGGCGAAGAGGTCGGCCAGCAGCCGGGTCTGCACGACGCTCGTGTCCTGGTACTCGTCGAGGAGCACCACCCGGAACCGCTCGCGGTACTCGTCGCGCACCTTCGGCACCCGCCGGCAGATCTCCAGCGCGAGGGCGATCTGGTCGGAGAACTCGATCAGGCCGCGGCGCACCTTCTGTCGCGCGTACTCCTCGGCGAGGGTGACGAGCGGCGGCAGAGTGCCGACCACCTCGAGCGCCGACTGCAGCGACCGGTACTGCTGCTTCGCGCGCGTGCTGCCGTACGGCAGCTCGGCGAGCCGGGCGAAGTCGTCGATCATCCGCTCCACGTCGGCGGCGTCGACGATGTTGTCGGCCATCGCGCGGCTGAGGGCGAGCACCCCCTCGGTGACGCGGTCGACGGACTTGCCGAGCGCGACCAGCCGCTCGTCGTCGCTGCCGACGACGACGCGGCGGGCGAGCTGCCAGGCGGACGCCTCGCCGAGCACGAGCGCGTCGGGCTCCCGGCCGATGGCGAGGGCGTGCTCGCGGAACAGCGTGCTGGCGAAGGAGTTGTAGGTGGCGATGGTGGGCGCGTCGAACGGGTCGAGCTCCTCCTGCAGCAGGCCGCTGGCGCCGAGCGCGGTGACCCGCTTGCCCACGCGCTCGGCCAGCTCGCCCGCCGCCTTGCGGGTGAAGGTGAGGCCGAGGATCTCGCTCGGCCCGACGAGCCGGTTCGCGAGGAGCCAGACGACGCGGGCGGACATGGTCTCGGTCTTGCCGCTGCCCGCGCCGGCGACGACGAGGCTCGGCGTGAGCGGCGCCTCGATGACGGCGCGCTGCTGGGCGGTCGGCTCCGGCAGCCCGAGGGTCCGTGCGATCTCGGGCGCGTCGATGGAGCGCACGGCGGCGGTCATGCGGACACCGCCGGGACCAGATGGATCCTGTAGGAGTAGCGGGCGTACGGGTCGCGCTCCTCGAGGCCGTCGGCGCCCGGGAAGAGGGTGCCGGCCATGGTGGTGGCTGCGTCGCGGACGCGGGCGCGGAACTCCTCGAGCGCCTCCGGGGTGAGCGCGTCCTGCGTCGCCTCCCGGTAGAGGCGGCCGGCGACGCCGTCGGCCACGAACAGCAGCTTCGCGCCGCCCGGCTCGGCGCCGTCGGGGATCCCCTCGAGGGCGCCGTGCGCCGCCGCGAGCTGGTAGAGGCCCAGCTGCGCGTGGCCGGGCAGCTCGTCCTTGGTGGGCCACCGCCGGCCGGTCTTCAGGTCGACGACCACGACGGTGCCGTCGGCGGTGCGCTCGAGTCGGTCGATGGTGCCACGGACGAGCGCGGAGCCGAGCTCGAACTGGAACTCCGCCTCGGCGCCGAGCAGCTCGTGCCCGCCCTGCCGGAACCCGGAGAGGTAGTCGGCGAGGCCGTCGGCGAGCCGGGCGGTGCGGCGCCGCTCGTACTCCTCCACCCATGGCGACTCGAACGAGAACTCGTTCCAGCGCTCGTCGACGGCGGCCATCACCGCCTGCGGTGACAGCTCGGCGTCGGGATCGAGGGAGAGCTTCTCCATCGCGGCGTGCAGCACCGTGCCGATGCTCGCGGACAGCCCCGACGGCGCGGCCGCCATCACGTCGACGAACCAGCCGAGCGGCGACTTCTCGATCGCGCCCAGCCGGGACGGGCTGACCGACACGCGCGCGTCCGGATCGTCGAGGTCGACGAGCGGGCTCTCCGTGCTGGGCGGCAGCATGCCGTACCAGCTGTCCGGGTCGGCGCCCGGCACGTCCTCGTCGCGCAGCCGGGCGATCGCGGCGGCGGCGGGCGAGGCGGGGTCGCGCGCGAGCCGGCGGCGCAGCGAGCCGACCATCCCCCGCAGGGTGAGCGGGGTCGTGTCGGTGGCGTCGTCGAGCGGCAGGTCGGGCGGCAGCAGCCGCAGCAGGGAGGAGGGCTGCTCATCGACGCTCGCCACGTTGGTGAGGATCAGGTGCCGGCGGGCGCGGGACACGGCGAGCGCGAGCATCCGCAGCTCGTCGTCGAGCACCGCACGGCGGGCGTCGACGTCGGCGACGGGGACGCCGTCGGCGGAGAGCCGCAGCCGGTCCGGGTGCAGGAGGGTGCCGCGCAGCCGCAGGTTGGGCCAGACGCCCTCCTGCAGCCCGGACACCGCGACCACGTCGAACTCGGTGCCGATCAGCGCCGTGGGTGCGCAGACGAGCACGGAGTCGTGACGGGCGCGCGGGGCGAGCGTGTCCTCGGGCAGATCGGCGCCGAGCACCTCGCTGAGGAACATCCGGGCCGGCTGGCCGGGCGAGCGCTCCACGAAGCGCTGCGCTGCCGTGAACAGAGCGACGGCGGAGTCGAGGTGCCGGTTCGCCTCGTCGGCGAGCACGCCGATGCCCTCCGCCTGCTCGCTCCAGGTGCGGGCGAGGCCGCTGCGCTCCCAGACCAGCCAGAGCAGCTCCTCGATGGACGCCCCCTGCTCGTGGGCGGTGCGGGCGGCGGCGATGCTCTCCGCGAGGCGGGCCGCGCGCCGGGCGGGCGCCGCGTCGATGGTGATCAGCCGGCCCGGCCCCTCCATCGCCTCGACCAGCAGGTCCTCGGCCGAGCGCGCTCCCCCGCCGGCGAGCTCCTCCTGGCGGAGGGCGAGCCGGAGGCGGCGCAGGCCGACCGGGTCGATTCCGCCGAGCGGCCCCTGCAGCAGGCCCGCCAGGGTGGGCGCGTCGGCGGGCAGCTCGCCGACGGCGACCGCGACGGCGTCGACGAGGTGCCGGGCCGCCCACTCCTCGCGGAGCGGCCGGGAGGCGAGGCTCGTGCGGGTGGGCACCTCGGCGGCCGCGAGGCCGCGCGCGAAGCCGGGCACCAGGCGACCGGATCGGACGACGACCGCCATCCGGTGCCAGGGCACGCCGTCGTGGATGTGCAGCTCCCGGAGCCGGTGGGCGAGGCGCGCGATCTCCTCCGGCCGGCCGGGCGCCTCGATCCGCAGGACCGCGCCCTCTGCGCCGTCCGCGGGGACGTCGACGGTGCGCAGCCGGTGAGTGCCGAAGCCAGAGGTGCCGATGCGCCGGGTGATCGCGGCGGTCACGGCGCGCAGTGCCGGCTCTGCGCGGTGGCTGCCGGAGAGCTGGAGGCTGCGGATCGCGGGCAGACCGAGCACCGGCCCGAGCCGGGCGAGCAGGTCGCTGCGGCCCCCGCGGAAGCCGGTGCTCGCGAGGTCCGGGTCGCCGAACGCGACCAGCGCGGCACCGCGGGACACCCACGCGCCGACCAGCTCGGCCACCCCGGACGCGAGATCCTGCGCGTCGTCGATCAGCACCAGCCGGGGCACGCGGACGGGAGCGCCGGACTTGACGAGCGCGGTGGCCTCCGCGAGCAGCTCCGCCGAGTCGTACGAGTGGGACCGGAAGCTGTCGAGCACCCGCTGGTACTCGTCGGCGAAGCGCGCGGCCGCCTCCCATTCGGGCACGCCTTCACGCCGGCCGAGGTTCGCGAGGGCGCCCGGCGACAGGTTCAGCTCGGTGGACCGGCCGAGCAGCTCGCGCAGCTCCGTGCGGAACGCGGGCAGCCGCCGCACGTCGGCGCCGAGCGACTCCGGCCAGCCGGGGCCCTTCCCCTCCTCGGCGTGCCCGTCGAGGAGCGCGGCGAGGATGCCGTCCTGCTCGGCACCGGTGAGGAGCCGGGGCTGCTCATCGCCGCGCGCGGCCGAGTCGGCGCGCACGATCTCGAACGCCACGGACGCCGCGGTGCGCGCGACGGGGCCGCCGGTGGGCGTCGGCAGGCGCAGGGCGATGCGATCGCGCAGGCGGGTGGCGGCGGTGCGGGTGGGCGACAGGACGAGCAGGTCGGCGGCCGGCGTGCCGCCCGCGACCCGGTCGGCGACCAGTTCGACGAGGGTCGTCGTCTTGCCCGAGCCGGGAGCGCCGACGACGACGGCGCTCTCACCGAACGGCAGCGCGAGCACCGCATCCTGCGACGGATCGAGCACGACCTCGCCCGTCCCGGCAGACGCCGCCGTGAACCCCCGGATGACCACCCGGCAACGCTAACCGCGTCTGCCGACAGTGAACGCGCACCTGCCGGGAACGGTGCCTGCCGTAGGCTTTCGGGGCAGGCGGGGCGTTCGAGCTCCGCGCAGAGGAGAGGCTCTCGCAATGGAGATTCGCATCGGCATCGTGAACAGCGGCCGGGAGCTCAGCTTCGAGTCGGCGCAGACCGCGGGAGAGATCGAGAAGGCCGTCGAGGCCGCACTCTCCACCGGCACGGGCGTCCTGAGGCTGACCGACGAAGCCGGCAAGGTCTACCTGGTGCCCGCCGCCACGCTCGCCTACGTCGAGGTCGGCTCCGAGAAGACCCGCCGCGTCGGCTTCGTCGCCTGACCCGAGTGGAACTGCTCTTCATCGCGCTCGGCGGGCTCCTGCTCGGGCTCGCCGCGCGCTACGCGCTCCCCCGTCGCAACACGCACGGCGTCGCGCTGCTGCCGATCTTCGGTGCAGTTTTCGCGTCCGTGGTCTGGGTGGCGCTCACCTGGGCGGGCCTCGCCTGGGATGCCGGTTTCATTTGGTGGGTCACCCTCGGGGTCACGGCGGCGGCGAGCGCCCTCGCCGCCTGGCGCCTCGGCGTCGTGCGGGAGCGCCGCGACGCCGCGCGCCTCGCGGACCTCAGCCGGCCCCGCGTCTGACGGCTCGAGCCTGTCGTCGTCCCCTGTCCCCGCAGAGGCTCCGGGGCGGCGCGCTCAGGCGGTGAGGCCGAGCCGGTCCATGCGACGGGTGTGCTCGGCCATCAGCTCGGTGAGCACCGGCTCGATCCGTCGCTCGGCGTTCTCCTCATGGGTGGGCAGCGCCGAACGCGCGACGAGCAGGGTGTCACCCACGAGCCGGCGGCCCCAGACCGCGAGACGTGAGCTGAGCAGAGGATTGCGGGACATGCCCTCGGTGAGCAGCTCCACGATTCCGTCGGTGCCATCCGGGCGGGCGATGATCTCCGAGATCGCGCAACCGCCGTCCCGGACGCCGGCCGCGAGGCGGGCGAAGAAGTCATCAAGCAGTCCGCTGGTGAGGTAGATGCTGCAGAGCGCCTCGTACCAGTCGGCGCCCTCGGCCTCCTCGAGGAACCGGTCGACCTGCTCGCGGTACGGGCTCATCGCCGCGGTCGCGTCGAGCGAGCGGCGGGCCAGTTCCTCCGTGAGGGCCGTGTGCTTGGCCAGCACACGGCCGGCCGCGGCGGACAGCGACTCCTTCGCGGCAAGGTCCGGGGCAGCGGACGCCGCCCGGGAGAGGGCCTCGAACCAGCCGAGCTGCAGGTAGGCGGCCTGACCGAGCACGGCGCCGGCGTCGGGAGCCATCTCCTCGATGCTGACGCGGTCGACGGGCAGATCCTTGGCCGACTTGCGGCTCCTGGCGCGCGGCGATTCGGCGCGCAGGCCAAGCCGGCCGAACCAGGAATCCACGTCGACAGCTTAGGGCGGCGGGCCTGCCGCGGGCCCCGCCAGCCTGCGCTCATGCTCCGAAGGGAGGGCGACGCGGTAGGATGGAGCGTCCCGTGCCGACTGCCGGGACGGTACGAGCGCCTAGATACTGCGGGCGCACATCTACGACAGGCGCATACTCTCCGTGACTTTCCGTGAACTCGGCGTCGACGACGACATCGTCGAGGCCCTCGCGGGCAAGGGCATTCTCGAGCCCTTCCCCATCCAGACCCAGACCATCCCGCTCGCCCTGTCCGGCCAGGACATCATCGGCCAGGCCAAGACGGGCACCGGCAAGACGTTCGGCTTCGGCCTGCCGATCATCCAGCGCCTCGGCCTCGACCCGGAACCCGGCGTCAAGGCGCTCGTCGTCGTCCCGACGCGCGAGCTGTGCGTGCAGGTGACCCAGGACCTCGAGATCGCCACCGCGAACCGGCCGACCAAGATCGTGTCGATCTACGGCGGCAAGGCGTACGAGGGCCAGATCGAGGAGATCAAGGCCGGCGCACAGATCGTCGTCGGCACGCCGGGCCGCCTGCTCGACCTCGCCGGGCAGCGTCTGCTGTCGCTGAGCGCGATCAGCGAAATGGTGCTCGACGAGGCCGACAAGATGCTCGACCTCGGCTTCCTCTCCGACATCGAGAAGCTGTTCGCCCAGACCTCCGCCACCCGGCACACGATGCTCTTCTCGGCGACCATGCCGGGCCCGATCGTCGCGCTCGCCCGGCGGTTCATGAATCGGCCCGTGCACATTCGGGCGACCGACCCGGACGAGGGTCTCACCCAGGCGAACATCAAGCACCTCGTCTACCGGGCGCACTCGATGGACAAGGACGAGGTCATCGCCCGCATCCTCCAGGCCGAGGGTCGGGGCAAGACGATCATCTTCACCCGCACCAAGCGCGCCGCCGCGAAGCTGGTCGAGGAGCTCGGCGACCGTGGCTTCAACACGGCCGCGGTGCACGGCGACCTCAGCCAGGAGCAGCGTGAGCGCGCCATGGCGGCGTTCAAGGCGGGCAAGAAGGACGTCCTCATCGCGACCGATGTCGCGGCGCGCGGCATCGACGTCAACGACGTGACGCACGTCATCAACCACACCATCCCGGACGACCCGGACACTTACCTGCACCGCGCAGGCCGCACCGGGCGCGCGGGCAAGACGGGCATCGCCGTGACCTTCGTCGACTGGGACGACCTGCACAAGTGGGCGCTCATCAACCGCGGTCTCGACTTCGGCCAGCCGGAGCCCACCGAGACGTACTCGTCGTCGCCGCACCTCTTCACCGACCTCGACATCCCCGCCGGCACCCGAGGCCGCCTCGCGGGCGCACCCGAGCGGGCCGCCGCACCGCGCGAGGCGAGCACCGAGTCGCGCCCGTCGTCACGGAGCGGATCCGGCGACGGCGGAGCCGGGCGCTCCCGCAGCCGCCAGCGCACCCGCACGGGCGGCTCCGGTGCGGGCTCGAATGCCGGCGCCGCGCAGCCGGCGGGCCAGGCGTCGGGTCAGCAGGCGCACTCGGAGCACGCGCCCGGTTCCGGCGCGCACGACGGCTCCGGCCCCAACCGCCAGCGGCGTCGCCGCAGCGGCGGCGAGCGCTCCGCCCCCTCCGCTTAACACGAGCGTCGCTCCGCGAGAGCCGCGTCCGCCCGCTCTTCGCGCGGTGCGTGCGCGGCTCGCGCGGCGTCGCCCGGCCCGTATCGCACCGCGGGTGGCGGCGCGCACCGCGCGGGACGTGCGCGCGCCCCGCGTACGAACGCCGTCGCGACGTGCCCACAGCCTGCTGCCGGCCTAGCCCCCCGGGAGGATCGGCGGAGTGCCGGAGGCGGACTGGATCAGCCGCTCCACCACGTCCGGCGCGGTCGTGTTCTCCCCCAGCCGGTTCAGCTTCCCGGTGCCGTGGTAGTCGCTCGACCCGGTGATCTCGAGCCCGAACTTCTCCGCAAGCTCCAGCAGCCGGCGCACGCCGCCGTCGCTGTTGTCGCGGTGGCGCACCTCCAGGCCGAACAGGCCCGCGTCGACGAGCTTCGCCAGGTAGTCCTCCGCGGGCACCCGCTCCCGGCTGACCCCGGGATGCGCGAGCACCGGCACGCCGCCCGCCGCGCGCACCAGGCGGACGCCCTCGAGCGGCTCCGGCGCGTAGTGCGGCTCGAAGTAGCCGGCGCGCCAGTGCAGGATCGTCGCGAACGCCTCGCCGCGGTCTTGCGCGTGGCCGCGGGCGATCAGCGCATCGGCGATGTGTGGTCGGCCGATCGTGGCCCCCTCCGTCGCCTGCGCGAGGACGTCGTCCCACTCGAGCGCGTAGTCGTGGCCGATGCGCTCCACCATGGCGGCGGCCCGGGTGAACCGGTCGGAGCGGATGCGCTGCGTCTCGGCGACGATGCTGGGATCCGCCGGGTCGAACAGGTAGCCGAGCAGGTGCACGCTCGACCAGCCGTGACGCGTGCTGAGCTCCATGCCGGGCAGCAGGCCGATGCCGGTGGCGCGGGCCGCGGCGATCGCCTCGGACCAGCCGGCGGTCGAGTCGTGATCGGTGATCGCGAAGGCGCTGAGACCCGCCGCGTGCGCGGCCGCGACCAGCTCGGCGGGCGTCTCGGTGCCGTCCGAGACGCTCGAATGCGTGTGCAGATCGTTCCGCCCCTGCACGCGCATGGATCAATGCTAGGCCCGGCCCGGCGGCCGGAAGCACGGCGCAAGCGCGTCTAGGGTGAGGCCGTGATCCGCCGAGTGCTCGCGGCCATGACGGTCCTCGCCCTCGCGACCGGGCTGCTGGCGCTGGCCTGGCCGCAGCTCCTCGGGTTGCACCGGACGTCGCCGCTCGTGCAGGTGGTGGCCCTGCGCGGAGCGTCCGCGGCGGTGGGGCTCGTGCTCGCGGTCCTCGCCACGGTCATCGCCCTCCTCGCCGTCGGCGCCCGACGGTTCTTCGCCACGATCGCGATCCTGCTGCTCGTCTTCAGCGGGCTGCAGGCCGCCGTGCTCGCTTCCCGCGGCTTCGGCGCCGGCGGTTTCGAGACCCCGGGCGGGACGACCGTGACCGTCCTGTCCTGGAACACGCTCGGCGACGCGCCGGGGGTGGATGCGGTCACCGAGCTGGTGCTCGAGACAGGCGCCGATGTGGTGGCCCTGCCGGAGACGACGGCCGGCTTCGCGCAGGAGGTGGCGCGGCGCGCGCGGGCGGCCGGTTCGCCGCTGGTGTCCTACACGGTGGCGTACGACGAGATCTCGAAGGCTCGGTCCACGTCGGTGCTGATCAGCACAGACCTCGGCTCGTACGTCGTCGGCACCGGCCGGTCGAACACCTCGGTGCTGCCGAGCGTCGTCGCCGTGCCCACCGGAACCGGGCCGACGATCGTCGCCGCCCATCCGGTGGCGCCGCTGCCGCAGTACGTCGGCGAATGGCGCAGCGACCTCGCGTGGCTCGCCGCCCAGTGCGCCGGGGAGGACGTGATCCTCGCCGGCGACTTCAACGCGACGCTCGACCACTTCGTCGGCCTGGAGACGGCCGCGACGGATGTGACCGGCGCCACCACCCGCACCGAGCTGGGCCGCTGCCGCGACGCGGCCCGCGAGGCGGGCGCCGGCGCCCTCGGCACCTGGCCGACGGGCGTCCCGCCGATCCTCGGCACGGCGATCGACCATGTGCTCGCCACCCCGTCGTGGCGGGTGAGCGGCTTCCGGGTGCTCACCGACCGCGACGAGCAGGGCAGCGACCACCGGCCCGTCCTCGCCCAGCTGACCCGCGCCGGCTGACCCGGCGCGCCGGCTGACCCGCCGCGCCGCCTTCGCGGCGAGCGGCTGGCCACGCGCGCGGCGAGCGCGGTACGTGCACCACTCTGCGCGGTACGAGACGCCGAGCGCGGCGTGTGCACCACCCGCGCTCGGCGCCTCGCACCGCGCTCGATGGAACGGCCGGCGGCGGAGGGGGACAATGGAAGCCATGAACGAGGAGAGCGATCGCGTCATCGAGTCCGAGCTGACCGCAGCCGAGGCCGTCGGGCCGGTCGACGCACCGGAGGCCGAGCGCTCGGCTGCCGGGAGCGACGCCACCGCCAGCGCCGATGCGGACACCCCGCGGGCGACCGCGAACCGCGCGGCGAACTTCCCCGCCTCCTTCGCCGCCTACATCGGCAGCGGCTGGGCGGACCGTCCGCTGGTCGCTCCCCCGCTGCGCGACCAGGCGCCGTTCGCCGCGGCGCGCCGGCGCCGCCTGTCGGAGGCGTTCCCCGGCACGCGGATCGTCGTGCGCGCGGGCGGCCGGAAGGTCCGCTCCAATGACACCGACTACCCGTACCGCGCCGACTCGGCGTTCTCCTGGCTCACCGGCTGGGGCGCCGACACTGAGCCGGACGCCGTCCTCGTCCTCGAGCCGGCCGGCGAGGCGCACCTCGCCACGCTGCACTTCCGTCCCGCCGCGGGCCGCGACTCGGACGAGTTCTACGCGAACCCGGAGATCGGCGAGTTCTGGATCGGCGCCCGCCCGACGCTCGACCAGGTGGCCGCCGAGCTCGGCCTCTCGACCGCACCGCTCGCCGACTTCGCCTCCCGGGTGGGCGAGCTGGATGCGGACACCGACACCGAACTGGCGCGGACCCTCAGCGAGTTCCGGCTCGTCAAGGACGAGTACGAGGTCAACCAGATGCGGGAGGCCGTCGCGGCGACCGCGACCGGCTTCGACGACATCGTCGCCGACCTGCCCCGCATCCAGCAGCACGCCCGCGGCGAGCGCGTGGTGGAGGGCATCTTCTACACGCGCGCCCGCACCGAGGGCAACGCCGTCGGCTACGACACGATCGCCGCGTCCGGCCCGCACGCCTGCATCCTGCACTGGACCCGCAACGACGGCCCCGTCGTGCCCGGGGACCTGATCCTGATCGACGCGGGGGTCGAGCTGCCCAGCCTCTACACCGCCGACATCACCCGCACGCTGCCCGTCGACGGGCGGTTCACGCCCACCCAGCGGATGGTCTACGAGGCGGTCCGCGAAGCCGCCGACGCGGCGTTCGCGATCGTGCAGCCGGGCATTCGCTTCTCGGAGATCCACGACACGGCGATGGCCGTGATCGCCCGGAAGACCGCCGAGTGGGGCCTGCTGCCGGTGACGGCGGAGGAGGCCGTCTCGCCGGAGAACCAGCAGCACCGCCGCTACATGGTGCACGGCACGAGCCACCACCTCGGCATCGACGTGCACGACTGCGCCAAGGCGCGGCGCGAGCTGTACCGGGAGGGTGTCCTCGAGCCCGGCATGGTGTTCACGATCGAACCGGGCCTCTATTTCCAGCCCGACGACCTCACCGTGCCGGAGGAGCTCCGCGGCATCGGCGTGCGCATCGAGGACGACATCCTGGTCACCGCCGACGGCGCGGAGAACCTGTCCGCTGCCATCCCCCGCACCGCCGACGAGGTCGAGGCCTGGATCGCCCGGCACGCCGGCGCCTGACGCGCACCCAGCCGATCAACCGGTCGGAGCGTTTTCCCTCAGCAGGTTGATTGCTCCAGCAGTCGGGGAACGGCCGTTTCGTCCTGTTGAGGGCAAGTGATTTGTTGAGGAAAAGTTCGGCGGGGTGGCGGCCCTACCGGACGGGCGGGGCGCCCCCGTCGGCCGGGTCGGCGAGACCGGCGGAGCCGTCCGTGACCGCGCCGGACTCGAGCAGGTTCCGCGCACGATTCGCGGTGGCCGGCTCGACGACGAGCTCGTAGCTGGCCGCGATGACGGCGCGGGTGGAGGTGAAGTCGCGGATGCGACGGGTGGCGGCATAGCTGACGACGCCGAACAGTCCGCCGAAGCCGGCGCCGATCAGGGCCGCGGCGAGGGCGACGCTGAGCACGCCGGGGCTCGTCGGCGAGAACAGCACGAAGACGATGCCGATGAACACACCGAAGTAGAGGCCGGACAGCGCGCCCGCGCCGAACGCCCGCCCGTAGGTGAGCCGGCCGGTGACGTGCTCGACGCTCTTGAGGTCGTTGCCGACGATGGAGACGTCCTTCACCGAGAAGTCGGCCTTCACCAGCCGGTCGACCGCCTGCTGCGCCTCGAGGTAGGTGCCGTAGCTGGCGACCACCTCCCCGCGGGGTAGCTGCGGCTCGAGGGGGCGACGTCCGGAGGAGAACGGGCTCGGCGTGGTCATGGCGCCCATTCTGTCGGAGAAGCCGCCGAATCTCCCGCGCGGGGTCGCCGGGCGGGCGAGCGGCGCGGCGGGAACCGGGTGCACGAGTAGATTTGACCGCGTGAGTGCGAGCAGGGTCTTCGTCGCCCGCCTGGTCGGCTGCACCGTCTTCGATCCGCAGGGCGACCGGGTGGGCAAGGTGCGCGACGTCGTCGTCGTGTACCGCCGCACCGACCCTCCGAGCGTCGTGGGCCTCGTCGTCGAGATCCCGGGCAAACGCCGCGTCTTCATGTCGATCGGCCGGGTGGTGAGCATCGGCTCCGGGCAGATCATCACCACCGGCCTCATCAACGTGCGCCGGTTCGAGCAGCGCGCGAGCGAGACGCGGGTCATCGCCGAGATGCTCGGCCGTCGCGTGGTCCTCGCCGACGGCTCCGGCGACGCCACCATCGAGGATGTCGCCATCGAGGAGGTGGGCCTCGCCGAGTGGGAGGTCGGCCAGCTCTTCGTGCGCAAGCCGAAGACGAGCGCCAGCCCGTTCGCGAAGGGCCCGACCCTGTTCGTCGGCTGGAGCGAGGTGCGCGAGCGCGCCGCGAAGGGTCAGGCCCAGTCGGCGACCCAGCTCATCCAGAGCTACTCCGACCTCAAGCCCGCCGATCTCGCGAGCACCCTGCTGGACCTGCCGGAGCAGCGCATGCTCGAGGTCGCCGAGGAGTTGCCCGACGAGCGGCTCGCCGACGTGCTGGAGGAGATGCCGGAGAGCGACCAGGTGCACATCCTGGCCCGCCTGAACGACGACCGGGCCGCCGACGTCCTCGACGCCATGCAGCCGGACGACGCCGCCGACCTCATCGCCCAGCTGCCGGGCGAGCGCGGCGAGGCGCTCCTGGAGCTGATGCAGCCGGAGGAGGCGGACGATGTCCGCAAGCTCCTCGAGTACGAGCCGGACACCGCGGGTGGCCTGATGACGCCCGAGCCGATCATCCTGTCCGCCGATGCCACGGTCGCCGAGGGGCTGGCGCTGATCCGCAGGCACGAGCTGGCGCCCGCGCTCGGCGCGGCGGTCTGCATCACGCTGCCGCCGTACGAGCCGCCGACCGGACGGTTCCTCGGCATGGTGCACTTCCAGCGGATGCTGCGCTACCCGCCGCACGAGCGGCTCGGCACCCTCATCGATCAGGGCATGGAGCCGGTGCGCGCCGACACGTCCGCCGCGGAGGTGTCGCGCATCCTGGCCAGCTACAACCTGGTCAGCGTGCCCGTCGTCGACGCGAACATGCGCCTCGTCGGCATCGTCACGATCGACGACGTGCTCGACCATCTGCTGCCGGACGACTGGCGGAACCCGGAGTCGACTCGGGCCCACAAGTCGCGCGCCGCCGTGGTGCGCCGCGTGGAGCCCCCGGTTCCCACCCGGGTCCGCGGACGGAGGGGTTCCCGTGGCTAGGCTCACCGAGCCGCAGCGCGGCGGACCCCGACTCGACGCCCCGAAGGGCATGCGCTCCTCCGTGCTGCCCTGGCGCAACCGGCCGAGCCGTGACCGCTTCGGCCGCTTCACCGAGTTCATCGCCCGGGCGATGGGCACCCCCTGGTTCCTGTTCGGCCTCTCCGTCTTCGTCCTGCTCTGGCTCGCCTGGAACACCTACGGCCCGGTGAGCTGGCGGTTCGACGACGCGGCGATCGGCTTCACCGCCCTCACGCTGATCCTCTCGCTGCAGGCCTCGTACGCGGCGCCGCTCATCCTGCTCGCCCAGAACCGGCAGGACGACCGGGACCGCGTGCAGTTCGAGCAGGACCGGCAGCGCGCCGAGCGGAACCTCGCCGACACCGAGTACCTCGCTCGCGAGGTCGTGGCGCTGCGGCTGCTCGTGAAGGACGTGGCGTCGAAGGACTTCATCAAGCAGGAACTGCGCGGACTGCTCGAGGAGCTCGAGAAGCGCGACGGCGACGGGCCGGACGAGCGCGGGACCGCAACGAGGCCGGCGTGAGCGTCGACGGCGCGGCGGTCGCGGAGCGGGTGGCGCTCAACCTCCGCCAGGTCATCGACCCGGAGATCCGCAAACCCATCCCCGACCTCGACATGATCGGCGGCGTGCACGTGGACGGCGACGGCCACGCGGTCGTCGACCTGCGGCTCACCATCGTGGGCTGCCCCGCCGCGGATCGCATCCAGCGGGATGTGGCGAACGCGGCACTCGGCACGCCGGGCGTCGCGACCGTGCACGTGGAGACGAGCGTGATGACGCCGGAGCAGCGGCACGCGCTGACCCTCAAGCTGCGGGGCGCACGCGCGCGCGGCGCGCAGTTCGGCCGCGATTCGCTGACCCGGATTCTCGCGGTGACGAGCGGCAAGGGCGGCGTCGGCAAGAGCACGATCACCGCGAACCTGGCGGTGGCGCTGGCGTCCCGCGGGCTCGCCGTCGGGCTGGTCGACGCGGACGTGCACGGCTTCTCGATCCCCGGCCTGCTCGGCATCCCGGCGGACGCGACGCCCACCCGGGTCGGTCAGATGATGCTGCCGCCGGTCGCATACGGCGTGAAGGCGATCTCGATCGGCATGTTCCTCAGCGCGGAGCAGCGCCGATCGGCGGTCGCCTGGCGCGGTCCGATGCTGCACCGGACGGTGGCGCAGTTCCTCACCGACGTCTTCTTCGGGGAGCTGGACGTGCTGCTGCTCGACCTGCCGCCCGGAACCGGGGACATCGCGATCTCGGTGGGTCAGCTGCTGCCGCAGGCGGAGGTGCTCGTCGTGACGACCCCGCAGTCGGCGGCGGCCGATGTCGCGGAGCGGTCCGGGCTCGTGGCCCGACAGACCGGCCAGCGGGTGATCGGGGTCATCGAGAACATGGCGGGCCTCGTCCAGCCCGACGGCTCGATACTCGAGCTGTTCGGCAGCGGCGGCGGCGCCGAGACGGCGCGACGGCTGTCGGAGGGCGCGGATGCGCCCGTGCCGGTGCTCGGCTCCATCCCGCTGAGCATCGCCCTGCGCGAGGGCGGCGACGCCGGCATCCCCGTCGTGCTCGCCGAGCCGGCGGATCCGGCAGCAGTCGAGCTGCTGCGGATCGCCGACGGGCTGAGCACGAGGGCGACGAGCCTGGCGGGCCGCCCGCTGCCGGTCAGCCCGCGCTGACCGTTCCGGACCACGTTCCCGCGGCCGTTCTCAGGCTGTGCTGGCTGTGCTGGCTGTGCCTATTTCAGGCTGTACCTATTCAGTGCGTGCGCGTGGGCACGCGACGGTAGCCGTCGCGTGCGGTGACGCGAAGGGTGGAGAGGGAGAGCGCCCCGAAGGCGCCGATGACGACGAGAGCCGTAAGCACGGTTCCGCCTCTCTGTTTCTGCTGGACAGGCCGCGATTGCCGGCCTGCTGCTGCCAGCAAATCCCACCAGTGTTATTCAGCACAAGCGAACCTTTGTGAATTCATTGTGAAGGCTGGCTTACTTGTCCTAACCTCGACGGATGGATGTGCGGCGCCTGGATCTGCTGCGTGAGCTCGGCGAACGCGGCAGCGTGATCGCGGTCGCGCGAGCGGCCCACCGCACCCCGTCCGCGGTGTCGCAGCAGCTGAAGGTGCTCGAGCGCGAAGCGGGGGTCCCGCTGACCGAACGGCGCGGGCGCGGCATCGTGCTCACCGATGCGGGCCGAACCCTCGCGCGGACCGCGACCGACATCGCCGTGGCCATCGAACGCGCCGAGGCGGTCTGGAACGAATTCGTGGAGGCGCCGACCGGCGAGGTGTCCCTCGTCACCTTCCCGACCGCCGGCCAGATGCTCATACCCGGCCTCCTCGCGTCGGCCGCCGCGCACCCGGGGCTCGGCCTCGTGCTGAGCGACCGTGACCCGTCACTCCTCGAGTTCCCGCCGCTCACCAACGACTTCGACGTGGTCCTCGCGCACTCCCCGTCCCGCCCCCATCGCTGGCGCGAGTCGGGGCTCGCCGTGGCGGAGCTGCTCGTCGAGCCGCTCGACGTGGCGCTGCCGCTCGGGCACCCCCTGGCCGAGCGCGAGGTGCTGGAGCCGGCCGACCTGGTCGGCGAGACGTGGATCGGGGTGCCGTTCGGGTTTCCCTTCCAGCAGGTGCTCACCGACATCGAGCGGGAGTCGGGGGCGACGCCCATCGTGGCGCAGCGCTTCAGCGACACCCGCGTGACGGAGGCGGTGGTCGCCGCCGGCGCCGGGCTCGCGATCCTGCCCCGCTACACGGCGCGGCTGTCCTCGTCGTCGCTGGAGCTCCGGCCGCTCCGCGGGGTGTCCGCCCAGCGGCACATCAGCGCGCTGTCCCGGCCGGATCGGGCGGAGCGTCCGTCGGTGCGCCTGGTGATCGACCTGCTGCGCCGGGAAGCCGAGCGCTTCGCCGCCGGCTGAGCCGAGCAGTCCGGCTAGGGCTCGACCAGCCGCGCGAGCAGATCGATGAGCAGCGCCTCCGTCTGCTCGGGCGGCAGCGCCTCCACCAGGGCGAGCAGCGGCGCGAGCGAGTCGGGGAGCGGCCCGTCGAGCGCGGCGGCCGGGTCGCCGCCGAGCGCGGCCAGCGCGG
>JAODAX010000073.1 GCA_025463675.1 Naasia sp. | reverse complement strand
CGCACCGCGCGGAGTGGTGCACACACCGCGTTCGACGTGGAGGCGCTCAGCGGGACCGCGGCGATCGGGGGTCAGGCCCGGTCGCGGAGCACGGCTGCGGCGAGGCGGGCGCCGGCACCGGCCGCGACGATCAGCTGCTGCGGCCCGGGCGCCACGGAGTCGCCCGCCGCGTAGACGCCCGGCGCGCTCGTGCGGCCGTCCGCGTCCGCGACGAGGAGCCCGTCGGCATCCACCGCGAGCTCGAGCTCGGCCAGGTAGTCGAGCGCGGGCCGGTACGCGGGGCGGAGGAAGCCCGCACGGCGCGGCACCAGCTCGTCATCGACGAGCAGCACGCCGGTGAGTCCGTCCCGGTCACCCGTGACATCGCGAACCGGGCGGCGCTCGACGCGGATGCCACGCTCGGCCAGCCGCGCCTCCTCGTCGCGCGTCACCGCGGCGGAGCCGTTCGTGAACACGATCAGGTCGTCCGTCCAGCGTGACAGCAGCCGGGCCTCGTCGGCGAGGTCGACCGTCTCGCCGATCAGGGCGATGGGCTGCCCGGCGTGCTCGTAGGCGTCGCAGAGAATGCAGCTGTGCAGGCTCGTGCCGTAGAAGGCACGGATGCCCGGCAGCTGCGGGAACTCCTCGAGGAGCCCGGTGCAGACAGCGACGACGTCGGCAGTCACCACCCGGTCGGGCGCTCCCCGGACTCCGGACGCCTCGACGACGAAGCCGTCGCCGTCCCGGCGCACGCGGGTGGCCTTCCCGTTCTGCACCTCCGCCTCCGGGTAGCGTTCGATCTCCTCGCGACCGAGCTTGCGCAGCTCGAGCGGCGAGATGCCGTCGCGGGTGGGGTAGCCGTGCGAGTGCAGCGTGGCGGCGTTCCGGGGCCGGTTCGCGTCGAGCACGAGCGTGCGGAAGCGCGCGCGGACGAGGTTGAGCGCCGCCCCCAGCCCGGCGGGGCCCGCGCCGAGGACGACGACGTCGTACCGGTCGGTCATCTGTCGAGGAGGGCGCGCAGGCGGGCGATGCGGGCGAGCGTCGACTCGCGACCGAGGATCTCCATGGATTCGAACAGCGGCGGGCTCACCCGGCGTCCGCTGACTGCGGCGCGGAGGGGGCCGAACGCGACGCGGGGCTTGAGGCCGGCGCCGTCGATCAGTGCGGCGCGAAGGGCGGCCTCGATGGCGCCGCGCTCCCACCCGTCCAGCGCGGCGAGCGGCGGCGCCGCCGCGTCGAGCACATCCGCTCCCCCGGCGCCCGGCATGGCGTCCGGCTCGAACTCGAGGTCATCGTCGGCGGTGAACAGGAAGGCGAGCATCCCGCGCACCTCGCCCAGCAGGTTGACGCGCTCCTGCACGAGCGGAGCGGCCTCGGCGAGGATCGCGCGCTCGCGCTCGGTTGGCGGGTCGCTGATCAGCCCGCCGAGGTAGGGCAGGATCCGGGCGGCGAAGTCGTCGGGGGCGAGCAGGCGGATGTGGTCGCCGTTGATCGCCTCCGCCTTCTTCACGTCGAAGCGCGCCGGGTTCGGGTTGACGTTCTCGACGTCGAAGGTGGCGACCATCTCGTCGAGGCTGAACACGTCGCGGTCGTGGGTCAGCGACCAGCCGAGCAGCGCCAGGTAGTTGACGAGCCCCTCCGGCACGAACCCGCGGTCGCGGTGGTGGAAGAGGTTCGACTCCGGGTCGCGCTTGGAGAGCTTCTTGTTGCCCTCCCCCATCACGTACGGCAGGTGGCCGAAGCGGGGCACGAAGTCGGTGACGCCGATGTCGATGAGGGCGGCATACAGCGCGATCTGGCGCGGAGTCGACGACAGCAGGTCCTCGCCGCGCAGCACGTGGGTGATGCCCATCAGCGCGTCGTCGACCGGGTTCACCAGCGTGTACAGCGGGTGCCCGTTCGGGCGCACCACGACGAAGTCGGGGAACGAGTTCGCCGGGAAGGTGATCGGGCCGCGCACGAGGTCGTCGAAGGACAGCTCGCCGTCGGGCACCCGGAGGCGGAGCGCCGGCTGGCGCCCCTCCGCGCGGTGGGCGGCGCGCTGCTCCTCGGTCAGGTCCCGCTCGGAATTGTCGTAGCCGAGCTTCGGGTCGCGCCCGGCCGCCACGTTGCGCGCCTCGATCTCCTCGGGCGTGAGGTAGCTCTCGTAAAGGTTGCCGCTGGCTTTCAGCCGCTCGATGACGTCGGCGTAGATGTCGTAGCGCTGCGACTGCCGGTACGGGCCGTGCGGACCGCCGACGTCGATGCCCTCGTCCCAGTCGAGGCGCAGCCAGCGCAAGGCGTCGAGGATCAGCTGGTAGCTCTCCTCGGTGTCCCGCGCCGCGTCAGTGTCCTCGATCCGGAAGACCAGAGTTCCGCCGGTGTGCCGGGCGTAGGCCCAATTGAACAGCGCGGTACGCACGAGCCCGACGTGCGGCGTCCCGGTCGGGGACGGGCAGAAGCGGACGCGCACATCGGCGCCGGAAGCGGTCGAGAAGGGGAAGGAAGCCATACAGTTTCGATCCTACTGAGCCGCCGTCCGCGGCTCGGACGCGGGGTCAGTCGCGGGCGCGGACCGGGTTCGACAGGGTGCCGATGCCTTCGACGCTCACCTCGACGCGCCGGCCCGCGGAAAGCTCGCCGAAGGCGGGCGCGCCGGTGAGGATCAGGTCGCCCGGGAGGAGTGTCCACACGTCGGACGCCGCGACGATGAGGTCGGCGATGTCGAAGCGCATGTCGCGGGTGTTGCCGCCCTCGCGGGCCTCGCCGTCGACGCTCGTGCGGATGCCGAGCTCGGCCGGGTCCAGCTCCGTCTCGATGACGGGGCCGACGGGACAGAAGGTGTCGTAGCCCTTGCCGCGCGCCCACTGCCCGTCGGCGAGCATCTGGTCGAGCGCGGTCACGTCGTTGGCGACGGTGTAGCCGAAGACCGCGTCGAGAGCGCGCTCGCGGGTCACCTGCTTCGCGATCCTGCCGATCACGATCGCCAGCTCCGCCTCGTGCACGATGCGGCCCTGCACCTCGGGCAGGCGGATCGCCTCGCCCGGACCGATGACGCTCGTGTTCGGCTTGAGCACCAGCAGCGGCTCGTCACGCGCCTGCTCGTCGAGCCCGGCGGCCAGCGGGTAGTTGAGCGCGACCGAGATCACCTTCGAACGCGGGATGACCGGGGCCAGCAGCTTCGCGTCCGACAGGGGCACGCGCTCGCCCGTGGTCTGGTAGCCGGCGAACATCGGGTCGCCCTCGAGGACGATGAGCTCGTCGGTCTCCTCGTCGAGGATCCCGAACATGGGGTCGCCACCGTTGCTGAACCGCGCGATCTTCACGCTTCGAGCCTAGCCGGGCGGGCAGCGCTCACCGAGTGCCCAGTTCGGTCGCGGAATCGGCGGAGAACGCGGCAGAACTGGGCAACTCGGTGAGGCGAGGTCAGGCCAGGCGGGTCATCCAGCCGTGGTGGTCGGTGCGCCGGCCGTACTGGATGTCGGTCAGCTCCTCGCGGAGGGACATGGTCAGCTTCCCCGCCGGGGCGGCAGGGTCGCCGATCGCGAAGTCCCGGCTCTTCAACTGCGCGATCGGCGTGATCACGGCGGCGGTGCCACACGCGAACACCTCGGTGATCTCGCCGGACTCGACGCCGTCCCGCCACTCGTCGACCGTCACCGGACGCTCCTCCACCGCGTGCCCGCGGTCCCTCGCGAGCTGAATGATGCTCTCGCGCGTGATGCCCTCGAGGATGGTGCCACTGAGGCTCGGGGTGATCAGGGTGCCGTCGTGCCGGACCAGGAAGACGTTCATCCCGCCGAGCTCCTCGATGTACTTGCCCTCGAGCGAGTCGAGGAAGAGCACCTGCGCGCAGCCCTGCTCATACGCCTCGTTCTGCGGCAACAGCGACGCGGCGTAGTTGCCGCCGGTCTTCGCTGCGCCCATCCCGCCGCGGCCGGCGCGGTTGTAGTCGGTGGAGAGCCAAATGGACACCGGCGTGACGCCGCCATGGAAGTAGGCGCCGGCCGGGCTCGCGATGACCCGGTAGTCGACCGTGTGCGCGGCTCGGACGCCGAGGAAGCTCTCGCTCGCGTACATGAACGGCCGCAGGTACAGGCTCGTCTCCGGCGCGGAGGGCACCCAGTCCTTGTCGACCGCGAGCAGCTGGCGCAGCGACTCGAGGAAGTCCTCCACGCCCAGCTCGGGCAGCGCGAGGCGGCGGGCGGAGCGCTGCAGGCGCAGCGCGTTCGCCTCGGGCCGGAACGTCCAGATGGAGCCGTCCGCATGCCGGTACGCCTTCAGACCCTCGAAGATCTCCTGCGCATAGTGCAGCACCGACGCCGCCGGGTCGAGCGTGATCGGTCCGTACGGCACGACCTGCGCGTCGTGCCAGCCGTCATCGACCGTCCAGGTGATCTCGACCATGTGGTCGGTGAAGTGCCTGCCGAAGCCGGGGTCGGCGAGGATCTCGTCGCGCGCGGCGGCGTCGCGGGCCGTCTGCGACGGCACCGTGCGGAAGTTCAGCGGGAAGGTGGCGGTGGCGGTCATCGTTCGTTCCTAGTGCGTGGAGGCGGGGGTGCCGGAGAGGAGGGCGACGATCGCGTCGCCCGTCTCCGCGGTGCGGCGGGCGCCGGCACCGCGTGCCCGGGTGGCGAGGTCCGCGGTCACCGCGTCGGTCACCCGCTGGGCCGCATCCGGAAGACCGAGGTGGTCGAGCAGGAGCGCGACGGAGAGGATGGCCGCCGTGGGATCGGCCTTCTGCTGCCCGGCGATGTCGGGGGCGGAACCGTGAACCGGCTCGAACATCGAGGGGAACGCGCCGTCCGGGTTGATGTTGCCGGAGGCCGCGAGACCGATACCGCCGCTGATTGCGCCGGCCAGGTCGGTGAGGATGTCGCCGAAGAGGTTGTCCGTGACGATGACGTCGAACCTAGCAGGATCGGTCACCAGGAAGATGGTGGCCGCGTCCACATGCAGGTAATCCACGCTCACGTCCGGGTGCTCCGCGGCGACGGCGTCCACGGTGCGCTTCCACAGCGAGCCGGCGAAGGTGAGCACGTTGGTCTTGTGCACGAGGGTGAGCCGGCCCCGTCGCTGTCTCGCCTTCGCGAAGGCGTAGCGCACGACCCGCTCCACCCCGTGCGCGGTGTTGATGCTGACCTCGGTCGCGATCTCGTGCGGGGTGCCTGCCCGGATCGCTCCCCCGTTGCCGACGTACGGCCCCTCGGTGCCTTCGCGGACGACGACGAAGTCGACGGCGCCGGGGTCAGTCAGCGGCGAGACGACGCCCGGGTGCAGGACGGTGGGGCGGAGGTTGACGTAGTGATCGAGCTGGAAGCGGAGCTTCAGCAGCAGCCCCCGCTCGATGTTCGCGTTCGCGAGGCGGGGGTCGCCGGGCACGCCGCCGACCGCGCCGAGGAGGATCGCGTCGTGTTCGGCGATGGCGGCGAGCTCGTCGTCGGGCAGCACGTCGCCGGTGGCCAGGTACCGGCCCGCGCCCAACTCGAACGGCGTCACCTGCAGCTCGACGTCCGCGGGCAGCACCGCATCGAGAACCTTGAGGGCCTCCCCGACGACCTCCGGACCGATGCCGTCGCCCGGGATCGACGCGAGGCGGATGACGCGGGGCATGGCACTCCGGAGGGCTCGAGGGGCGGTCTCCCTCACACTATCGCCCGGTAAGAGCCCGCTCCGGCGCCGGCCGGTCCTCCCGCACGCGAGGCGGGATCAGCCGAGCTCGAGGATGTCGATCTCGCGCAGCGAATCCGCGCGGATCGCGGTTCGGATGTCCTCGAGGAGCTCCTCCGGGGCGGGACCATCGATGGTGAGCACCGACAGCGCCTTCCCGCCGGCGCTCGTGCGCGCGATCTGCATGCCGGCGATGTTGATGCCCGCTTCGCCGAACTTCTGCCCGTACACCGCGACGATCCCCGGCCGGTCGTCGTAGGTGAAAACCACGAGGTGCGGAGCGACCGGCACCTCGACGTCGTAGCCGTTGATCTCGACGATCTTCTCGATCTGCTTCGTGCCGGTGAGCGTGCCGGAGACGGACGCCTGAGTGCCGTCGGCGAGCGCGCCCCGCACGGTGAGCACGTTGCGGTACTCCTCCGACACCGAGTCGGTGATCAGGCGAACCGTGACGCCGCGCTGCTCGGCGAGGAGCGGAGCGTTGACGTAGGACACGTTCTCGCTCACGACGTTGGTGAAGATGCCCTTCAGCGCGGCGAGCTTCAGCACGCTCACGTCGTAGTCGGCGAGCTCACCGCGCACCTCGACGTCGACGCTCGCGAGGGGCCCCTCCGCGAGTGCGGCGAAGACCTGGCCGAGCTTCTCGATCAGCGGGATGCCCGGTCGCACGTACGGGTCGATGATGCCACCGGCGACGTTGACTGCGTCGGGGACCAGTTCGCCGGACAGGGCGAGACGCACCGACTTGGCGACCGAGATGCCCGCCTTCTCCTGCGCCTCGTCCGTGGAGGCGCCGAGGTGGGGGGTGACGACGATGTTGTCGAGGTCGAGCAGCGGCGAGCCGGTCGGCGGCTCGGAGACGAAGACGTCGATGCCGGCGCCCGCGATGCGCTTGGTGGAGAGCGCCTCGAAGAGGGCGGCTTCGTCGATGATCCCGCCACGGCTCGCGTTGACGATCCGCAGGTTCTGCTTCGCCTTTGCGAACATCTGTGCGTCGATGAGTCCGGTGGTCTCGGCGGTCTTCGGGATGTGGATGGTGATGAAGTCGCTCTGCTGCACCAGCTCGTCGAGGCTCAACAGCGTGACCCCGAGCTGCTGCGCGCGGGACGGCGTCACGTAGGGGTCGTAGGCGACGAGCTCCGCGCCGAAGCCGGCGAGGCGCTGGGCGACGAGAGTGCCGATGCGCCCCAGGCCGACGATGCCGATCGTCTTCTCGTACAGTTCCACGCCGGTGTACTTGCTGCGCTTCCACTGGCCGGCCTTCAGGGAGGCGTTGGCGTCCGGGATGTGCCGGGCGACGGCGAGCAGATGGCCGATGGCGAGCTCGGCGGCGGAGACGACGTTGGAGGTGGGCGCGTTGACGACCATCACGCCCGCCGCGGTGGCCGCCGGGATGTCGACGTTGTCGAGCCCGACGCCCGCGCGGGCGACGACCTTCAGCTGCGGCGCGGCGGCGATCGCCTCCGCATCGATCCGGGTGGCGGACCGGACGAGCACGGCGCTCGCATCGGCGAGCGCCGCGAGCAGCGCCGGCCGGTCGGTGCCGTCGACGTTCCGCACGTCGAAGTCGGGCCCGAGGGCGTCGACCGGGGCGGGCGACAGCTCTTCGGCGATCAGGACGACGGGCTTCGACACAGTGGTGTTCTCCTCAGCGGCGGCACAAACACCCCGATCCTACTGGCGGCCCCCGGTGCCCCTTCGCGCCGTTACTCCGTGCGGCATGATGTGCGCACCGATCCGGAGACGGTTCACCGATCCGGAGCCGCCGGTCGACACTCCGGGGATGGGCCAGCCCCGGCGGCGTGGCGTTAGTCGGCTCCGGATCCGTGAACGTCCTCCGGATCCCTGCTCGCCCGCCGGATCCGGAAACCCGGGTCAGACGGCGGAGACCGCCTGGCGGGCGATCTCGAGCTCCTCGTTCGTCGGGATCACCAGCACCTGGGTGCGTGAGCCGTCTGAGGAGATGCGGCGCTCGCCCCGCTCCGCCGCGGCGTTCCGCGCCGGGTCGACCGCGATCCCCAGCTCCCCGAGGCCGGCGAGCGAGCGCTCCCGCACGATCGTGGAGTTCTCCCCCACTCCCGCGGTGAACACGATCGCGTCTGCCCCGCCCAGCTGCGCGAGGTACGCGCCGACGTAGTGCCGGATCCGGTGGCAGTAGACGTCGAGGGCCACCTGGGCAGCGGTATCCCCGGCAGCCGCCTTCGCGGTGACGTCGCGGAGGTCCCCCGTGCCGGTGAGGCCGAGGAGTCCGCTGCGCTTGTTCAGGAGCTCGTCCAGCTCATCGAGGTCGAGGCCGCCGAACCGGGCCAGTTGGAAGACGACGGCGGGGTCGAGGTCGCCCGATCGGGTGCCCATCACGAGGCCCTGCAGCGGGGTGAAGCCCATCGACGTGTCGATGGAGCGCCCGCCCCGCACCGCGGTCGCCGAGGCGCCGTTACCGAGGTGCAGCACGATGAGGCGGCTCTCCTCGAGCGGCACCCCGAGGAAGGCGGCGGCCCGCTCCGACACGTACTTGTGCGACGTGCCGTGGAAGCCGTAGCGGCGGATGCGGTAGCGCTCCGCGACGGCCGCATCGATCGCGTAGGTGTACGCCTCCGGCGGCATCGTCTGGTGGAAGGCGGTGTCGAACACGGCGACCTGCGGCACGTCCGGGAACGCGGTCCGGGCGGCCCGGATGCCGGCGAGGTTCGCCGGGTTGTGCAGCGGCGCGTACTCGGCCAGCTCGTCGATGTCGTGCTCGGCCTGCGGCGTGACCACCGTCGGCGCGAAGAACCGCGCGCCCCCGTGCACCACGCGGTGGCCGACGACGGTGAGCCCGACCTCGGCGAGCACGGGTCCGTGCTCGTCGAACGCCGCCGTCATGGCTCGGAACGCGACGTGGTGGTCCGGTGTCGGCGGCTCGGATCGCCACACCCCGCCGGTCGTCGAGTGCTCCATCGAGCCGGTCGGCTGACCGATCCGCTCGATCAGTCCCTTGGCGAGCACCGTCTCGGTCGCGGGATCGAGCAGCTGGTATTTGAGCGACGACGAGCCGCTGTTGATGACGAGGACCGCAATCACGCGGCGCCAACCGCCGCGGCGCGCGCTGCGCCGGCCTGGATCGCGGTGATCGCCACCGTGTTGACGATGTCGTCGACGAGGGCGCCCCGGGACAGGTCGTTGACCGGCTTGTTGAGCCCCTGGAGCACCGGACCGATCGCGACGGCACCTGCGCTGCGCTGCACCGCCTTGTACGTGTTGTTGCCGGTGTTGAGGTCCGGGAAGATGAACACCGTCGCGCGCCCGGCCACCTGGGAGTCCGGCAGCTTCGTCCGCGCCACGGCGGCGTCCGCGGCCGCGTCGTACTGGATGGGTCCTTCGACCGGCAGGTCCGGCCGTCGTTCGCGCACGAGCTCCGTGGCGCGGCGCACCTTGTCCACGTCCGCCCCCTCCCCCGACGACCCGGTCGAGTAGGAGAGCATCGCGACCCGCGGCTCGATACCGAACTGGGCGGCGGTCGCCGAGGAGGAGATCGCGATGTCGGCCAGCTGTTCGCTCGTCGGATCCGGGATCACCGCGCAGTCGCCGTAGACGAGCACACGGTCGGCGAGGGCCATCAGGAACACGCTCGAGACGACGGCCACGTCGGGCTTGGTGCGAATGATCTCGAACGACGGCCGGATGGTGTGCGCGGTGGTGTGGGCGGCGCCGGAGACCATGCCGTCGGCGAGGCCGAGGTGCACCATCATCGTGCCGAAGTAGCTCACATCGGTCACCGTGTCTCGCGCGATGTCGAGCGTCATGCCCTTGTGCGAGCGCAGCCGGGTGTACTCGGTCGCGAACCGCTCGCGCAGGTCCCGGTCGAGAGGGCTCAGCACGCGCGCGTCGGCGAGGTCCACCCCGAGGGTGCTGGCGCGTGCCCGCACATCGCCCTCGTCGCCGAGGATGGTCAGCTGCGCGACGCGGCGGCGGAGCAGCCGGTCGGCGGCCAGCAGGATGCGGTCGTCGTCCCCCTCCGGCAGCACGATGTGCGCCTCCGCCGCCCGGGCCTGCTCGAGCAGCTGGTGCTCGAACATCAGCGGCGTGACGACGCCGGTGTGCGGCACGGCGAGCAGCTCGGTCAGCGCAGGACGGTCGACACTGCGCTCGAACAGGGCGAGCGCCTGGTCGTACTTCGCGCGCGATTCCGCGGCCAGCCGGCCACGGCTGCGGGTGACCCGGACCGTCGTCTCGTAGGTGTCGAGCGGCGTCGACACGATCGGCAGCGTCACCTCCACGCCCGCGAGGAGCCGCTCGATCTGGTCGGGCAGCGTGAACCCGCCGTTCAAAAGGATGCCGGCGAGCGAGGGGAAGGTGCCGGAGCTCTGGGCGAGCAGGGCGGCGAGCAGCACGTCCACCCGGTCGCCCGGGACGACCACGACCGCTCCCTCGGTCAGCCGGGGCAGCACGTTGACCATCGACATGCCGGCGACCACGACGCCGAAGACGGGCCGCTGCAGCAGCACCGGGTCGCCCTTCACGAGCGTCCCTTGGGTCGCGGACAGCAGGTTCTGCATGGTGGGCGCGACAAGCAGCGGATCCTCCGGGAGCGCCCACACCGGCACCGGGGTCGCGGAGAGCGTGAGCCCGACGGTGAAGCGGACCGCGGAGACGATCGCCGGGTCGACGCGGTTCGCGATGACGGCGAGCAGGGTCGCGTGCTCGGAGCGCAGCTCGTCGACGGCGACCTCGGCCAGCTGGGCGATCTCGTCGGCGGTCCGCGGGCAACCGGAGCCGAACCGGTCGCCGCCCTTGGGGCTCCGCCCGCCGACGACCAGGACGACCGGCGCGCCGAGGTTCGCGGCCACCCGCGCGTTGAAGGACAGCTCGGTGGGCGTGCCCACGTCGGTGTAGTCGCTGCCGAGGATGACGACGGCGCCGCACTGCTCCTCGACCGCCTTGTACCGCTCCACGATGCGGGAGAGCGCCGCCTCCGGGTTCGCGTGCACGTCGTCGTAGCTGACGCCGATGCACGTCTCGTAGTCGAGGTCGACGCCGTCGTGCTCGAGGAGCAGCTCGAGCACGTAGTCCCGCTCGGCGACGGAGCGGGCGACCGGGCGGAACACCCCGACGCGGTCGGTCTCCCGGAGCAGGGTGTCGAGCAGGCCGAGCGCGACGGTCGACTTCCCGGTGTCCCCTTCGGGGCTGGCGACGTACACGCTGCGGGTGCCGAGGGACATGAGGCCCATGCTACGGAAGGCGCCTCCGCGTGCGGTGCACGGTCAGGCGCGCAGCAGCGCCTCGAGGGTGAGGCCGAGACAGGAGCACGCGGCGAGCGCCGCCAGCAGGATCGCGGCGAGCCGGAGGGGGCCGCCGGCGAAGCCGAGCGCGACACCGGCGGCGTAGCTCGCGGGCGGGACCAGGATGGCGGACCCGAGGACCAGCCAGGCGTACGAGTTCAGGGAATGCCCCGCCCCTTCCGCGAAGGCGAGCAGGGCGAGGAGGTTGGCGACCGCCTCGACGAGGTCCCAGCAGAACGGGAGCGCGAACGCGGCCGCGACGGCGAGCTCGCGGCGGCGCGGCTCCCGACCGGTCGCGCTGCGGCGGGTCGCGCGTCGTGCGGCGGGCGGCGCCTCTTGGGACGGCGCCTCTTGGGAAGAAGGCACGGGCTCGCTCACGCGACGTCCACCAGGAGCGGGATCGGGGCGAGGACGAGCACTCCGGCGAGAAGCCAGAGCAGGCGGGCGCGCTCGGACCGGGCGAGCCACAGCACCGCACCCGCCCAGAGGAGCGGCGCGAGGACGGCGAGGGCCTGCCCCAGCACGTACAGCGCGGACGCGATCGGGCCGACCGGTTGGGCGGGATTACGTGTCCAGGCGGCGAGCCAGCCGGCTGCGTGCACGACGAGGAGGAGCAGCAGGAGGGCGCGCGCGATGAGCCGCGGCCAGGGGGGTCGCGTCGGGCGTGCGTCGACGACCTGGCCCTCCCCCATGCCGCCATTGTCCCCGACAATGCGGAGAGGGCGCCGCCCCTTGCGGAGGCGACGCCCTCCTCGCGGGGCTAGCCGATCACCGAGTTGCCCAGTTTTCGGGCGATTCGCTATCGAACTGCCCGAAAAGTGGGCAGGTCAGCGCGCAGCGCTGCCCTCGGTGTAGTCCGCGTCGGTCTGCTTCCAGGCGAACAGCGAACGCAGCTCGCGGCCGGTGGCCTCGATGGGGTGCTGCTCGCCCTTCTCGCGGAGGGCCCTGAACTCGGGGGCGCCGGCGTCCTGGTCGTCGATGAACCGCTTCGCGAAGGCGCCGCTCTGGATGTCGGCGAGCACCGCCTGCATGTTCTCCTTGACGTGCGGGTCGATGACGCGCGGGCCGGAGACGTAGTCGCCGTACTCGGCGGTGTCGGAGACGCTCCAGCGCTGCTTGGCGATGCCGCCCTCCCACATGAGGTCGACGATGAGCTTCAGCTCGTGCAGCACCTCGAAGTAGGCGACCTGCGGCTGGTAGCCGGCCTCGGTGAGGGTCTCGAAGCCGTACTGGACGAGCTGGGAGACGCCACCGCAGAGCACGGCCTGCTCGCCGAAGAGGTCCGTCTCGGTCTCCTCGGTGAAGGTGGTCTTGATGCCGCCGGCGCGCAGGCCGCCGATCGCCTTGGCGTAGGACAGCGCGAGGTCCCAGGCGGAGCCGGTCGCGTCGTTCTCGACGGCGACGATGACGGGAACGCCGCGGCCGGCCTCGTACTCGCGGCGCACGGTGTGGCCGGGGCCCTTCGGCGCGACCATGAACACGTCGACACCGGCGGGCGCCTCGATGTAGCCGAAGCGGATGTTGAAGCCGTGGCCGAACACGAGCGCCTTGCCGTCGGCCAGGTTGGGGCCGATCTCGTCGGAGTAGACGTGACGCTGCACCTGGTCGGGCGTGAGGATCACGATCACGTCGGCCCACGAGGTGGCCTCGGCGGGCGTCTGCACGCGGAAGCCCTGGTCTTCCGCCTTGCTGCGGCTCTTCGAGCCCTCCTGCAGGCCGATGACGACCTCGACGCCGGAGTCGCGGAGGTTGAGCGCGTGGGCGTGACCCTGCGAGCCGTAGCCGATGACGGCGACCTTCTTGCCCTGGATGAGGGCGAGGTCGGCGTCCTTGTCGTAGTAGATGTCGGTCATCGTCGGTGTCGTTTCTTCCTACTCGGTGGTTCGGTCAGCTCTTGGGAACGGCGACGCGCTCGGTGATGCTCTTGACCCCGCGGCCCATGGCGAGCAGGCCCGACTGGGCCAGTTCGCGGATACCGAACGGCTCGAGCACGCGCAGGAACGCCTGGGTCTTCGCGGTGTCGCCGGTAACTTCGATGACGAGGGCGTCGGTGGACACGTCGACCACCTTGGCCCGGAACAGGTTCACGGCTTCGAGGATCTGCGAGCGGCTGGTGTTGTCGGCGCGCACCTTCACCAGCAGATGCTCGCGCTGCACGCTCTGCGCCGGCTCCAACTCGACGATCTTGATGACGTTGATCAGCTTGTTCAGCTGCTTCGTCACCTGCTCGAGCGGCAGGTCCTCGACGTCCACGACGACCGTGATGCGGGACAGCCCCGGGATCTCGGTGTGGCCGACCGCGAGGGACTCGATGTTGAAGCCGCGGCGGGCGAACAGCCCGGCCACGCGGGTCAGCAGGCCCGGCTTGTCTTCGACGAGGAGGGAGAGCACGTGGCTCATTCGTTGCCTCCCGCCACGGTGTGCGCGGCACCGCGGGGGGTGTCCTCTGCGCGGCCGGTCTCCGCCATGTCGTCGTCCCAGGTCGGCGAGTGGTCGATCGCGTACTGCACGTAGCTGTTCGACACGCCCTGCGGCACCATCGGCCACACCATCGCGTCGGCACTCACCACGAAGTCGATGACCACGGGACGGTCGTTGGTCTCCAGCGCCAGCTGGATGGCGGCGTCCACCTGGTCCTCGCTCTCCACCCGGATGCCGAGCGCGCCGTACGCCTCCGCGAGCTTCACGAAGTCGGGCACGCGCATCGTCTGGTGGCCCGTGTTCAGGTCGGTGTTCGAGTAGCGGCCGTTGTAGAACAGCGTCTGCCACTGCCGCACCATGCCCAGCGAGCTGTTGTTGATGATTGCGACCTTGATCGGGATGTTGTTGATGACGCAGGTTGCGAGCTCCTGGTTGGTCATCTGGAAGCAGCCGTCGCCGTCGATCGCCCACACCACGCGATCCGGCTCGGCCACCTTCGCGCCCATCGCGGCGGGCACCGAGTACCCCATGGTGCCGGCGCCGCCGGAGTTCAGCCACGAGTTCGGCCGCTCGTACTTGATGAACTGGGCCGCCCACATCTGGTGCTGGCCGACACCCGCCGCGTAGACGGCCTCGGGGCCGGTCAGCTCGCCGATGCGCTGAATGACCTGCTGCGGCGAGAGGAGCCCGTCGGTGGTCGGCGCGAAGCCGAGGGGGAACTCCTCGCGCAGGTCGTCGAGGTACTTCCACCAGGCGGAGAAGTCCGGCTTCGTGCCCGCCGCCGCATCCGTGAACGCGCTGAGCAGGTCGACGAGCACATCGCGGACGTCGCCCACGATCGGCACGTCAGCGATGCGGATCTTCGAGATCTCGGCCGGGTCGATGTCGACGTGCACGACCTTCGCCTTGGGTGCGAACAGGGCCGCCTTGCCGGTGACGCGGTCGTCGAAGCGGGCGCCGAGGGCCACGATCAGGTCCGACTCCTGCAGTGCGAGCACCGCCGGGACCGTGCCGTGCATGCCCGGCATGCCGAGCTGCTGGTGGTGGGAGTCCGGGAACGCGCCGCGCGCCATGAGGGTGGTGACGACGGGCGCTCCGGTCGCCTCCGCGAGGGCGAGGAGCTCGGCCGATGCCTTCGAGCGGATGATGCCGCCGCCGACGTACAGCACCGGCTTCTTGGCCTCGACGATCAGCTGCGCCGCGGCCACGATCTGCTTGCCGTGCGCCTTCGTCACCGGGCGGTAGCCGGGCAGGTCGAGCTGCGGCGGCCACACGAACGGGGCGGTAGCCTGCTGCGCGTCCTTGGTGATGTCGACGAGCACCGGGCCCGGTCGGCCGGTGGAGGCGATGTGGTACGCGGCGGCGATGGTCGCCGGGATCTCCGCGGCGTCTTTCACGAGGAAGCTGTGCTTCGTGATCGGCATCGTGATGCCCACGATGTCGGCCTCCTGGAACGCGTCCGTGCCCATCAGGGTGGAGAACACCTGGCCGGTGATCGCGAGCATCGGGACGGAGTCCATGTGCGCGTCGGCGATGGCGGTGACCAGGTTGGTGGCGCCCGGGCCGGACGTGGCGATCGCGACGCCCACCCGGCCGGACGCGCTCGCGTAGCCCTCGGCGGCGTGGCCGGCGCCCTGCTCGTGCCGGACCAGGATGTGCCGGATCTTGTCGGTGTCCATCAGCGGGTCGTAGACGGGGAGGATCGCTCCACCCGGCAGGCCGAAGACGTCGGTGACGCCGATCAGCTCGAGAGTGCGGACGACCGCCTCGGCGCCGCTGAGCAGCTCCGGCTCATCGGGGGCAGCGGTCTTCGAGGATGCGGGTGCCGGGGAAGGGGACGCGGGCATGGGATTCCTTACGGAACTTCGAGAGGAGGTGAGATGCGGGGAACGCGCTACCCCGTGATGGCGCCGACGGCCGCGGAGCCCACCAGTTTGGAGTACTTCGCGAGGACGCCACGGGTGTAGCGCGGAGGGAGAGGGGCCCAGTTCTCGGCCCTGGCTGCGAGCTCAGCCGGATCGACAAGTAGGTCGATGCTGCGAGCGGCGATATCGACCCGTATCAGATCACCATCGCGCACGAAGGCGATGGGACCTGCGTCCACCGCTTCGGGTGCTATGTGGCCGATGCACAGGCCGGTTGTGCCGCCTGAGAATCTGCCGTCGGTCAAGAGTAGTACATCCTTGCCGAGGCCAGCGCCCTTGATGGCTGCAGTGATCGCGAGCATCTCGCGCATGCCCGGGCCGCCCTTCGGGCCCTCGTAGCGGATGACGACGACGTCCCCGGCGGCGATCTCGCCATTGGTGAGTGCGTCCATCGCGCCGCGCTCCCGCTCGAACACGCGGGCGGGCCCCTCGAACACCTCGGCGTCGAAGCCGGCCGTCTTGACGACGGCGCCGTCGGGCGCGAACGAGCCCTTCAGGATGGTGAGGCCGCCGGTGGCGTGGATCGGGTTGTCGAGTGTGCGCAGCACCTCGCCGTCGAGCGGCGCGATGTTCATCGCCTCCAGGTTCTCGGCGAGCGTCTTGCCGGTGATCGTGAGCACGTCGCCGTGCAGGAGGCCCGCCTCGAGCAGCGCCTTCATGACGACGGGCACGCCGCCGACGCGGTCGACGTCGTTCATCACGTACTTGCGGAACGGCTTCAGGTCGCCGATATGCGGCACCTTCGAGCCGATCCGGTTGAAGTCGTCGAGGGTCAGGTCGACCTCCGCCTCATGCGCGATGGCGAGCAGGTGCAGCACGATGTTGGTGGAGCCACCGAGCGCCATGCCCACCGCGATAGCGTTCTCGAACGCCTCCTTGGTGAGGATGTCGCGCGTCGTGATGCCCTTCCGGAGCATCCCGACGACCGCCTCGCCGCTGCGGTGCGAGAAGTAGTCGCGGCGCCGGTTCGCGGACGGCGGGGACGCGGAGCCGGGCAGGCTCATGCCGAGGGCCTCGGCGACGCTAGCCATCGTGTTGGCGGTGTACATGCCGCCGCAGGCACCTTCGCCCGGCGCGAAGTTGCATTCGATCGCCTTGGCGTCCTCCTCGCTCATCCGGCCGGCCTTCACGGCGCCGACCGCCTCGAACGAGTCGATGATCGTGATGTCCTTCTCGGTGCCGTCCGACAGCCGCACCCAGCCGGGCGCGATCGAGCCCGCGTAGACGAAGACGCTGGCGAGGTCGAGTCGCGCGGCCGCCATCAGCATGCCGGGGATCGACTTGTCGCAGCCGGCGAGCAGCACGCTGCCGTCGAGGCGCTCGGCCTGCATGACGGTCTCGACGCTGTCGGCGATGACCTCGCGGGAGACGAGGGAGAAGTGCATCCCCTCGTGGCCCATGGAGATGCCGTCGGAGACGCTGACCGTGCCGAACTGGAGCGGGTAGCCACCGCCGGAGTGCACGCCCTCCTTCGCCGCCTGCGCCAGCCGGTCGAGCGACAGGTTGCAGGGCGTGATCTCGTTCCAGGAGCTCGCGATGCCGATCTGAGGCTTGTCCCAGTCGTCGTCGCCCATGCCGACTGCACGCAGCATCCCGCGGGAGGTGGTGGCCTCGATCCCGTCGGTGACGACGCGGCTGCGCGGCTTGATGTCCGGTCCGCTTGCTCCTGTATCCAGCACGTATCGAGGTTACAGCGGCGCGCACCCCCTCCCGCCCGGTTCTCGCCCCGCCTACGTCGCGTCGACTTGCCACTTTCCGTCCCCATTCCGCCCGGCGGATGCTCGTCGGGACGTCGACGACCCACAGTCCCTCGAGGACAACGACGCCGAGCGAGTCGACGACTGCATGATGCCCGGTGACACCGCGGTGGCGAGGCGCCCGGTCCGGCAGATAGACCGTGACATGCAGGGGCTCCTGCCGCTCATCGCCCGGGGTGGGAAGCCCGGGCGGCCGCGCGGCGGTGCGATGGCTGAAGATCTGGTCGGGGGCGGCCAGCGCCGCGTACGCCTCGCACCGTTCGCGCCCACTCCCCGCCGGGCCGACTCGACGCAAACCACGGAACGGCGCCGAGACGTCCGGCGACCGCTGGCGCTCAGCGCCGATGCCCTTCGCCCGCGCGTCTTTCCCGCGGAACGGCCCGCTCGCCGTCCACGCGGGCAGCTCCCCGGTCGTCGCGCCATGCCGGCACCCCGTCACTCCGTCGACTGTCTGCCAGCGGGGCTCGAGCCTCTCGTGGATCATCCCCGTCACCGCCCTCCTGTGGAGGACCCACCCGCGGCCGACTTGCCACTTCCTGTCCCCATTCCGCGGGAAGGCACGCGGGCGGGTGCACGCGGGCGTGGGAGGGTGGAGAGGTGCAGTTGCGCGTCGTGCTGGCCGGGGTGTTCCTGTTCACGGGGGTCGCGCACTTCCGGCGGGGACCCGCAAAGGTGATGGCGCGGATGATCCCGCCCGCGCTGCGCGGCAGCGATCCGCGGACGCCCGCACGGCTCGTCGCGTTCACCGGGGTGTGCGAGGTCGCGGGCGGCGTGGGGCTCCTGGTGCCGACGCTTGCGAAGCCGGCCGCGGTCGCGCTGATCGCGTTCCTCGCGGCGGTCTTCCCCGCGAACGCCTACGCCGCGCGCGATCCCGACGTCGTCGGCAAGCTCGCCGTCCCGTTCTGGCCGCGACTGGGCTTCCAGGTGCTCCTGATGGCGCTGCTCGCGCGGACGCCGGGGAGCCCGCGCTCGGCGCGTTCCTGACCGGTTCCGCATCCGTTCCGCAGAATCGCGACGGCGCGCGGTTGCGATTCTGCGGGAACGTTGCGGATCGATGGCCGGGTGACTCGCGCGCCGGTACGCGGCGGTCAGTTCGACTGGGGGGTCTCCTGGGCCCACGCCTCGCGGAGGTCGGCCAGCAGGGTGAGGACGTGCGCGACGTCCTCCGGGGTGGCCACGCGGTGGTCGGCGATGGTGACGCCGGCCCCGATCTTGAGCGCGAGGTCGTCGGCGCCGAGCGCCTCGAAGGCGTCCTCGTCGGTGACGTCGTCACCGGCGTAGAAGACCGCCGTGGAACTCGTGTAGCGGCGCAGGTGCTCGACCGCCTCGCCCTTGGTGGTGGAGCGCACCGAGAACTCCAGCACATCCTTGCCTCGTCGGACGGTGAGGTCCTCGACCTCCGCCTGCGCCTCGGAGAGCGCGACGAGGTGGGCGATGCGGCTGTTCTTCTCGGTCGCCATCCGCGTGTGCAGCGCGAAGCCGGCCGGCTTCTGCTCCAGCCACACCTCGTCCACGTTGTCGGCCACCTGGTCCAGCACGTCGCCGAGGAGGCCGAGGCGGCGCTGCTCGTCCTCGTCGAGCGTGAACACGTCGTCGGGCGAGTCGAGCCGCACCTCGACGCCGTGCGAGCCGACGAGGAGGGTGTCGTCACGGACCGCCGCGACCTCCTCGAGGCTCTCCATCGCGCGCCCCGAGACGAGCGCGACGCGGGTGTCGCGCACGTCGAGGAGCCGGAGGACGGCAGCCCGCGACCCGGGGAGCGCCCGCGCCTTCGCCGGATCGTCGACGACGGGCGCCAGCGTCCCGTCGAAGTCGAGGGCGACGAGCAACCGGTCGGTGCGGGCGAGCGAGGCGAGGGCGTCGCGGAGCTGCCGGGGCACCCCGGAGCCGGACGACCCCACCCGGGAGTCAATGCTCGCGTGCATGCTCAGGCCTCGTCCGGGGTCACGACGGCGTCGCCGGAGCCGGGCCGGGCGCGCGCGAGCACGTCGAGGAAGCTCGACGACCAGCGCTCCACGTCGTGCTCGCGCACGCGGCGGCGCAGCGCCCGCATGCGCGTCGCGCGTTCCCGCTGCGGCATCCGGATGGCCTGCAGGATCGCGCCCTTCACCCCGTCGATGTCATGCGGGTTGATCAGCAGCGCGCTCTTCAGCTCATCGGCGGCGCCGGCGAACTCGCTGAGGATCAACACTCCCCCGTCGTCGATGCGGCTGGCGACGTACTCCTTGGCGACGAGGTTCATGCCGTCCCGCAGCGCGGTGACGAGCATCACGTCGGCGGCCAGGAAGAGCGCCACCATCTCCTCGCGCGGGAAGCTGGTGTGCAGATAGTGGATGGCGGGGTGGCCGATCGTGGCGTAGTCGCCGTTGATCCGGCCGACGGTCAGCTCGATGTCGTCCCGGAGCGTCTTGTAGGTCTCGACCCGCTCCCGGCTGGGACTCGCGACCTGGACGAGGACCGCCCGTCCGGGCGCCAGACCGCCCTCGGCGAGCAGCTCGCCGAACGCGTTCATCCGGTGCGCGATGCCCTTCGTGTAGTCGAGCCGGTCGACGCCGAGCATCACCACCTCGGGGTCGCCGAGCTCGAAGCGGATCTGGCGCGCACGCTCCTGCACCTCGGGTCTCGCGGCGAGCTCCTGATAGGCCGCGGAGTCGATGGAGATCGGGAAGTGCCGGGCGATCACCTGGCGGATGCGCGGCCGCCCGTCCTCATCGGTCTCGGGCACCTCGACGATGGTTCCCTTCGCCGAGTAGCCGAACAGCCGGCGGACGGCGCGCGCGAAGTTGCCGGCGTCCGCGTTGCGCTGGAAGCCGATCACGTCGGCGCCGAGCAGCCCGGTGAGGATCTGCCGGCGCCACGGCAGCTGCGAGTAGATGCCGTATGCCGGGAACGGGATGTGGTTGAAGAAGCCGATGACGAGGTCCGGCCGGAGCTCGCGGAGCATGGCCGGCACGAGCTGCAACTGGTAGTCCTGCACCCACACGGTGGCGCCCTCATCGGCGACCGCCGCCGCCGCCTCGGCGAACCGGCGGTTCACCCGCTGGTAGGACTCCCACCACTGCCGGTGGTAGCTCGGCTGTGCGATGACGTCGTGGTACAGCGGCCACAGGGTGTCGTTGGAGAAGCCCTCGTAGTAGTCGGCCACCTCCTGCTCCGATAGGGGCACGGGGACCAGGAGCGACCCGTCGCTCTCGAACGGCGGGAACTCGCGGTCCGCGATGCCGGGCCAGCCGACCCATGCACCGTCACCGTCGTTTGCGTTCATGACGGGCTCGAGCGCGGTCACGAGCCCGCCGGGCGAGCGCTTCCAGCTTCCGCCGTCGCCGTTTTCCACTCTGTCGACCGGGAGCCGGTTGGCGACGACGACGAGCGAGAAGGTGGTGCGATCGGAGGCGCTGATGATGTCGTCCGTTCGGTGTCGTGGGCGGCACCGGGCAGTCTACCGAGAGCGTCCTGAGCGCTTCCCGGGCCGCTTCTCCTTGGAGGCACGCGCAATATCGTCCTCGAGCTCGTCGCGGTACAGCAGCTCGCCCCGGAACCGGCCGACGCGGTAGCCGGCGCGGCCGAGCATGTGCGCGGCCATCGGCGTGGTGATCAGCTGGAACGCCACGACGGGGAGGATCGCGAGCACCGTCGCCCAGCTGCCGGAGTCGAGGGCGAGCGCGGTGAGCATCGCGAGCAGGCCGAGGATTTGCGGCTTCGTCGCGGCGTGCATCCGGCTGAGGGGGTCCGGGAAGCGCAGCAGCCCGACGCCCGCCGCCACGGAGAGAATCGCGCCGAGCAGCAGCAGCAGGGCGCAGATGATGTCGATGATCTCGGCGCTCACCGCGTGCCGCCTCCGTCCTGTCCGGTGCCGTCCCGACGGTCCTGCCGTGACACGTAGCGGGCGACGGCGATGGAGCCGAGCACGGCGGTGCCGGAGAGGGCGAGCAGCACGGGGATGCCGCGCCGGGTGTCGTTGATGACCATGTCGGCGATGATCGCGAGCAGCAGGATGGTGACGACCACGTCGGAGGCGATCATCCGGTCGATGATCGAGGGGCCCCGGAGGATGCGGACGAGCACGAGTCCGATGGAGAGCGCCATCAGCACGGCCACGGCGGCGTGCAGGATGTCGACGATCACCGGCGGGCCGCCCTCTCGTATTCGGCGCGCGTGCCGAGCGCACGCAGGATGCGCCGCTCGGTGTCGTGCGCCCGCTGCCGGACGCGGTCGACGTCCGCGTCGTCGTTCACGCCGAGCACGTGCAGGAACAGGGTCGAGTGGCTCCGGTCCACCTCGAGCACGATGGAGCCGGGCACCAGCGACTGGGCGATGGCGATCAGGGTCAGGACGAGATCGGAGTGCGTGACGAACCGCACCTCGAGCACCGCGCTGGTCGGCAACCGGCGGAGGTTGAATGCGTGCATCGCCACCTGCCAGGACCCGGCGATGACCTCGCCCAGGAAGCGCACGAGGAAGGCGAGCGCCCACCAGACGTTGAACCGCCCCGACAGCGGGACGGGGGGCAACTCGAAGATGCGGGTGGCGAGGACCGCCACCAGCAGGCCGGCGACGACGTCGATCGGGGTGAACGACCCCCACAGCAGCAGCCAGAGCAGCACGAGTCCGCCGAGGAGCGCGAGCTGATGCGCCATGGTGCGCCGCCCGCGGTCACCGTGCCGGACGCCGCTCACCGGTCGCCTCCGAGCACGGCCTCGATGTACCGGGAGGTGCCTTGCAAGTCGGCGCCGGCCCGGGTGGCGAGATCGTAGAGCGGTCCTGCCGCGATGCTGAGTCCGACGGTGACGGCGACCATGCCGGCCGTCGCTCCGATCATCAGCCGCGAGAGTGCGCGTTTGCCGCCCTGGCTGTCGCCGAACGGGTTCTCGTCCAGCTCGGCCGTCAGAACCGACCGGTAGTCGGCGACTTCCTCGCGGGGCCGCCAGAACGCGAGGTTCCAGACCCGCGCGAGCGGGTAGAGGGTGAGCAGCGACACGGCGACCGCCGCGCCGAGCAGCGTGTACGCGAGCGGGGTGCCCACGGCGACGCTGGCCTCGAGCAGCCCCAGCTTGCCGATGAAGCCCGAGAACGGCGGGATGCCCCCCAGGTTGAGCGCCGGGAGAAAGAACAGCACGGCCACCACCGGCGACGCCTTGAGCAGGCCGCCGAGCCGGCTGATGGATGTCGTGCCGCCCACCCGCTCGATGAGTCCCGCGCCGAGGAAGAGCGTCGTCTGCACGACGATGTGGTGAATCGTGTAGAAGATCGCGGCGGCGACCCCCGCCGCCGTGCCGAGCCCCACACCGAGCACCATGTAGCCGATGTGGCTGACCAGGGTGAAGGAGAGCATGCGCTTGATGTCGGCTTGCGCAATGGCGCCGAGGATGCCGATCACCATGGTGAGCAGGGCGACGATCAATAGCGCCTCGTTCAGCTCCGGCGTGGGGAACAGGATCGTCTCGGTGCGCAGGATGGCGTAGATGCCGACCTTGGTGAGGAGGCCCGCGAACACCGCTGTGACGGGCGCTGGCGCGGTCGGGTAGGAGTCCGGCAGCCAGAAGGACAGCGGGAACACGGCGGCCTTGATGCCGAACGCCAGCAGCAGCATCACGTGGAGCAGGGTCTGCAGCTCGGCGGGCAGGTCCGCGACCCGCTCGGAGATCTGCGCCATGTTCACGGTTCCGGTGGCCCCGTACACCATCGCGATCGCGGCGAGGAAGAGCACCGACGACAGCAGGCTGACCACGATGTAGGTGGTGCCGGCACGGATCCGGGCCTCGGTGCCGCCGAGCGTGAGCAGCACGTAGCTGGCGATCAACAGGATCTCGAACCCGACGTACAGGTTGAACAGGTCGCCCGCGACGAATGCGTTCATCACGCCGGCGGACAGCACCAGGTAGCTCGGGTAGTAGATGGACACGGGGGTGTCGTCATCGTCGTCGGCGAGGCCCTGGCCCACGGAGAAGAGGAGGACCGAGAGGAGCACCGCAGCCGACACCGACACCATGAGCGCCGACAGTCGGTCGACGACGAGCACGATGCCGAAGGGCGCCGGCCAGCCGCCGACGTCCATCACCAGCGGCCCGTTCGCGTCCACCTCGATGAGCAGGACCACGCCGATCACGGCGACGGCGGTGAGCACCCCCAGGGTGATCCAGCGCTGGGCGTGCTCGTGCCGGCTGAGCAGCAGCGTCGCGGCCGCCGCCACGAGGGGCAGCAGCACGACGAGCGGAACGAGGGGAAGCGCGGCGCTCATCGGCCGCCTTCCGTGTCGCCGGTCGACTCCTCGACGCCGTCGACGCCCGGAAGCTCGGCTGCGTCGCCCGACTCCTCGTCGGCGAACACGTCCTCGGCCGGCGGGGGTGCGTTCGGGTCCTCGGCCGGCGGGGGGGCGTTCGGGTCCTCGGCCGGCGCGGACACCTCGCTGCTCTCCTCGCCGCGATCGGGCTCCTCCGCCGCCTGGGTGTCGCGGGTCGCGACGGCCACGTCCTCTTCGTCCACCTGCACCTCGTCCTCCTGCGCGAGCCGCCACGACCGGTAGACGAGCGCCAGCAGGAACGCGGAGACGGCGAAGGTGATGACGATCGCGGTCAGGATGAGAGCCTGCGGAACGGGATCGGAGAAGGCCCCCGGCTCCTTGCCGTCCGCGATGGGGGCGACGCCGGCCGGACCGGACATCATCAGCAGAAGCAGATTGGTCGCGTTGCCGATCAGGAGAATGCCGAGGATCACCCGGGTCATGCTCTTCTCGAGCAGCAGGTAGACGCCGCTGGCGTAGAGCACCGCCATGGGCACGAGCAGCGCGAGCGAGACGGTCATCGGGGGGACCGCCCCTCGGCTTCGAGCCGGGCCGCGGCCGAGCCGCCGTTGGGCGAAGCCTCGTCCTGCTCCTGCTGCCGGTCCACTTCGGCCCCCAGGCTCCGCAGCACGTCGAGCACCAGACCGATGACCACGAGGTAGACCCCGATGTCGAACAGCGTCGACGTCACGAAGCTGGCCTCGCCGAACCAGCCGAGGTCGAGGTCGAGATAAGTCGAGGTGAGGGCGTCGACTCCGAAGAACAGCGGCACCAGCGCGGTCCCGGTGGCGAAGAGGAGGCCGCTGCCGAGGAGCGCGCCCGCGCTGACGGGCGCCGCCGCGGCGAGCTCGATCCGGCCGGCCGCAAGGTAGCGGGCGATGAGCGCCGCGCCGGCGATCAGGCCTCCCGCGAAGCCGCCGCCGGGCGCGTTGTGCCCGGCGAACAGGACGTAGAGGGATAGCACGATGAGCGCCGGGAAGACGAGCCGCACGACGACCTCGAGGAGGATCGAACGGTTCCGGGGCGCCAGGGTCCGCCCGGCCAGCAGCCACGCGCCGCGGTCATCGTCGCTCTGCGACTGCCCGGCGCTGCGCTTCAGCAGCCGCCGCCCGGACTGGCGGGCGAACTCTGGCATCCGATCGCTGCGGCTCGACAGGAAGACGAGGCTGGCGACGCCGGTCGCGGCCGCGATGAGCACGCTGAGCTCACCCATCGTGTCCCAGCCGCGGATGTCGACGAGCGTCACGTTGACGACGTTCACGCCGTGGCCGCCGTCGACGGCGAGCCGCGGGAATTCGATGCCGATAGACGTTGCGCTGCGCGCGCCCAGGGCGACGATGGCGACGACAGACATCAGGACGCCGACCGCCACCCCGAGAAGCGCACGGCCGAGCCGCGATGACGAGCCGTGCTTGCTGCCGAGCCGGGCCGGAAGCCGGCGCAGGACGAGCACGAAGGTGATCAGGGTCACCAACTCGACCATGGCCTGGGTGAGCGCGAGGTCCGGGGCGCCGAAGTTGGCGAACATCGCCACCATGCCGTAGCCGGTGACGCCGACGAGGATGGCCGCCTGGAAGCGCTTCCCGGCGACGGCCGCGGCGACGGCCGCAATGGCCATCACCACACCCACCACCGCCTGGGTCGGGTCGTCCCAGAGCCGGACTCGCAGAGGTACGCCGGTCGGCAGGAGGGCCGCGGTGATGACGACCACCACCACGACGAGGATCACGGTCAGGTAGTAGGGCAGTGAGCCGCGCTGCACGAGCGCCGTGGTGCGCGAAGAAACGCGGTCCACCGCGGAGGTCGTGGCGCGGTAGGCGTCGTTGGCGTCCTTGGGTAGGGCGAAGCGCTCCTGCAGCCGGCCGAGCGGATCCCGGATGGCGAAGGCGGCGAGGCCCGCCCCGATCGTGATCGCGGACAGCAGCAGCGGCACGCCGAACCCGTGCCAGAGCGCTAGGTGCGCCGGCTCGCCCACCGTCGGCAGGGCGTCGGCGGCGGGCGCAAGGACGGCGTCGAGGCCGGCCGCGCCGAGCCCCAGCACCAGCCCGGTGGCGGCGAGGACGGCGGGCGGCGCCAGGAACATCCAGGTCACCTTGCCCGGCCGCACGGCGTCCACAGCGACCTTGGTGGCGAACGCGCCCCAGAGGAAGCGCAGCGCATACGCGGCGGTCAGGCCGGAGCCGACCGTCACGCCGACCAGGGCGACCCAGCCGAGCGGGTCGCCGTGCTGCCCCATGTGCAGGAGCACCTCGAGGATCGACTCTTTCGCCACGAATCCGGCGAGCGGCGGTACGCCGGCCATCGATGCCGCAGCGAGCACAGCGACGGCGGCGAGCGCCGGTTCGGCTCGGCCGAGGCCGGAGATCTTCCGCAGGTCACGGGTGCCTGTGCGGTGGTCGACGATGCCGACAACGAGGAACAGGGTCGACTTGAACGCGGCGTGGGCGACGAGCAGCGCGAGCGCGGCGAGGAGCGCATCCCGGGTGCCGACGCCGATGACCGCGGAGAGGAAGCCGAGCTGAGCGACCGTGCCGAAGGCGAGCACCAGTTTCAGATCGGTCTCGCGCAGCGCCCGCCAGCCCCCGACCAACATCGTGAGCAGCCCGAGCAGCACGAGTGCTTCCCGCCAGACCGGGGCGTCGACGAAGCCCGGGGAGAGACGGGCGGCGAGGTAGATGCCCGCCTTCACCATCGCCGCGGCGTGCAGGTAGGCGCTGACCGGGGTGGGCGCCGCCATGGCGCCGGGCAGCCAGAAGTGCAGGGGCACCAGCGCCGACTTCGAGACGATCCCGGCCAGGACGAGGACGACCGCCACGACGCCCGCCGCCCCGTCCGGCGTCCGGGTGGCGATCTCCGAGAGCCTGCTGGTTCCCGCCTGCCCGGCGAGGATCACGAAGCCCGCCAGCATCGCGAGTCCGCCGAGCGTCGTCACCAGCAGCGCTTGCAGCGCCGACCCGCGGCTGGCTCGCCGACCGGTGTAGTGACCGACGAGCAGGTAGGAGAAGACGGTGGTCAGCTCCCAGAACACGTAGAGCAGGTAGACGTCGTCGGCGACGACCAGCCCGTACATCGAGCCGGCGAACGCCGTGAGGAAGCCGGCGAAACGGCCGAGCCCTGGCTCGTCGTCGCGGAAGTAGCGCACGCAGTAGAGCAGCACGAACGCGCCGACGCCGCCGACTAGCAGGCTGAGGACCCAGGAGAGCGGATCGAGCCGGGTGTCCAGGGTGAGCTCGAGCGCGGGAACCCACGGCATCCGCTCGACGACACCGCCCGCGAGCGCAGTCGGCGCCACAGCCACGGCGTGCACCACCACCGCGACGGCGGGCAGCAGTGCGACGAGGAACACCCGCCGCCCGAGGCGTGGCGTCAGCGCGGGAACGAGGATGGCGACTAGGCCGAACGCCAGAAGGAGGAGAAGCATCATCCTCCGTACGTCGGGCGGCCCGTGGTCGTCGCGCGCGGCTGTCGATCAGGGATCGACGTGCACGGAGCCATTCTACGGCCGGTCCCCCGTCCTCCCGCCGGACTGGGGCCGCACGACTCGGGCGGCGCCCAGCGGCGGACGGAGGAGCCTCCGCAGCGAGCTGGGCGACCAACGGTGATCGAGACCACGAAGAGCAGCACCGGCGCCACGCGACCGGCGATCCCGGTGAGTCGCTCCGGCGGGATCCCCAGCGCGATCGCGGCCACGGTGCCCGCTCCTAGCAGGATCGTCCCGGTCCCCGCCAGCCGCACCGATGAATGCCAGCCCCCGTTCCGCCCGGCGGGGGCGCGGGGTACCGTGACCTCATGCGCAAGTACGTGATGAACGGCGCCATTCTGAGCGCTTTCGTGTCGGCTATCTCCACGGTGCGGACCGGTTCCGCGGGCCCCAAGGATTGGCGCTTCTACGTGAGCGTGCTCGCGTCGCTGCTGACAGTCAGCGTCGCGGTCGGGACCGTGCACAAGGAGTCCAAGAAGATGGCGGTGACCGATCATGGGTTTTGACGGAGGCTGGGGGTTGGGGGTCAACTTCCTGCAGCTCCTCTTCGTGGGCTTCTCGATCCTGTTCTGGATCGCCCTTCTCGCGGTCCTGGTGCTGTTGGTCCGCTTCCTGCTGATCGGCACCAAGGCCGCACAGGTGTATCTGCGCCGGCACGAGCCGCGGCCGCCCGCCCCGGACGCCGCGCAGCAGCC
>JAODAX010000061.1 GCA_025463675.1 Naasia sp. | reverse complement strand
CCGGGGCATCGCCATCACCGTGCCGGTGATGATCGGGTTCGCGCTGCTGCTCGCCGGCGCGGACCCCGTCTTCGCGGGGTGGCGGGACGCGGTCGCACGCCTCGTCGCGAGCTGGGAATTCGTGCCGCGCCTGGTGTTCTTCGGGGCCCTGCTGGTCGTCGTGCTCGGCGCCTACGGTCATGCGTCGACCGAACCGAGTCGCGCTCCGACGCCGGAGGGGACGGTGCCCGCGCGATGGCTCGGATCCACCGAGCGGCTGATGCTGCTCGCCGGTGTCGCCGCCCTGTTCTGGCTCTTCCTGGCGGTGCAGTTGGGCTATCTCTTCGGCAACCTCGCGCGCGTCGCCGCGTCCGGGGTGACCTTCGCGGAGTACGCTCGGCGCGGCTTCGCCGAGCTGTCGATCGTCGCCTCCGCGAGCGCGCTGCTCATCGTCGTCTCGGAGCGATACGGGAACACCGATGGACGCGAGCGCCCCCTGCGCTTCCTCACCTTCGCGGTCATCGCGGCGGTGCTCCTGCTCCTCGGCTCCGCCTTCCGGCGGGTGTGGCTGTACGAGGCGGCCTACGGATACACCACGGCGCGACTGTACGCGCAGGTGTACATGTGCGCGGTGGCGGCGGGCCTGGTGGTGCTCGCACTCGAGATCGCCCGGGCCCTCGATGCCGGCCGTCTCTTCCGTCGCGCGGCCACGACCGCCACGCTCCTCTTCATCGCGCTCGCCTACTGGAACCACGAGGCCTGGATCGCGCGGCGGAACATCGACCGCTTCGCGAGCACCGGAAGGCTCGACGTCGCCTATCTGGCGCGGGAGCTGTCGCCCGATGCCGTGCCGGCGATCGCGGAGCGGCTCCCGTCGCTCCCCGAGCCGGCGCGCTCCGAGCTCCGGCGCGCCGTGCGGGAGCGATACGTCGCGCGGACGGACCTTCGGCAGGGCGCCTGGTTCGAGTGGAATCTGGCCAGAAGCGAGGCGCGGCGGGCGCTGGCCGCGAGCTTCTGATCACCGTCGTCGCCAGTCGGTGGTGAGCGTCGACCACTGCGCCCCTGGCCCTGGTCCGCTGCACCGTCGACGCCGGATCGAACGGCCGGTCGAACGCGACCGGCCGTACCAGGCCGGGGCGCGGCTGGTGGCTCGCGCGGACTGATCGGGGAGTTCACCGCGGTGACGTCTTCTCGGCGTCGCCCATCTAGCGGAGGAATCCGGCCGAGCGGCGGGAGCTGGACGGCGGTCAGCAGAACCTCCGGCGATCGGTGAACGTGCCGGTCGCGGTCGCGGTAGCGATGACGATGACGGCGGAGAATGAATCACGGGCTTCTCCGTCCGACAACCGCTCGCCACGATCGGGCTTGCTCTAGGGCCGCTGCCAGCGGGTTCGCGGAGCCAGTCGCCCGCTGCCCGGCGAGGCCACGATCCTCCTGTTCTCGTAGACCACCTGGCCGCGCCGGATGGTGACGATCGGCCAGCCGGTTACCTCCCGACCCGAGAAGATCGAGAACTTCCCGTTGGAGAGTATGTCCTCGTCCCTGATCGTGCGCGTGAGGTCCGGATCCCAGATCACGACGTCGGCGTCGGCGCCGACCGCGATCACGCCCTTCCTCGGATACAGACCGAAGAGCTTGGCCGGATTGGTGGCGGTGACCTCGACCATCCGCTCCAGGCTGATCCGCCCCGTGCGGACGCCCTCGGAGTACAGGAGCGGCATCTGGTCCTGGAGGAAGTTGCCGCCCTCGCGCGGGCGCCGGACGCTGTTGCTCGAGTCCATCTTGTCGGCGCGCGTGTAGCCCACATGGTCGGTGTTGACGGCGTCCACGCTGCCGCGCGCGATCGCCGCCCAGAGATAGTCGCGGTCAGTCTGGTCGCGAAGAGGCGGCGCGCCGGTGAAGGTGGGCCCGTCCGGGCCGTTGAAGGCGTCCCGCGTCAGGTGCAGGTAGATGAAGCGCACCTCCGTGAACACGGGGAGGCCGCGCGCGCGTGCGGCTTCGGCCACGCGCATCGCGCGCTCCGACGAGACATGCACCAGGTAGATCGGCGCGCCCGTGAACTCGGCGAATCCGACCGCGCGCTGCGTGGCCACCTCCTCGGCTTCCACCGGGTGTGAGTCCGCGAAGTTCTGGCCCACCAGTGCGGTACGGCCCTCCGCGACCAGCCGGTCCATCGCGCCCGCGAGGATCGCCGCGTCCTCCGCATGGAGCTGTGTGAGCAGTCCCGCGCTGCCGGCCGCCTCGATCAGCTTCAGATTGGCCGAGAGGCGCTGCTCGAAGGCCATCCCGCGCATGAAGATCTTCGGCGTGACGCCGCGCTCCCGGAGCATGGTGACGTCGGCGGGCGTGAGCTTGGTTGGGTCGCCGATCGTGAAGTGGAGGATCGCGTCCGCGATCGTGGTCCGGCTCGCGGCGTCGGCAGCCTCGGCGAGCGTCCGCCCGGCGGGCACGTCCGGGCTCTGGCCGATGAACGCACCGATCGTCGTGATCCCGCCGGCGAGCGCCGCGCGCGAGGCCGACTCGAAGTCGTCGGTGCCCGGTAGGGTGTTCGGCGTCCGCACCGGGTTCAGGTGCACGTGGGTGTCGATCCCCCCAGGGAGCACCAGCTTGCCGGTCGCGTCGATCGTGCGTGCCCCGCGCGCCGGCCTGAGGTTGCGTCCGATCTCGGCGATCTCGCCGCTGCGGATGCGCAGGTCGGCCTGGAGACGACCAGACTCGGTGACGATCACGCCGTTGCGGATCAGGATCTCCCCCGGCTCCTGGGCGAGGGCTGGGGACGCGGCTCCGAGCGCGAGGAGGGCAGTAGCCCGGACACGGTTCATCGCACGACGCACGTTGCACGAATGGCCATTCCCGCGGCAAATCCAAAGGACACGACGAGCAATCGTTTTCATTGAACTGACTGGAGTCTTCAA
>JAODAX010000058.1 GCA_025463675.1 Naasia sp. | reverse complement strand
CCGAGGCGATCCAGCTCGTCCACGGCAACGGCGAGGACGTGGGTGCCGCGATCGTGGCGCACCCGGACGTGCCGCTCGTGTCGTTCACGGGCTCCACCGAGACCGGGCGCCTCGTGGGCGAGACGTGCGGCCGGATGCACAAGCGGCTGTCGCTCGAGATGGGCGGCAAGAACGCGCAGATCGTGCTCGAGGACGCGGATCTGGACCTGGCGCTCACCGGCGTGCTCTGGGGCGCCTTCGGGACGACGGGGCAGCGGTGCACGGCGACCAGCCGCCTGATCCTGCACAGCCGCATCCACGACCGTTTCCTCGGCATGCTGCTCGAGAAGACCAAGGCGCTCAAGCTCGGCGACGGCCGGAAGGCCGGCACCGACGTGGGACCGCTCATCCACGAGGCGTCGCTCAAGAACGTGGAGCGCTACATCGACGTGGGGCAGGCCGACGGCGCGGACCTGCTGTGCGGCGGCCGACGGGCGAGCGGCAAGGGGCTGGACGACGGCTGGTTCTTCGAGCCGACGATCTTCGCCCGGGTGGAGCAGGGGATGCGAATCGAGCAGGAGGAGATCTTCGGCCCGGTGCTCTCGGTCATCCGCGTCGGGAGCGCGGAGGAGGCGTTCGCCGTGAACAACGGCGTGAAGTATGGGCTCTCGTCGTCGGTCTACACGCGGGACCTGAACGTCGGCTTCCGCGCGTTCGTCGAGCTCGACAACGGCATCACCTACGTGAACGCCCCGACCATCGGCGCCGAGGCGCACCTGCCCTTCGGCGGCGTGAAGCAGACCGGCAACGGGCACCGCGAGGGAGGGTGGGAGGTCTACGACTTCTACTCCGAGACCAAGGTGGGCTACGTCGACTACTCCGGCTCGCTGCAACGGGCGCAGATCGACAACTACCTGGGCACGCCGAGCTGAGGCGAGGGAGCCGGACGGGGGCCGGCGGGGTACGACCGGCGGGCGATGAAATCACTTGCCGGGCGTCCCAAGGGTTGTATGCTACACGGCGGGGACGAGCAGGCTGGTGGGGCGCGCGGGCGCCCCGCCGATCGTCACCCGCGTCCCATCTTGCTCCACCGCTCGATCGGGTTTTTACTTTCGACCCGTCGCACCGACAAACACTTGCCTCTGGCGGGCATCGATGGAGTTGATGGGGAACGGCGCGCACGGGGATGACGGGGGGATGCGCCAGGAGGCGCGCCCCGTCGAGCCGTACGCGCACCTGACGGACGCACAGCGCGCGGCGGCGCTCCGGCGGCTCAACGCGCGCCCGCGCGTCCGGCTGGGCTGGCTCTGGGAGTGGGCCAAGGTGTTCACGATCGCGGTGGGCCTCTTCCTCGTCGTGCGCGCGTTCTTCGTCGAGGCGTACAAGATCCCGACGGGGAGCATGGAGCGGACGCTCCTCGTGGGCGACTTCCTGCTCGTGAACAAGCTGCTGTACGGCGCCGAGGTGCCGTTCACCGGGCGCCGGCTGCCCGCGGTCCGGGCGCCGCACCGGGGCGACGTGGTGGTCTTCCAGTGGCCGGAGGACCTCAGCAAGAACTTCGTGAAGCGTCTGGTGGGGCTGCCGGGCGACACGCTGGCGATGCGCGACGGGGTGCTGATCGTGAACCGCCGGCCGCTCCGCGAGCGCTACGTGACGCGCACCGAGCCCGACGTCGACCCGACGTACGAGGACTTCCGCTGGCAGCGCGACTACCTCGTGCGCACCGCCGAGGCCCGTGGCGGCGGCCCCGGCGGGCCGGCCGCCAGCCTCGAGGCGGCGGACCATCCCTCCCGTAACAACTGGGGTCCGCTGATCGTCCCAGCCGCGAGCTATTTCGTGCTGGGCGACAACCGCGACAACTCGCTGGACAGCCGCTACTGGGGATTCGTCCCCGACACGCTCTTGCGCGGCCGTCCGCTGTTCGTCTATTACAGCTACGCACCCGACACGACGCACGCCCTGGCCTGGATCACCGACATCCGGTGGCGGCGGCTGGGGCAGCGGATACGCTAGGCGGCGTCCGCGTCCTCCGTGCGTCGGGGAACGTCGTTCGCCACACGGATCGCTCGCACGGATCGCTCGCACGGATCGCTTCAGAATCGCCCGAGGATCGCCTCACGCTGGACCGGCCGACGCGTCGCGACGCGCCGCCACCCGGTGCTCGCCGCACCCGCTCCACGATCTCGGCGCATGCCGGACCCGTCGCACTGTGGGAACCTGCGTTCAAGGAGCCGCCGCCCGTATGGCCGTCACGACCCCGAAGAAGCGTTCGTCGCTCGAAGAGGGCTCGCTCGATCAGTACCTGCGGGACATCAGCGTCTATCCGCTGATCACGCGCGAGGAGGAAGCCCGGCTCGCGGTCCTCATCCGGGCGCAGGACCAGGAGGCGCTCGACAAGCTGGTCCGGTCGAACCTGCGCTTCGTCGTCTCGGTGGCGAAGAAGTACCAGAATCAGGGCGTCTCGCTCTCCGACCTGATCAACGAGGGCAACCTCGGCCTCATCCGGGCGGCCCACAAGTTCGACGAGACCAAGGGGATCAAGTTCATCTCGTATGCCGTGTGGTGGATCCGGCAGGCGATCCTCCAGGCGCTCGCCGAGCAGTCGCGGATCGTGCGCGTGCCGCTCAACCGGGCCGGAACGCTGCACCGCATCGGGAAGCGGGCCAACATGCTGCTCCAGGAGCTGGGGCGGGAGGCGACGCACGCGGAGATCGCCGAAGGGATGGACATCACGGAGGAGGAAGTCGCGAAGACGATGTCGATCTCGCAGACGCACCTCTCGCTGGATGCGCCCCTGAGCCCGGGCGAGGACAACCGCCTGCTGGACTATCTGCCCGACACGGTGAACCCCACGCCCGACGAGCAGACGTTCGAGAAGGCGCTCACGGAGGCGATCGAGGAGTCGCTGTCGGGGCTGAAGGAGCGGGAGGCCAAGATCCTCCGGCTCTACTTCGGCCTGGACAGCGAGGAGCCGATGACGCTCGAGCAGATCGGCGCACTGCTGGGGATCACGCGCGAGCGCGTGCGCCAGATCAAGGAGAAGGCGCTCTCGCGCCTCCGGCACGTCTCCCGTGCCCGTGCCCTCGAGTCCTTCCTCGGCTGACCCCTGCCCGACCGGGCAGGGCGACCAGGCGCCGGGCGATGTGACCGCCAGGGATCGAGCCAGGTTTTACCTTTTGCGCCGACCGTTCGTCCCCGTTGGATCGCAGTTGCGAACGCACCGCGCCGCGTGGGTCGGCGGCGTCCGCCGCGGGGGGGGGCGGCGAGCGCGAGAAGTGTCCTCCGGGGTGCTGCTTCGACGCCACGGGTGTGGCGTCCGCGCTTGACAAAGGAGGGGCTCCGCGTACCTTGCGGCGTCCTGCCCTGGCCCTTCCAAGAGTCGGGGGGACGTGTGTCCGTCAGCCTGGAGGTGACTTCCTAGCGAGACGACGTGCGAACGTGGCAAGGCCGACGAGGTGACGCGGGTCGGACATCCGACCGGTCGCGCTGGCGGTGCGGGTGCAGGATCGAAGGACTGCAGGACTGCAGGTGCACGACGCA
>JAODAX010000005.1 GCA_025463675.1 Naasia sp. | reverse complement strand
CACGTGAGCAGCGCCGCCATCGCGTCGGCACCGGTGATGAAGTACAGATCGGCATCGGGGTGCAGCGCCGAGAGATCGCGCAGCGTGTCGATCGTGTACGTCGGGCCCTCCCGCTCGAGGTCGACCCGGCTCACGGTGAACCGCGGATTGGCCGCCGTGGCGATCACCGTCATCAGGTAGCGGTGTTCGCCCGAACTGACGCCGGGCTTCATCCACGGCTGACCGGTGGGCACGAAGATGACCTCGTCGAGCTCGTACTTCTGCTGCACCTCGCTGGCTGCCACGAGGTGCCCGTGGTGGATCGGGTCGAAGGTGCCACCCATGATCCCCACGCGGGTCGGGCGCACGGCGCCGGCGTCGGTCATGCGCCGGGCCTAGTGGGCGTTGTCCTGGCTCTGTGAGGCTCCGCGTGACTTGCCGGCGTGGCGGTTGGCCACATCCCGGTAGCTGTAGGTGATGAGCGCGATCACGGTGAAGAAGAGCGCCACGACGCCCGCGATGACATAGGGCGGTGCGATCAGCGGGGCGGACTCGTGCTCGGTGGCCGCGGCGATGAACAGAGCAAGCTGCGTCATGGGTTCTCCGTTTCAGACGGCTTCGAGTCTAACGGCCGCTGAGCTGGTCAGCCCCGCACCTGCCCGGTGCCGATGACGGTCCATTTGCTGCTCGTCAGCTCGCTGAGGCCCATCGGGCCGCGAGCATGCAGCTTCTGTGTGGAGATGCCGACCTCGGCGCCGAAGCCGAACTCGCCCCCGTCGGTGAACCGGGTGGAGGCGTTCACCATCACGACCGCCGAATCCACCTCGGCGAGGAACCGGTCGGCGCTGCGCAGATCGCCGGTGAGGATCGACTCGGTGTGGTGCGTCGAGTGCCGGGCGATGTGCGCCATCGCGGCGTCGATGTCGTCGACCACGGCGACCGCCACATCGAGCGAGCCGTATTCGGTGCCCCAGTCGTCCTCAGTCGCGGGCACCGCGTCGGGATAGAGCGCGAGCGTGGCCTCGTCCCCGTGGACCGTGACGCCGCTGCGGCGGAGCCGGTCGAGCACCGGGGGCAGCAGGCGGGCCGCCGCATCGCGGTGCACGAGGAGAGTCTCGAGCGCGTTGCAGACGCTCGGCCGCTGCACCTTCGAGTTGTGCACCACCTCGACCGCGAGGTCGACGTCCGCGCTCTCGTCGGCGTAGATGTGCACGACGCCGGCGCCGGTCTCGATCACCGGCACCGTCGATTCCGCGACCACGGCGGCGATGAGGTGGGCGCTGCCGCGCGGGATCAGGACGTCGACGTAGCCGCGCGCCTGCATCAGCTGCTTCGCTCCGTCGCGGCCGAACTCGTCGATCGTCTGCACCGCGTCGGCGGGCAGCCCTGCGGAGGCGAGCGCGTCCTGGATCACCCCGACCAGCGCCTTATTGGAGTTCTCGGCGGCCGTGCCGCCCCGCAGCACGGCCGCGTTTCCGCTCTTCAGTGCGAGCGCGGCGATGTCGACCGTGACGTTGGGGCGCGCCTCGTAGATCGCGCCGACCACCCCGAACGGCACCCGCACCTGAGTGATCTGCAGGCCGTTCGGCAGGATGCTGCCCCGCACCGTGGAGCCGACCGGGTCGAGCAGCGCTGCGACGTCGAGCACGGCGTCCGCGAGGGCGGCGAGGCGAGTGGGGTCGAGCCGCAGCCGGTCCCGGAGGCCGGCGGCCATGCCATTCCGGTCCGCGTTCTCGAGGTCGCGGGCGTTGCCCGCGAGGATCACCTCGGAGTTCGCGAGCAGCGCGGCGGCGATCGCCTCGAGGCCGGCGTTCTTCTGCTGGCTCGTGGCGGTGGCGAGCGCCGTCGACGCGCGCTTCGCCGCGGCGAGCCGGTCGGTGAGCTCGAGGGCGGTGGTCTCGAGGGCGGTGGTGGATGCGGCCATGGCGGAATTCTAGGCGGGGCCCACGCCTCCCTGGCGGCGAACAGTCTCAGCAGGCGCGCTCAGCGCGCGGGCCTGGTGGCCCAACTCAGTGGGCGGGCTCGGTGCGCCGCGGGTCGAACCAGGTGCCGACGAACTCGCCGCGGAGCGCGGCGGCCACCTGCGACGTGGCGGCGAGCAGCACGCCCGTGCCGGCGTCGGCGGCATACCGGGCGGCGGCAACCTTGGTGGTTGCTCCCCCGGTGCCGATGCCGGTGCCCACCGAGCCGACCTCGACATCGGCGAGCGGGTCGCCGTACGCGACCTGCCCGATGCGCTCGGCGCCCGGCTTCTCGGGCGGCATCGTGTAGAGCGCGTCGACGTCGCTCAGGAGCACGAGCAGGTCGGCCCGGACGAGGGTCGCGACCAGGGACGCGAGCCGGTCGTTGTCGCCGAACCGGATCTCATGCGTCGCCACGGTGTCGTTCTCGTTGACGATGGGCAGGATCCGCAGCTCGAGCAGCTTCTCCATCGCCCGCTCGGCGTTCGAGCGGTGCGTGGGGTTCTCGATGTCGCCGGCGGTGAGCAGCACCTGGCCGGCCACGATGCCGTAGCGGTCGAGGCTCTCCTGATACCGGAAGATCAGCACGTTCTGGCCGACGGCGGCCGCCGCCTGCTGGGTGGCGAGGTCGGTGGGCCGTGAGTCCAGCTTCAGGTACGGCATGCCGGTGGAGATGGCCCCGGAGGAGACGAGGATCACGTCCGCCCCTCGGCCGTGCGCCTCGGCGAGGGCGTCGACGAGTGGGCCGATCTGGTCCGCGTTGTCCCCGCTGATCGACGAGGACCCGACCTTCACCACGATGCGCCGCGCGGAGAGAATCTCCTCCCGGCTGGATGTCGTCACTTCTCCTCCTGCCAGATCCCCGCCTCGCGCTCCCGCTGCAGATCCGCTCGGGCCTCGGCCTTCGCGTCCATCCGGTCGAGGTACGACTCGCGCCGGGTGTTGCGGGTGGGCCGAGGGTTGACGTCGAGGCGCGCGTCGGTGCCGCGCGGGCTCGTCATCAGCTCGGCGGCGGAGGAGAGTGCCGGCTCCCAGTCGAAGACCACGCCGCCCTGGCCGCCGATCACGACGGTGGAGCCCGGGGTCGCGCCAGCGCCGAACAGGCGGTCCTCGACCCCGAGCTTCGCGAGCCGGTCGGCAAGGTAACCGACGGCCTCGTCATTGGTGAAATCGGTTTGCGCGACCCAGCGCTCCGGCTTGGCGCCGCGGATGCGGTACACGTTGCCGGCGGAGCCGCCCTCGACGGTGACGGTGAACTCGGCCTCGTTGACAGCGCGCGGGCGCAATACGATGCGCGGCTTGGCGACCGGAAGCGCCGTGCGGCGTTCCTCCACGAGGCCGGCGAGCGCGAAGGACAGCTCCCGGAGTCCGGCGTGCGTCACCGTCGAGATCTCGAAGACGCGGTAGCCGCGGGCTTCCAGGTCCGGGCGGACGAGCTCGGCGAGATCCTTGCCCTCGGGCACGTCGATCTTGTTGAGCGCGATCAGCTGGGGGCGGTCGAGCAGCGGGATCTGACCGTCCGGCACCGGGTACGCGGCGAGCTCGCCCAGGATGACGTCGAGGTCGCTGACCGGGTCGCGGCCCGGGTCGAGCGTCGCGCAGTCGAGGACGTGCAGCAGGCCGGTGCAGCGCTCGACGTGGCGGAGGAACTCGAGGCCCAGCCCCTTGCCTTCGCTCGCGCCTTCGATGAGGCCGGGCACATCGGCGACGGTGTAGCGGATCTGGCCCGCCTCCACGACGCCGAGGTTGGGCTGCAGTGTGGTGAACGGGTAGTCGGCGATCTTCGGCCGGGCAGCGGACATCGCCGCGATGAGGCTCGACTTGCCGGCCGACGGGAAGCCGACGAGGGCGATGTCGGCGACGGTCTTCAGCTCGAGCTGGACGGCGCCCTCCCACCCGGGCGTGCCGAGCAGCGCGAAGCCGGGGGCCTTGCGCTTGGTGGTGGCGAGCGAGGCGTTGCCGAGGCCGCCCTGACCGCCCGGGGCGGCGACGAATCGCATGCCCGGCTCGCTCAGGTCGGCCAGCTCGCCGCCGTCCGGGTCGCTGATGACGGTGCCGATCGGCACGGCCAGTTCGAGCGGCGCGCCGCTCGCCCCGTGCCGGTGGTCGCCCATGCCGGGCTGACCGTTCTCCGACGAGCGGTGCGGCGACCGGTGATAGCCCAGCAGGGTGGTCACTTGCGGGTCGGCGACGAGCACGATGTCGCCACCGTTGCCGCCGTTGCCGCCATCCGGGCCGGCCAGCGGCTTGAACTTCTCACGCCGCACCGACACGCAGCCGTTGCCGCCGTGGCCGGCGCGGAGGTGCAGGGTCACGCGGTCGACGAACGTCGCCATAGCGTCCTCCTCCTTTTCGACTGCCGCCCGAGAGCGGGATGGAAAAACGAAAGTGGGCGAGCCGAAGCCCGCCCACTCCTCTACGACTGCCGAGGAGCTACTCGGCGGCCGCCACAATGTTGACGACCTTGCGGCCGCCCTTCTGGCCGAACTGCACCGCACCGGCGGAGAGGGCGAACAGGGTGTCGTCGCCGCCACGGCCGACGTTGACGCCGGGGTGGAAGTGGGTGCCGCGCTGGCGGATGAGGATCTCGCCCGCGCTCACCACCTGTCCGCCGAAGCGCTTCACGCCGAGGCGCTGCGCGTTCGAGTCACGACCGTTGCGAGTGGAGCTCGCGCCCTTCTTGTGTGCCATGAGTGGTCCTCGCCCCTGCTACTTGATGCCGGTGATCTTGACGCGCGTGAGCTCCGAACGGTGCCCCTGACGCTTCTTGTAGCCGGTCTTGTTCTTGAACTTCTGGATGATGATCTTCTTGCCGCGGAGGTCACCGAGGACCTCGGCGGTCACGACGACCTTGGACAGCGCGGACGCGTCGTGGGTGATCGAGTCACCGTCGACGAGGAGCACCGGAGCGAGCGTCACGTTGCCGTTCTCGTCCGCCTTGATGCGGTCGAGCGTGACAATCGTGCCGACCTCGACCTTCTCCTGACGCCCGCCGGCGCGCACAACTGCGTAAACCACGTTTCAGCCAATCTGTCTGGGATGTCCGCGGCACCGCCGCGGCGAAGACTCGGTGCGGGCAGGGCCGCGCACACCGACGGTCTAGATTACCCGATCGCGAGGCGACCGGCAATCCGGCCCGCGTGGCGCGGCTGCGACCGTGCGGCGCCGACCTGCACCGCCCTCGAACTTACACTGACCGGGTGGCCGTGCTGATCGATTCCGCGATGTGGCCGGCGCACGGAACCGTGTGGGCGCACCTGGTGAGCGACAGCTCTCTGGAGGAGCTGCACGCATTCGCGCGAGCCAACGACATCCCGGCCCGCAGCTTCGATCTCGACCACTACGACGTGCCGGAGCGGCGGGTGGCCGACCTCATCGCCGCCGGCGCCCAGCCGGTTTCCGGCCGCGAGCTGGTCAGCCGCCTGCTGGGCAGCGGCCTGCGGGTGCGCGCGAAGGACCGCTGAGCGCACCCGGTTCGCCGAGCGCGGTACGAGGCACCGAGCGCAGGTGGTGCACACACCGCGCTCGGTGCCTCGTACCGCGCAGAGTGGCGTACGCACCGCGCGACAGGCCTACTCGGCGGGCGGGCTGCCCGGCGTGAGTGCCGCCGTCGTCACCCGACGGCTGCGCGAACGCCCCTGGCCGGGCTTCTTCGGCTCGGGCAGCGCCTCGAGCACCGAGTCGAGCAGCGACTCGGCCTCCTTGGCGAGTACCTTCGGGCGCGGGACCGCGGCCACCTCGGGCAGCGGCACGATCGGCACCGTCTTCTCGGCGGGCGCCGTCTTCTCGGCCGCCTCCGACTTCTCGGCCGGCTCCGCCAGCGCGAGGATCGGCTCCTTCACAGCCGCCTCCGTCCTCGGCGTCGCGGCGGCCGGCTCGGCGACGGGCTCCACCACCGGAGTCGCCTCGTCGTGCGCGTCCTTGTGCAGGGTGCTCGCCGCGATCTTCGCGAGCGCGTTCCGCGCATCGTCGGTGATCGCGTGCGTGCTGCCGTTCGCCGGCCGCTGGGTGGGGGCAGGAGGCGTCGCCTTGCGGCGGCGCGAATCCTGCTTGCTGTCCGGAGCGCGCATCGCCGACGGCTCGGTCATCGACTCGGCGAGGCCGAGCCCGAGCTTCTTACGGGTCATCTGCACGAGACCGAGCGAGGTGACCTCGGCCACCTGGTGCTTGGTCCGATCCCGGCTGAGGCATTCGACGAGGCGCCGGAGCACCAGATCGCGGTTCGTCTCGAGCACCATGTCGATGAAGTCGATGACGATGATGCCGCCGATGTCGCGCAGCCGGAGCTGACGGACGATCTCCTCGGCGGCCTCCAGGTTGTTCTTGGTGACGGTCTCCTCGAGGTTGCCGCCGGAGCCGACGAACTTGCCCGTATTGACGTCGATGACGGTCATCGCCTCGGTGCGGTCGATGACGAGGGAGCCGCCGGAGGGCAGCCACACCTTCCGCTCGAGGGCCTTGTCGATCTGCTCCTGCACGCGGAAGTCGGCGAACACGTCGCCCTGTCCCGTGTACTTCTCGACCCGGTCGAGCAGGTCCGGCGCAACGGAGGTGAGGTAGGCCTCGATCGTCTCCTGCGCGTCGGTGCCCGCGATCACGAGCCGCGTGAAGTCCTCGTTGAAGACGTCGCGGATGATCTTGACCAACAGGTCCGGCTCGCTGTGCAGCAGGGCCGGCGCGTTCACCTTCTGCGCCTGCGCGCTGATGTGCTGCCACTGGGCGGTGAGGCGGTTCACGTCGACCGTGAGCTGCTCGTCGGTGGCGCCCTCGGCGGCCGTGCGCACGATGACGCCGACGCCATCGGGCAGAACCTCCTTGAGGATCTTCTTCAGCCGGGCGCGCTCCGTGTCGGGCAGCTTGCGGCTGATCCCGTTCATCGAGCCGTTGGGCACGTAGACGAGGTAGCGGCCGGGCAGCGACACCTGGCTGGTGAGCCGTGCGCCCTTGTGCCCGACCGGATCCTTCGTCACCTGGACGAGCACCTTGTCGCCGGGCTTCAGCGCGAGCTCGATGCGGCGGGGCTGGTTCTTCTCGCCGTTCTCCGCGGCGGCCTCCCAGTCGACCTCGCCCGAGTAGAGCACCGCGTTGCGGCCGCGGCCGATGTCGACGAAGGCGGCCTCCATGCTCGGCAGGACGTTCTGCACGCGACCGAGGTAGACGTTGCCGATGAGCGACTGGTTCTGCGACTTCGCCACGTAGTGCTCGGCGAGGATGCCGTCCTCGAGCACGCCGATCTCGATGCGGTCGCCGGAGCTGCGCACGACCATCGCGCGGTCCACGGACTCGCGGCGGGCGAGGAACTCGGCCTCGGTGACGACGGCGCGGCGACGCCCGGCGTCACGCCCGTCGCGGCGGCGCTGCTTCTTCGCCTCCAGCCGGGTGGAACCCTTGATGCGCTGCGGCTCGGTGATCTCCTCGACCACGCGGCGGCGGGGGCGGGCGGGCGCCTGCTCGGCCGGCTGGTCCGAATCGGAGGATCCGGTCGGGGCTGCTGCGGCGCTGCCGGGGCGGCGCCGGTTGCGCCGACGACTGGTCGTCGACGTCTCCGTCTCGTCCTGCTCCTCCTCGTCGTCGACGAGGGGCGCCGATGCGGGCAGCGGCGGGAGCGCCGGCGGGGCCTGGAAGACCAGCATCGTCGTGGGCCCGGTGACCTGCGGCGGCTGCGGCGCCTGGGGCTCGGCGGCCTTCGGTTGCGTCGGTTCCGGCTGAGCCGCTTCGGGCTCGGGCACGTCCGGGGCCTCGGGCTCGCTCGCCTCGGCCGCGGGCGGCCCGCTGTCCGCCTCCGGTCCGCTCGGCGCCTGGGTCGCGGGCGCCTTCGCGGGCGCCTGGACCTCGGGCGTCGCCTCGGCGGGCACCTCCGGCGCGCTTCCGCTCGGCCGCTTCGCGAGAGCCTCGGCGCGAGGCGTCTCGGTTCCGGTCGCGGTGCTCGGGGAATCAGTCGAAGCCGGGGGCGCCGCCTGCGCGCTCGCGCTTGCGGCACGGCGCGGCAGGAAGGTCCGCCGCCGACGCTTCGACGACTCCATGTTCTCGTTGTCTTCCACCATCGCTGGTGCACTCCTCGCGGGTGCGGCGGCCGCGCCGCCACAACCCATGCCATCACGGTGGGACGGGCCCACCGAATCCTCTGATCGAGCTCCTCGCTCGCAAGCGCCCTCCGGCGCCCGCGGATCCCTGCTCCGCGACCCGGTTCGCCTCGGCGATCCCGGGAAAGTCCTTCGGCTCGCGCGCGGCGCGGGCCTTCAAGGATTATCGCACGGCGTGGCGCACCGCAGGGCGCACCCGGCCCGCGTGGGGACCGTCCGCTCCGGAACCGCGTGGAACAATGGCCCGCATGACCGCCATGACGGCCCCCGAGCAGGACACGACGCCCGCACCCGCAGCCCCGCGGCAGCCGGTGTGGATCGCGCTCCTCTTCATCGTCACCGGCCTCGTCGGCCTCTTCGGGTCGTTCCAGCTCGTGCTCGAGCGGTTCCATTTGCTCGAGAACCCGAACATCCCGCTCTCCTGCGACATCAATCCGTTTGTGTCCTGCGGGCCGGTCATCCAGAGCCCGCAGGGGTCGCTGTTCGGGTTCCCGAACCCACTGATCGGCGTCGCGTGTTTCGTGGCGCCGATCGCCGTCGGTGTCGGGATCCTCGCCGGTGCCCGCTTCGCGCGGTGGTTCTGGGCGCTCTTCAACGTCGGCCTGCTCGGCGCGTGGGTGTTCATCACCTGGCTGATGACTCAGACGGTGTTCGTGATCGGCACCCTGTGCCCGTACTGCATGCTCGTCTGGCTCGTCACCATCCCGCTCTTCTGGTACGGGACGGTCAACAACCTGGCGCGCAACTTCGGGCTCTCGGAGGGCGCGTCGGCGCTGTTCCGCAAGGCACTGCCCTGGACGTGGCTGATCGTGCTGCTCAACTACCTGGTGATTATCGCGATCATCCTGACGAACTTCCCGCTCCTGCTGACGGTCCTGTTCGCCTGACCCGCACGCCTACCACTGAGCGGATCCCTCAACAGGTCGTCTTCCCTCCAACAGGCTGGACTACAGCATCCGGGCCTGTTGGAGGAAAGTCAGCCTGTTGAGGGACAGCGGCTGGCCGTCAGAACCAGAGGGCGAGCTCGCGCTTGGCCGACTCCGGGGAGTCGCTGCCGTGCACCAGGTTCTGCTGCACCTTGAGGCCCCAGTCGCGGCCGAGGTCGCCGCGGATGGTGCCGGGCCCGGCGGTGGTCGGGTCGGTGGCGCCGGCGAGGGAGCGGAAGCCCTCGATGACGCGGTTGCCGGCGACGCGGATCGCGACGACGGGGCCGGACTCCATGAACTCCACCAGCGGCTCGTAGAACGGCTTCCCCTGGTGCTCCTCGTAATGCTGGGCGAGCAGGTCGCGGTTCGGCTGCACCAGCTTGATGTCGACGAGGGAATATCCCTTCGCCTCGATCCGGCGCAGGATTTCGCCGGTCAGGTTTCGCGCGACGCCGTCCGGCTTCACGAGTACGAGGGTCTCTTCCACGTCCACAGTTACTCCTAATCCCCCGCCGGAGCGGGGCCGTTGCCCGCCTGTCGGCGGTCGTTGCCCGCCTGTCGGCGGTCGATCCGTGCGCCCATAATCATGCAGTACGTCCACATGCCGACGAACAGCAGCCCGACGATGAACAGCTCGGGGATGAGCAGCCCGCCAGCCACGAGCACCGCTTGGGCGATCCAGCCGAGCACGACGCCGACGCTGCTCGCCAGCGTGCGGATGGCGACGACCATCAGCAGGACGAGTGCCGCTCCCCCGCCGATCGCAACCGGCGCGGACAGGGCGCCGAGCCCCCAGGCGACGAGCGCCGCCAGGAACACCACGACGATCTCGAGCACGAGGACGATCGAGCCGAGGCTCTCCTGGACGCGGCGCGGCCGGCGCGGCCGGGCCATCAGGGCCGCCACCCCTCCTCGAGCGCGGTCTGCATAGCGGTGCCTACGAGCGTGATCGACCCGTAGACCACCACCGCGCCGTTCTCGTGCTCGGCGGCGGCCTCCCGGGCCGCGTCGAGGGCGGCGCCGACCGACGGCTCGACGCGCACCTTGTCGGCACCGGCCACGCGGACGGCGATCCCGGCCAGCTCGTCGACATCGGTGGCGCGATCGGACGGCGCCGTGGTCACGATGAACTCCTCGACCAGTGGCGCGAGCGCAGTGAAGAGGCCCTCCGAGTCCTTGTCGGACAGGGTAGCGACGACCGCGTAAATGGGCGAGAAGGCGAAGTAGGACTGCAGGGCGGCCGCGAGCGACCGGGCCCCGTGCGGGTTGTGGGCGGCATCGACGAGCACGGGCGGCTCGGCGCCGATCAGCTGCAGGCGGCCCGGCGAGCTGGCACCGGCGAGACCGTCGATGACGACGTCCAGGTCGAGCTGCGTGCTGCCGCCGCCGAGGAACGACTCCACCGCCGCCACGGCGAGCGCCGCGTTGTGCGCCTGGTGATCGCCGTAGAGCGGCAGGAACACGTCCGCGTACGTGCCGGCGCGACCGGCGATGGTGACCAGCTGGCCGCCGATCGCCACCGTGCTCGTCACCGAGAAGCCCTGATTCTCGACGATTAGACGGGACTCCGTGAGGTCCGCGGCGCGCTGCAGCTCCTCGAGTGCGGTCGACGACTGCGCGGCGCTGACCACCTCGGAGACCGGCTTGATGATCCCGGACTTGGTGCGCGCGATCTCCGCGACGGTGCGGCCGAGCCGACTCTGGTGGTCGAGTGCGATGGGGGTGAACACCGCCACCTGGCTCTCGACGACATTGGTCGCGTCCCATTCGCCGCCCATCCCGACCTCGATCACGGCGACATCGACGGGGGCGTCGGCGAACGCGGCGAAGGCGAGCACGACGATCGCCTCGAAGTAGGTGAGCCGCGGCTCCCCCGCCTCGACGAGCGACGCGTCGACCATGCCGACGTAGGGTTCGATGTCGCGCCAGTTCGCCACGAGCCGCTCATCGGTGATCGGCTCGCCGCCGATCAGGATGCGCTCGTTGAAGCGGTGCAGGTGCGGGCTGGTGAGCAGGCCGGTGCGGAGGCCGGCGGAGCGCAGCAGGCTCTCGATCATCCGGCTGGTACTCGTCTTCCCGTTCGTGCCCGTGATGTGCACGACGGGGTAGGCGCGGTGCGGGTCGCCGAGCAGCTCCACCACCCGACGCACCGGCTCCAGCCGCGGCTGCGGCTCACCCTCGCCGAGCCGCTCCAGCAACTCGGCGAACACCCGGTCGGCCTGCTCGCGGTCGATCCGCTCGCGGTCCTCGCGCTCGAAGTCTTCGTAACTAGACATCACTCACCATCCGTCCTGCCCGGCGCAACTCGATGCGTCCGCCGTTCGTCGCTCCCCAGCTGCCGGGCGCGATCGGGGTGACCCGCCCGTCCGCCCACCGGGTGACCCGGTCGGTAGAGGCAGCCGTGGCGGGAGCCACGTCGAGGGCCACCGCGAGCGTCTCCGCCGCCACCAGGTCGCCGTGCGCGGCGAGCACGGCGGCCAAGCCGTCGTCCCCTTCGAGGTGCAGCTCTATCCGGTCGGACACGTCGAGCCCGGCGGCGCGCCGAGCCTGCTGGATGTCGCGGATCAGGTCGCGGGCGTGGCCTTCCGCCTCCAGTTCCGCCGTCACGGCGGTGTCGAGGAGCAGGAAGCCTCCGGGCGGAAGCAGACCGATGGCGGCATCGCCGCCGGCACCGGAGATCTCCAGCGCCAACTCGTACTCGCCCGGCTGCAGCGGGAATCCGCCTGCCGTGACGACGCCGTCGATCTCGCTCCAGTCCCCGGCCTTCGCGGCCTGGATGACCCGCTGCACGTCCTTGCCGATGCGGGGGCCGAGGGCGCGCGCGTTGACGGTGAGGCGGGAGGTGATGCCGTACGCCTCCGCGCTCGTGCCCGCGAGGTCGGTGAGCGTGACGCTCTTCAGGTTCAGCTCGTCGCGGAGCAGCGCCTCGAACGGGGCGAGGGCGTCGGCGCCGGGCGCGACGATGGTGAGCCCGGCGAGCGGCAGGCGCACGCGCAGCCCGGCCTGCTTGCGCAGCGCGAGGGCGGCGGAGGTGATCGCGCGGACGCGGTCCATGTCCCGCACCAGGGCGGCGTCGGCGCCCGCCGTCGGGCTCGCCAGCTCCTGCACGCTCGGCCAGTCGGTGAGGTGCACGCTGCGGCCGCCGGTGAGGCCGCGCCAGATCTTCTCGGTAGCGAGCGGCAGCAGCGGGGCCGCCAGCCGGACGAGGGTCTCGAGCACGGTGGACAGCGTGTCGAAGGCGTCCGCGTCGCCCGCCCAGAACCGGTCCCGGCTGCGGCGCACGTACCAGTTGGTGAGCACGTCGGCGAACTCCCGCAGTCGGCTCGCGGCGGTCGACGCGTCGAGCGCGTCGAGGTCGGCCGTCGTGTCCGTCACCAGGTCGCGCAGCTTGGCGAGGATGTAGCGGTCCAGCACGTCCGGCGAGTCGGCGCGCCGGCGGGCGTCGTGGCCGGCACCGCCGGGCCCGCCCGCCGCGTTCGCGTACAGGGTGAAGAAGTAGTAGGTGCTCCAGAGCGGCAGCAGCAGCTGGCGGACGCCCTCGCGGATGCCCTCCTCGGTGACGATCAGGTTGCCGCCGCGCAGCACCGGGCTTGCCATCAGGAACCAGCGCATCGCGTCGGAGCCGTCGCGCTCGAACACCTCGCTGACGTCCGGGTAGTTGCGCAGGCTCTTGGACATCTTTTGGCCGTCGTTGCCGAGCACGATGCCGTGGCTGATCACGTTCGAGAAAGCCGGCCGGCCGAACAGCGCGGTCGACAGGATGTGCAGCGTGTAGAACCAGCCGCGGGTCTGCCCGATGTATTCGACGATGAAGTCGGCGGGCGCGTGCGAGTCGAACCAGTCGGCGTTCTCGAACGGGTAGTGCACCTGCGCGAACGGCATCGAGCCGGAGTCGAACCACACGTCCAGCACATCCGGGATGCGGCGCATGGTGCTCTGCCCGGTCGGGTCATCGGGGTTCGGCCGGGTCAGCTCGTCGATGAAGGGCCGGTGCAGGTCGGGGCTGCCGGCCGCGTTCACGGGCAGCCGGCCGAAGTCGCGCTCGAGCTCGGCGAGCGAGCCGTAGACGTCCACCCGCGGGTGCGCCGGGTCGTCGCTGCGCCACACCGGGATGGGGCTGCCCCAGTACCGGTTGCGGGAGATGGACCAGTCGCGGGCGTTCGACACCCACTTGCCGAACTGGCCGTCCTTCACGTTCTCCGGCACCCAGGTGATGTCCCGGTTGAGGCGCTCCATGTTGTCGCGGAACTCGGTGACCCGCACGAACCAGCTGGACACGGCCTTGTAGATGAGCGGGTTCCGGCACCGCCAGCAGTGCGGATAGGAGTGCTCGTAGCTGGCCTGGCGCAGCAGACGGCCGCGTTCCTTGAGGTCTCGCGTGATCGGCTTGTTGGCCTCGAAGACCTGCAGGCCCGCGATGTCGCCGAACATCGGCAGGAACCGGGCGCCGTCATCGACGGAGACGTGGGTGGGGATGCCTGCGGCGGTGCAGATCAGCTGGTCGTCCTCGCCGTAGGCGGGCGACTGGTGGACGATTCCAGTGCCTTCGCCCGTGCTGACGTAGTCGGCGACGAGGATCTTCCAGGCGTTCTCCGTGCCCCAGGTCTCGGTGTCGGCGTAGTAGTCCCAAAGCCGGTCGTACTCGACGCCGTCGAGCTCCGAGCCGAGGATCGTGCGCTCGACGGCCGCCTTCGCGTCGTCTGCGCTGTCGTAGCCGAGGTCCTTCGCGTAGTTGCCGACGAGCGCGGCGGCGATCAGATAGTCGGCGCCGAGCACCTCGCGGTCAAGCGGCAGGCCCTCGCCGAGCTCTCCGGAGAGGCCGTCGGGTGCCATCGAGTCCGGGGTGCCGTTCGGGCCGGAGCGGAGCACGGCGTATTCGATGTCGGGACCCACGGCGAGCGCCATGTTCGTCGGCAGCGTCCACGGCGTGGTCGTCCAGGCGAGCGCGCGCGTGCCGGTGAGGCCGAGGCTCTCCGCCTTGGTGCCCACCAGCGGGAAGGTGACCGTCACCGTCTGGTCCTGGCGCATCTTGTAGACGTCGTCGTCCATGCGCAGCTCGTGGTTCGACAGCGGCGTCTCGTCGTTCCAGCAGTACGGCAGGACCCGGAAGCCCTCGTAGGCGAGGCCCTTGTCGTAGAGCTGCTTGAACGCCCACAGGACGCTCTCCATGAAGGACACGTCGAGGGTTTTGTAGTCGTTGTCGAAGTCCACCCAGCGGGCGGAGCGGGTGACGTACTCCTCCCACTCCTTCGTGTAGCGGAGGACGCTGTCGCGGGCGGCGGCGTTGAACGCCTCCACGCCCATCGACTCGATCTCCTCCTTGCGCGTGATGCCTAGCTGGCGCATCGCCTCGAGCTCCGCCGGCAGCCCGTGGGTGTCCCAGCCGAAGCGGCGATGCACCTGCTTGCCGCGCATGCTCTGGTAGCGCGGGAACACGTCCTTGGCGTAGCCGGTGAGGAGGTGGCCGTAGTGCGGCAGGCCGTTCGCGAACGGCGGGCCGTCGTAGAACACCCACTCGGGTGCGCCTTCGCGCTGGTCGATGGAGGCTTGGAAGGTGCCGTCCGCCGCCCAGAAGGCGAGGATCTCCTGCTCGATCTCCGGGAACTTGGGCGACGGCGGCACACCGAACGCCGCTCCCGGGGAGGACGGGGTGCGCTGCTCCTGCTCGCCCTGCGGGCGGCGATCCTTGGGGTACATACGTTGGCTCCTGTGCTGCGCGACTGCTCCGCACGAGGACGCCTTGCGACGCGGTACCACCTCGCTTGACCGCCGGCGAACCGGTGGCCCTCTCATTCGGGCGGTGACGGGCCCTACCCGTTCGGTTCTACTGAGCCACTGCCGGCCGTTCTTCCGAAGACTCCCCGGTGATGGCCGGATCGCTGTCGCTCCGGGAATCCTACCCGCTCCCCCGGCGCACTGGTCACCCCGGCGTGCGCCCTCGCCCTCAACAGGAGGACGTGGCGTCAACAGGATGGAGTCGGCCCCTTCCGCCTGGTGAAGGCAAGCCGGCCTGTTGAGGGCGGGGAGAGACGGCGAGTGCGAGCAGGTCCGGTTCGAGGCGGCCGGGTCAGTCGACGACGGCGGCGTAGCCGGCGCACACCGGGGCGAGGGCGGCGTCGACCGCGTTCGCCAGGGGGCCGCGGGGCGAGCCCGCGTCGACCCACGCCACCGTCGCGGACGCCGCCACGGCGATCGCGGCCGCCGTGAAGGCGTCGAGCACGGCGGGCGCGGCGGTGGAGCGGCTGCCGAGGAACCTGCGGAGCGCCAGCCGCACCGTCAGCAGGCGCTCCAGCCCGGCTGCGGCCGCGTCGGCTCCCGCGCCCGTGGTGGAGCGCTCCACCAGGACGGCCGGCGGCACGGGCAGCAGTCCGGCGATCTCGACCAGGGCCGCGCGGGCGGCCTCGGTGGGAGAGAGCCGGGTAGGCATCAGATCGAGGATGCGCGGCAGTTCGGCGAGCGCCGGGTCGACGTCGGCCCAGAGCAGGTCCGACTTAGCCCGGAAATAGTTGAAGAAGGTCGCTCGCGCGACGCCGGCCCGCCGGGCGATGTCGTCGACCGTCGTGCCGTCGTAACCCTGCTCCAGGAAGAGTTCGCTGGCGGAGTCGACGAGCGTGCTGGAGGAGGACCTCCGCGGTCGCCCCGGTGCGGTCCGCAACGCGTTACTATCGTTCACTGTCCCCATTTTCTAGACGCCGTCCAGTAATGCTAGCGGTCCGATGCGCTCGGCCCTGCATCTCGCGGCGCTGAACCCGAAGCGAGCACCCAGCCGACATGCCGAGAACCTCCCGCCTTCCCCTTCTCTCCTCGGCGCTGCTCGGGGCGCTGGTGCTCGCCGGGTGCACTCCCTCCGGTGGCGACGGCGGGGCCCGCGGCGGGCCCGGCGGGACCGGCGAACCGGTCGCCGGCGGCACGCTCGTCTACGCGTCCGGGGACGCGGAGCCCACCTGCCTCGACCCGCACGTCGGCGGCAACTACCCGCAGGCGCTCGTGAGCGGGCAGTACCTGGAGTCGCTCGTCTCGCGGGACTCGGACGGCCAGATCATCCCCTGGCTCGCCGCCGAGTGGACCGAGGCCGCCGATGGCCTGAGCTGGACCTTCATCCTCCGCGAGGACGTCACCTTCACCGATGGGACGCCGTTCGACGCCGCCGCAGTCGCGGCGAATGTCGAACACGTCAAGGACCCCGAGACGGGCTCCTCCACCGGCTACCTCGCGATGGGTAAGGTGACCGCCGTCGAGGCCGTCGACGCCAGGACCGTGACCTTTCGGCTGAGCGAGCCGGACAGCGCACTGCTGGAGTCTCTGTCCCAGCCGTGGGTGGCCATGCAGTCCCCCGCGGGAATAGCCCGCGGCATCGACGAGAACTGCGAGGCCCCGATCGGCACCGGGCCCTTCGTCGTCGATGAGTGGGTGAAGCAGGACTCGATCACGCTTCTCCGCAATGAGGAGTACGCCTCGCCGCCGGCCGACGCCGCCCACACCGGCCCGGCCTACCTCGAGAGCATCGTGTGGCGGTTCATCCCCGAGTCCGCCACACGCTACGCGGCGCTCCAGTCCGGCGAGGTCGACGTCATCGACAACGCCCAGCCGGACACCCTGGTCGCGGCCGCCGGAGAGGACGGACTCACCGAGCTGAACGCACCCCGGCCCGGCTCATCGAACCGACTGGAGCTCAACTCCGGTAAGGCGCCCTTCGACGACGAGCGGGTCCGCGAAGCCTTCATCCGCTCCGCCTCCGTCGACGCGGGCATCGAGACGTTGTTCTTCGGCACCGCCGAGCGGTCGTACTCGCCGTTATCAAGCGTGGAGGCACTCGCCCATGCCGAGCCGGACCTCTTCGGGTACGACCTGGACGCCGCGCAGGAGCTGCTGGACGACGCGGGGTGGACGCAGCGGGACGCCGAGGGCTACCGGGTGAAGGACGGCCAGCGGCTCACGCTCGAGTTCCCGGTGAGCACCAACCAGTCGATCCCGGCCGAGCAGTCGCTGTTCGAGCAGATCCAGGCGAGCACGAAGGAGGCCGGCTTCGAGGTGCGGCTCAGCCTGCTCGACCTGTCGAGCTGGTACGCCGTGCTCGCGGCCAACGAGTACGACGTGGTGAGCGCGCCGTACACGAAGGTCGGGCCCGACGTGCTGCGGATCTTGTACTCCTCGAGCGGCATCACGCCCGCCCCGAGCGGCTACTTCGCCAACCACGCCCAGGTGTCGATCCCGCGCCTCGACGAGCTGCTCACGCTCGCCTCGCAGACCTCCGACCCGGATGCGCGGGCCGACTACTACGAGGAGGCGCAGACGATCGTGCTCGAGGGGTTCTACATCCTGCCGCTGTACGACCAGCAGAACCACTACCTGCTGCGCGACGGCGTGCGGGGCCTGCGGGCGCTGCCCACCGTGTCGACACCGACGCTCTATGACACCTGGCTCGCCGAGGGCTGAGCCGCCGGCCGCCGGGCGCGCGGGGCGGCTGGCGCTCCGCGCGCTCGCGCGCATCGGCGGCGGCGTTCTGGTGCTCTGGGCGGTGGCGACCCTGACCTTCTTCGCCCTGCGGCTGATCCCCGGCGATCCGGCCCAGGCCCTGCTCGGCGGGCCGGGATCGCAGGCGTCGGAGGAGGCGCTCGCCGCGGTGCGCGCCGAGTACGGCCTCGACCAGCCCCTGCTCGCGCAATACCTGCGGCAGCTCGGCCGCCTCGCGACCGGCGACTTCGGCAGCTCGTACGCGTTGCGCACCGAGGTGGCCCCTCTGCTGCTTTCTCAGCTCGGTGGCACCCTCCTGCTCGCGGTCCTCGCGCTCGCGGCCGGCTGGGTGCTCGCTCTCCTGCTGGCGTCCTGGTCGACGCGCGGCGGCCGGGTCGGCGAGCGGATCGGCTCGGCGCTCGAGGTCGTGGGCGCGGGGCTGCCCCACTTCTGGCTCGCGACCGTCCTCATCCTGGTGTTCAGCGTCGGGCTCGGCTGGCTGCCGCCGATCAGCACGCCCGGACCGCTCGGCCTGGTCCTGCCCGTCGTGACGCTCGCCGTGCCGCTCGCCGGCTTCCTCGGCCAGGTGATGCGGGAGTCGCTGCTCGACGCCCTCGAGGCGCCGTTTGCACTGTCCGCCCGGGCGCGCGGGGAGAGCGAGGGCGGGGTGCGGCGGCGGCACGCGCTCCGCCATGCCGCCCTGCCCGGCGTCGCGCTCTCCGGCTGGGCGTTCGGGTACCTGATCAGCGGGGCCGTGGTGGTGGAGACGATCTTCGCCCGGCCGGGTCTCGGCCGGACGCTGCTGAACGCGGTGACCGAGAGGGATGTCCCGGTGGTCGTCGGCGTCGTCCTTCTCGTCGCGCTCGCGTACATCCTCGTCACCGTGGTCACCGACATCGCCGCGCGCATCCTCGACCCGCGGGTGCCGGCATGAGCGCGCTCGACGTCCGGGCGGCCGCGCCGACCGGCGCGGTGCGGGTGCGTCGCGCGGCCCGGGCGGGAGCCGGCGAGTGGCTCGCGCTTGCGTTTCTCGCCTTCGTCGTCCTCGCCGCCGTGGCGGCCGGTCTACTGGCTCCCGCCGACCCGCTCGCCATCGATCCGGCGAACGCCTTCGACCCGCCGTCGCTCGCGCAGCTGTTCGGCACCGACGAGTCGGGCCGGAGCATCTTCGCGCGCGTCGTGCACGGGGCGGGCACGTCCCTGCTGATCGGGGTCGCGGCGACCGCGCTCGGGCTGGGGCTCGGCACGGCCCTCGGGGTGCTGGCCGGACTCGGCGGCAGGTTCGTCGACTTCGGCGTGAACCGGCTCCTCGAGGTGCTCTTCGCCCTGCCCGGACTGCTGCTGGCGCTGTTCCTCATCGTCATCGTCGGCCCGGGAACGCTGACGACGACCCTCGCGGTGGGCCTCTCCACCGCGCCCGGCTACGCGCGCATCGTCCGCGCCCAGCTGCTCACCGTGCGCGCCGCCCCTTACACCGAGGCGGCGACCGTACTCGGCGTCGGCTGGTGGCGGAAGCTCCGCCGCCACATCCTGCCGAACACGCTGGCTCCCCTGCTCGCCCTCGGCACCCTCGGTGTGGGGCAGGCCATCGTGTGGGCGTCGGCGCTCAGCTACCTCGGCCTCGGCGCGGTGCCGCCGTCGCCGGAGTGGGGCGCGATGCTCGCCGCGGGCCGCACCTACCTGTCCACGGCATGGTGGATGAGCGTCTTCCCGGGACTGTTCATCGTGCTCACCGCCGTGAGCGGCACGGTGCTCGGGCGGGGCTTCCAGCGGAGGACGAGGTCCCGGTGAGCGCACCCGGCGATGCCTCGAGCGGCCCCGTCCTGCGGGCGGCCGACCTGTCGGTGTCGTTCGGCGGACGGAGCGTCGTCCGCGGCGTGGACCTCGAGGTCCGGCCCGGCGAATGCCTCGCGATCGTCGGCGAGTCCGGCTCGGGAAAGAGCGTCACCGCGCGGAGCCTGATCGGCCTCGCCGGCCCGGGTGCCGCGGTGACGGCGGCCGAGCTGGAGTTGGCGGGGCGCTCGGTCGTGGGATCCTCGGAGCGCGACTGGCGCGGGGCCCGCGGGCGGGATGTGGGCTTCATCGCCCAGGACGCGCTCGTCTCCCTCGACCCGCTGCGCCCGATCGGCCGCGAGATCGGCGACTCGCTCCGGCTGCACACGCGGCTCAGCCCGGCCGAGCGGCGGCGACGCGTGCTCGACGCCCTCGCCAGCGTCGGGCTGCCCGATGCGGCCGTCCGCATCGGGCAGCGCTCCGGAGAGCTGTCGGGCGGACAGCGCCAGCGGGCACTCATCGCCTCGGCGATCGCCCTCCGGCCGCCCCTCCTCCTCGCCGACGAGCCGACGACCGCCCTCGATGTCACCGTGCAGGCACAGGTGCTCGACCTCCTCACATCGCTGAAGGCGGGCGGGATGGGGATCCTCCTGATCAGCCACGACCTGGCCGTGGTCGCGCAGCTCGCCGACCGGATCGCGGTGCTGGAGGACGGACGCATCGTCGAGACGGGGCCGACCGAGCAGCTGCTGGCGGAGCCGAAGGCGGAGGGGACGCGGCGGCTGCTGGCGGCGGTCCCCTTCGGGCGGCCGCGCGGCACCCGGCTGTCACCGGACGGTCCGCCCACCCGTGTCGCGTCTGCCGCGTCTGGGGCTGCCCGGGCGCCCACGCGATCCGCGCCTTCCCCCGTCACGCTCGAGGCGGTCGGCCTCGTCAAGCACTTCCGCGTGGCGGGGGGCCGGCGAATTCCCGCCGTGGACGGCGTCTCCTTCACCCTCGAGCCCGGCAGGACCCTCGGCCTGGTCGGCGAATCGGGGTCCGGGAAGTCGACGGTCGCCCGGCTGGCACTCGCCCTGACAAGCCCGGACGCCGGCGAGGTACGCCTGAACGGGCAGGCGTGGAGCACCCTGTCGGAGCGGCAGCGCCGGCCGAACCGATCGCTGCTCGGCGCGGTCTACCAGGATGCGCTCAGCTCGTTCGATCCGCGGCTCACGGTGGAGGGGATTCTCGGCGACGCCCTCCGCCCCCGCGAGCCGCGCGAGCGGCGCCGGGAGGAGGCGGTCCGCCTGCTCGAGCTTGTCGAGCTGAGCAGTGCCGTGCTCGGCACGCGTCCCGTGCACCTGTCCGGTGGGCAGCGGCAACGGGTCGCGATCGCCCGGGCGCTCGCCGCGGAACCGCGGATCCTGATCTGCGACGAGCCGGTGTCCGCGCTGGACGTCTCGGTGCAGGCGACCGTCCTCGACCTGCTCGACCGGCTGCAGCGCGAACTCGGGCTGGCCTACCTCTTCATCTCGCACGACCTCGGCGTCATCCAGCATGTGAGCGACACGGTGGCGGTGCTGCACGACGGCCGCATCGTGGAGACGGGCGCGGCGGAGGCCCTGTTCCGGAACCCGGAGCACCCGTACACGCGCCGCCTGCTCGCGGCGGCACCCCGCCTGCCCGAGCCCGCCGGCTGACCGCCGCACCCGAAACGACCTCGGCGCGGTAGTGGTACCTGCCGCGCCGAGGTCGTTTCGGGTGCGCCGAGCGCCGGCCCCGGCGGCGCCGCTCCGGTACGCTGGAGGCGCCGCGCGACGCGGCGACATTCAGGCACCCTCACGCGGTGCCGCACATACCGGAACCGGAGTCCTCTCATGCCGAATGCCATTCCCGACAAGCCGGCCCTCGAAGGACTCGAGCCCAAGTGGGGCGAGCGCTGGGAGTCGGACGGCGTCTACCGGTTCCGTCGCGAGGGCGCGACCCGCGAGGCGATCTACTCGATCGACACCCCGCCGCCCACCGCATCCGGCTCGCTGCACATCGGGCACGTCTTCAGCTACACCCACACCGACGTGATCGCCCGCTACCAGCGGATGCGCGGCAAGACGGTGTTCTACCCGATGGGTTGGGACGACAACGGCCTGCCCACCGAGCGCCGCGTGCAGAACTACTACGGCGTGCGCTGCGACCCGACCCTGCCGTACGACCCCCACTTCACGCCGCCGTTCGAGGGCGGCGACAACAAGAGCAGCAAGGCGGCCGACCAGCAGCCGATCTCCCGCCGCAACTTCATTGAACTGTGCGAGAAGCTCACCGTCGAGGACGAGAAGCAGTTCGAGGCCGTCTGGCGCATCCTCGGCCTCTCGGTCGACTGGACGCAGACCTACCGCACCATCGGCGACGACGCGCGCGCCGCCTCGCAGCGCGCGTTCCTGCGGAACCTCGCCCGCGGCGAGGCGTACCAGGCGCAGGCTCCGACACTCTGGGACATCACGTTCCGCACCGCGGTGGCGCAGGCCGAGCTCGAAGACCGGGCGCAGCCCGGCGCGTACCACCGGATCGCGTTCTTCGCCCCCGACGGCACCCAGATCGAGATCGAGACCAGCCGCCCCGAGCTGCTGCCCTCCTGCGTCGCACTGATTGCGCACCCGGACGACGAGCGCTACCAGCACCTGTTCGGCACCACGGTGAAAACGCCGGTCTTCGGCGTCGAGGTGCCGGTGCTCCCCCACCACCTGGCGCAGGCCGACAAGGGCACCGGCATCGCCATGAACTGCACCTTCGGCGACGTCACCGACGTCGTCTGGTGGCGCGAGCTCGACCTGCCGAACCGTGCGGTGATCGGATTCGACGGGCGCTTCCAAAGCGAGGCGCCCGAGGCGATCAACACCGAAGCCGGCCGCGAGGCGTACGCGCAACTCGCCGGCAAGACGGTGTTCTCGGCGAAACAGACGATCGTCGACCTGCTCCGCGGCTCGGGCGAGCTGCTGGCCGAGCCGAAGCAGATCACCCACCCGGTGAAGTTCTTCGAGAAGGGCGACCGGCCGCTCGAGATCGTGTCGACCCGCCAGTGGTACATCACCAACGGCGGCCGCAGCGAGGAGCTCCGCGAGCGCCTGCTCGAGCTCGGCCGCGGCATCGACTTCGTGCCCGACTTCATGCGTGTGCGCTACGAGAACTGGGTGCGCGGCCTCGCCGGCGACTGGCTGATCTCCCGCCAGCGCTTCTTCGGCGTGCCGATCCCCGTCTGGTACCCGCTCGACGCGGACGGCACCCCACGCTTCGAGGACGTGATCGTCCCCGACGAGAGCGCCCTGCCGGTGGACCCGTCCTCCGACACCGCCCCCGGGTTCGACGAGGCCCAGCGCGGCCAGCCGGGCGGCTTCGTCGGCGAACTCGACGTCATGGACACCTGGGCGACGTCGTCGCTCACCCCGCAGCTCGCCGGCGGCTGGGAGCGCGACGAGGAGCTGTGGAACCTCGTCTACCCGTTCGACCTGCGCCCGCAGGGGCAGGACATCATCCGCACCTGGCTCTTCTCCACGGCGCTGCGCGCGCTGCTGGAGGACGGCTCCTCGCCGTGGTCGCACGCGACCATCTCCGGCTTCATCGTCGACCCCGACCGGAAGAAGATGTCGAAGTCGAAGGGCAACGTGGTGACGCCCGCCGACATGCTCGAGCAGCACGGCTCGGACGCGGTGCGCTACTGGGCGGCCTCCAGCCGGCTCGGCACCGACGCCGCCTTCGACCCGCAGAACCCCACCCAGATCCGCATCGGGCGCCGGCTCTCGATCAAGATCCTGAACGCGGCCAAGTTCATCCTCAGCTTCCCGGCCGGTGAGGCGCACGGCCGCGAGGCGGTGACGCATCCGCTCGACTGGAGCATGCTGGCCACCCTCGACGGCGTGGCGCGGACCGCGACGGAGGCGCTCGATGGCTACGACCACGCCCGCGCCCTGGAGACGGCGGAGAGCTTCTTCTGGACGTTCTGCGACGACTATCTGGAGCTGGTGAAGGAGCGCGCATACGGCGCGGGCGAGACCGCCGACGGCGGGCAAGCATCAGCGATCGCCGCTCTCCGCGAGGCGATGACCACGCTGCTGCGCCTGTTCGCGCCGTTCGTGCCGTTCGCTACCGAGGAGGCCTGGTCCTGGTTCCAGGAGGGCAGCATCCACGCGGCCTCCTGGCCGGAGCCCGGCGTCGTCGCGGACACCGCGACGACCGAACTTCTGGTGCTTGCGAGCGACGCGCTGGTGGGTATCCGACGCGCGAAGACCGACGCGAAGGCCTCCCAGAAGACGCCGGTAGCATCGGCGGTGATCGCAGGACCTGAGGTCAAGGTGGAGCTGCTGCAGCTCGCCGAGGGCGACCTCCGGGCCGTCGGACGCATCGACGACCTGACGTTCGAGAGCGGTCCGGAACTGGCGGTGACCAGCATCGTGCTGGTGCCGAACGAAGTGCTGTAAGCGGAACACCGGGGGAAGAGAACACAGATGAGCGACGCCAACGACGACAACGTGAGCACGACGACCGCGGTGCGAGTGCGCCCACTCGAGCAGGGCGACTTCTTCGCCTGGTACGAGCTCTACTCGGGGTACGCCAAGTTCTACGAGACCCCGCTCGAGGACGAGCGCGCGATGCGCGCCTGGACGTGGTTGCACAGCGACACCTCGGCGATGCGCGGGCTGGTCGGCGTGGACGAGGCGGGCACCGTGCTGGCGCTCGCCCACGTCCGCGAGTTCGAGCGACTGCTGGAGAACGACCGCGGCCTCTACCTCGAGGACCTGTTCGTCGACCCGGAGCACCGCCAGCGCGGCGTCGCCCAGGCGATCTTCGACCACCTGAAGCAGGAGGCCCGGGACCGCGGCTTCGGCGTGATCCGCTGGATCACCGCCGAGGACAACGCGACCGCCCGCCGGCTCTACGACCAGGTGGCGGAGAAGACCCAGTGGGTCACCTACGACATCAACCTGGGCTGATCAGGTGATCTCCCTCGGCACCCGCTGGCCGCTCGGCGGCGAGCCGCCCGCCCGGCTGCCCGCCGACTTCGTCGCCGTGCTGCTCGAGGCGGAGAGCCGACTCGCGGCCGACGGGATGGCCTCGGGCTCGTGGACGCTGACCTGGCTGGAGGGCCGGCCGATCGCGGAACTCGACACCGAGGCCCCGGACGGCTACCCGACGGTGAGCGTCGACCCGGCGACGGGCGAGCCACGCCTCACCTTCGACCGGTAACCTGCGCGCCGCGTGCCTGCGCGGGTCAGGAAATCGCACGCCGAGCATTCGGCCGTGTGATCTCCGACCGCACACTGTTCCGCGACGAGGTGCACCGGACGCTCCGCCGCGAAATCATCGCCGGCTCCCTTCCCGCCGGGTCCGCGCTCCGCGACCGCGAGCTCGCCGCCCGGTTCGGCGTGTCTAAGGAGCCGATCCGCGCCGCTCTGCAGCGCCTGCGCTCCGAGGGACTCGTCGAGACGCGGGCGCAGAGCGGCACCCGCGTCGCGCCACTCGACGAGACGGCGGCACTCGACGCACTCTAGATCGTCCGGACCCTGAGCCTCCGCGCCGCCGAGCTCGCCCTCCCCCGTCTCACCGACGACGACATCGCCAGGATGCGCGCCGCCAACCACCGCTTTCAGCGAGCCGCCGCGGCGGGCGACCTCGACGCCGCCCTCGCCGCGGACGACGAGTTCCACGACGTGATGCTCGCCCGCGCCGGCAACGCAGCCCTGACGCGTGCCGCGCACGAGCAGTCGGATGTGCTCCGCCGCCTGGAGCTCGCGCAGTTCGGTTTCGACGGCGGCACCGCGTCCGGCGAGCGGCACCGCCGGTTCGCCGACGCCTGCGCCGCCCGCGACCTTCCCCTCGTTCGCGACCTCACCGCGCAGGTGCGGTCGTCGCTCGCCGACCACCTCTCGAAAGGCACCGCATAACGACGCTCGCCGACTTCCCGCGGCATCCGCTGCTGCTCGGCCCCTCCCCCGTCCACCAGCTCGACCGACTCACCGCCCACCTCGGCGGCGCGCGGCTCTGGGCGAAGCGCGAGGACCTGAACAGCGGCATCGCGTTCGGCGGCAACAAGACGCGCAAGCTCGAGTACCTGGTGGCCGACGCCCTCGCGATGGGCGCCGACACCCTGGTCTCGATCGGCGGCGTGCAGTCGAACCACACCCGGCAGGTCGCCGGCGTCGCGGCCAAGGTCGGCCTGCGCTGCGTGCTCGTGCAGGAGTCCTGGGTCGGCTGGCTCGACTCGGTCTACGACCGGGTGGGCAACATCCAGGTGTCACGGATCGCGGGCGCCGACGTGCGACTTGTGAAGGCGGGCTTCGGCATCGGCTTCAAGGAGAGCTGGGAGCAGGCGCTGCGCGAGATCGAGGAGCGCGGCGGCACCCCGTACCCGATCCCGGCGGGCGCGAGCGATCACCCGCTCGGCGGGCTCGGCTTCGCCAACTGGGCGTTCGAGGCGGCGAAGCAGAAGAAGCAGCTGGGCGTCTTCTTCGACACGATCGTCGTCTGCTCGGTGACCGGCTCGACGCAGGGGGCATGATCGCCGGTTTCGCCGCGCTCGGCGACGACCGCCCCCGGCGCGTCCTGGGCATCGACGGGTCGGCTCAGCCCCGGGAGACGAGGGAGCAGGTCGCGCGGATCGCCCGCAACACGACGGAGCTGATCGGGCTCGGCCGGGAGCTGCGCGACGACGAGATCCTGCTCGACGACAACTTCCACGCCGGCATCTACGGCATCCCCGACGAGCGCACCATCGCCGCGATCGAACTCGGCATGCGGACCGACGGGATGCTCACCGATGCGGTGTACGAGGGCAAGTCGCTCGCTGCGATGATCGAGCTGGTCTCGACGGGCGAGATCCCCCGCGACGCGACGGTGCTCTACGCCCACCTCGGCGGGCAGCTGGCGAACAACGGCTACACCGCCGTCCTCGGGCACGGCTGATCCGCGACCGCGCAGACGACGGAGGACCGAGCGGTGGCGTCCACGGCCTCCGGACGCCACCGACCCGATCCGCCGAAGGGCGTCTGTGCAGAGGGAGGCGGCGGTAGCCGTCCCGCTCCGCCTGCGCCTGCCGCGCTGCCTCGCGACCTCGCGACCTCGCGAGCGAGGCGCGCCTCTTCGACGGTGCGGCCGCGACGCGGGCGCTGCCCCAACTGTTGGAGGGCGAGGCCAACCCGCAGCGCGAGCGCCCGCGGCAAGAGCGGATCGAGCGTGTTGCGTCGCTGCAATGTCCGTTAGGCGCACGCCCGTATTGCGTCGTGTGACGGGTCACCTAGGAGCGCCGCCGACCCCGACCTACCGTGGACGCACGCACCCGGCCCCGGAAAGGAGCCCGCTCATGACCAGCGCCCCGCGCACCGCCATCGACGTCTGCCCCTCCGGAGCCGTGTGCATGGACGACCGCCCCGGTCACGCGATGACGGCCATGCGGCTGCGGCTCGCCTCGGCGACCCCGCGCGGCTGGCGGGATGCGGTGGTCGTGGGCGTTTCGGCCGAGGGCGAGGTGCTCCTCGAGCTCTGGGCGACCGGGGAGTTGCGCATCGTGTGGCATCACCTCGGGCTCGCGGGCGCCGTGCAGGCGGGGACGCCGGTTGCACTGCAACCCGCGTACTCGGTGCTCGCCGTGGGGCGGCATCGCTTCAGCGTCGCCCAGCTCTGACGCCGGGCGACGGGGGTTCGGACGTCGAGGATCAGCCGCCGCTGATTAGGCGGCGGGAGTCTGCATCGCCGACAGCATGTCCTGGCACGCCGTCATGCACGCGTCGCAGGCGGTGGCGCACATCGCGCACGCCTCGCTCATGCCGATGTGAGTGGAGCATTCGTCGCGGCAGACGCGGCATATGGTGATGCACGCCTCGAGCATCGCCATCAGGCTGTCGCGCTCCATGCCCATGGGCCGGAGCATCATCCGCATCATGGTGCTGCACACGTCGGCGCAGTTAGCGCAGACGGCGGCGCAGGTGCCCATCCCGTCCATGCCGGCCATCGCGTCCGAGCACATGGTGCACGCCTGCATGCACGCGGAGGCGGCGTCGACCAGGTTCTGCATGGCCATCATGTCCATGCCGGACATCACCGATGTGTCGGACATCGGCATGTTCTTCATCATCTCGACCGAGGGGTTCATGGCGCACTCCGTCCGCGCCGCCGCCGGCTGCCGGTCAGCCGGGGAACGACGACACCTGCCCGCACGCTACTGAACGGCGGGCGGGACGCGCCAGGCGGCCCGGCGACCTCCCAGACGCGGGGGAATCAGACGCGGATGAGAATCTCGCCGTGCGGGAACGAGAACCAGGCGTCGGGCGACTCGGCCCACTCCCGCCAGGCGGCGGACATGCGCTCCAGGTCGGCCTGCTCGGCATGGCCCATCTCGAGCGCCTGTCTCGCGAAATCGGAATGCAGGGCGCGATCGGCCCACAGCCCGCCCCACCACTCCCGGTCCGTCGCTGAACTGAAGCCCCAGACGGAGGCGGTGTTGGTGACGTCGGTGAGCCCCGCCTCTCGCGCCCACGCCTTGAGGCGCCGACCGGCGTTCGGTTCGCCGCCGCCGGAGCGGTGCACGGCGTCGTAGGTGCTCTTCCAGAGGTCGAGACCGGGCGGCTCCGGGAACCAGATCGCGCCACCGTAGTCGACGTCGCGGGCGGCGATCACGCCGCCGGGCCGCACCACGCGGGCGAGCTCGCGCAGCGCGGCCACCGGGTCGGAGAGGTGCTGGAGCACCTGATGCGCGTGGGCGACGTCGACGCTGTCGTCGGGCAGCTCGAGCGCGTACGCGTTGCCGGTGCGGAACGTGACGTTGCTGACCCCTCGCTCGTCGGCGAGCGCCGCGGCCTGCGCGACGATGTCCGCCGACGCATCGATGCCCACCACCGTGCCGGGAGCCACCCGCTCGGCGATGTCGACCGTGATGGTGCCGGGGCCGCTGCCGAGGTCGAGCACAGCCAGGCCGGCACGCAGGTGCGGGGCCAGGTAGGCGGCGGAGTTGTCGACCGTCCGCCACGAATGCGACCGCAGCACGCTCTCGTGGTGGCCGTGGATGTATCGCTCTTCAGGCACGGACCGAGCGTATGCGGTGGCGGGCGATGCCCCGGGTTCCGTTACGTCGCCTGTCTCATGCGTTCGAGCCCTTCGGTCAGCCAGGCGGGACGGGGCCACGGGGCGCCTCGTGGAGGGAACGGCGGGTCGCGTCATCGAGGCCGGCGAGACTCACCGGTTCGGGGTTGTTCTCCGGATTCCGCCACAGGGCGAACGAGACGCTCGCCGTCATGGCGGCGAGGACGCCGCCGCCTGTTGCCTAACCCACCGCGACATCCGCCGACTCAAGGAAACGCTGTTCGACGAGTTCGATGGCCGGGATCGGTATCCTCTTCAGCTTCTCATCCAGCTGAAGCCGGGGGTCGGGCGCCTCTTTGGGGAGTACTCCGGCGAACCGCGTGCGCAGATCCTGGCCCGTTCGGAACGGTTGGTAAGGGCTGGCTTGCTCAGCGGCCGTTCGGCCAGCCGAAGAGCGATTCACCGGCGAGGACCCGGTCGACTGCCTCGACAGGCGACGAGGCCGATCGGCGATCTCCGAGCCCGGTGCGGATCGCGGGTGGCCGCCGACTCGGTGGATGCGGAGATGCCGACTCCGAGCGCACTCCTGAGAGCGGAGACGGCGAACACGGCGGCCCTGAGCCCGGCATGACGGCGCAGCCGCTTCAACGTCAACTGCATCGTCGGGCTCGAGGCTCGCGTTTTCGCCACGCTACAGGTGTGCGAGAGCCCTCCCTGATCGTTTCGACGTGTTGCTTGCCGCCGCCCGGCGCGCTCGCCACACTGAGGCCATGGACGTTCTGTCGCTGCTGATGCTCGTGCCGATGCTTGCCGCGGTCGCCCTATGGGTCGCGGCCTCCGTCAGCATCAGCCGAGCGGGCCTCGGCGGCACCGAGCTCGCCGTCTGGGTGCTCATCGTGCTCGTGGCGCCCTTCCTCGGCGCGATCCTCTGGTTCCTCGTCGGGCGGCCGCGGGCCGCCAGCGGCCTGCGCAGCTAGCGTTCGCGCTCGGGCCCATCCCATCCGGCGCGGCTGCGCGCGGCGAACCCCTCGCATGCCCCACCCGCGAAGAGCCACCAGCCGCGACGGCTACCCTCACCGGATGGAACGACCAACCGCACTGCTCGCGATGCTCTCCGGGGTCGCCGCGGGCAGCGCAGGACTCGGTGGCGCTGAGCTGGCCGCCGCATCCGTCGGGACGAGCCCGCTCTCCGCCGTGTCGTCCTGGGTCATCGATCTCACGCCCGGGTGGCTGAAGGACGCGGTGATCGCGTTCGCCGGCACCGGCGACAAAGTGGTTCTGCTCATCGTGCTGATCGTTGTCGTCACCGCCGTGGCGCTGCTCGCCGGACTGCTCGAGCGCGTCCGGCCCCCGTGGGGTGCCGTGGCGTTCGGCGTGCTTGGAGCGGTGGCGGTCGTCGGAGTGCTGACCCGCAGCGGTGCCGAGGCGTCGTCGCCGCTGCCCACGGTTCTCGGCACCGCGTTGGCTGTGTTCCTCCTCCGCCGGTTCACCGGAAGACTGCGCGGCGCTGACCGCGCCCCGCAGGCCGCCGCCGGCAGCGCACGCCGCACGGTACTGATCGGGGCCGGCGCCGCCGCCGCCATCGGCGTTCTCGCGGCTCTCGGCGCGCAGGGCCTCTCCGCGAGCGGTCGCGCACTGGAGGCGGCGCGGCGAGCGGTCCGGCTCCCCCATCCCGTCCGCGCGGCCCCGCCCATCCCGGCGGGCGCCGACCTCGAGGTGCCGGGCGCGGCGTCCCTCATCACCGACAACGCCGACTTCTACCGCATCGACACCGCCGTCTTCGTTCCGAACCTCAACCCGGAGCAGTGGCGGCTGAGGATCACCGGCATGGTCGAGCAGCCGATCGAGCTCGGCTACGCCGACCTGCTGGAGCTGCCGATGCAGGAGAGCCGCATCACCCTGGCCTGCGTCTCGAACCCGGTCGGCGGAGACCTCATCTCGACGGCCACCTGGCTCGGCCACCCGATCCGCGAGTTGCTCGCGCGGGCCCGACCGCTGCCCCGGGCCGACATGGTGCTGTCCAGGAGCTCGGACGGCTTCACCGCGGGAACGCCCATCGAGGCACTCACCGACGACCGCGACGCGCTCCTCGCCGTCGGCATGAACGGGCGGCCCCTCCCCCAGGAGCACGGCTTTCCGGCCCGTCTCGTCGTGCCGGGCCTGTACGGCTATGTGTCGGCGACCAAGTGGGTCGTCGAACTCGAGGTCACGCGCTTCGATCGAGCGCGCGCGTACTGGACGGACCGCGGCTGGGGCGAGCGCGGTCCGATCAAGCTCGCCAGCCGGATCGACGTGCCCCGGCAGGGGCAGGCGGTCGGAGCCGGCCGGGTGACCGTCGCGGGCGTCGCCTGGCGCCAGCGGACCGGTATCTCGGCGGTCCAGATGAGCGTCGATGACGGCCCCTGGCAGGAGGCGGAGCTCGCTGCGGAGCTGTCCGTCGACACGTGGCGACAGTGGAGATTCGACTGGGACGCGACCCCCGGCTCGCACACGCTGCGGGTGCGAGCGGTCGACGCCGACGGGCGCGAACAGGTCGAGGCCGAGCAGGGCGTTCTGCCGGACGGCGCGACGGGCCTGCACCGGGTGCGGGTCCGCGTGGCCTGACCGTGCGGCAGCGCCGGTCCGCAGCAGGCTAGAAGCGCCGGGTCTGCGCCACGCGGTGGTCGCGCACTCGCCGGTACCACGCGAGGGACGCCGCCAGGAAGGCGAGCACCGTGGCGGCCACGGGAAGCAGCACGCCGAGGATCGCGATAATGCTCGTGCTGAAGATGCCGGGCAGGGAGAGGACGGTCAGGGCGAGCAGCACCCAGCGCGCCCAGCCCATCCCCCGCCGCAGCAGGATCGCGCCGACGATCCAGGCCACCGTGAACAGCACGCCGATGACCACCCCGAGCACGACCCCGGTGAGGATGGCGCCCTCGACAAGTGCGGGATCCACCTCCTGCCCCTGCGACTCGAGCTGCCGCAGGGCGACCTCGCGCGCCTGATCGATCGCGGTGAGGCTTGCCACGATGCCGACCAGCCCCAGCACAGCGGTGGCCAGGTACAGCCAGAAGGAGATCTCGACGGTCGCCGGCCGCGGGCCCGGATCCTCGGCCGCGAACGAGCCGTACGGGCTGGGAGTTCCGGGGACGCTCATGGCCGCGGCCCGATCAGGCGGACTTCTCGGCCCGGACCGGCTTGCGCGGCACGATGGTCGGCGCCGCGTTCTCGAGCACCGACTCGCGGGTGATGACCACTCGGCCGACGGTGCTGTCAGAGGGCACTTCGAACATTACCGGGCCGAGCACCTCCTCGAGGATGGCCCGCAGCCCGCGGGCCCCGGTCTGACGGAGGACGGCCAGGTCGGCGATCGCCTCGAGGGCGCCCTTGTCGAACTCGAGGCCGACGCCGTCGATCTCGAACATGCGCTGGTACTGCCTCACGAGCGCATTCTTCGGGACGGTGAGGATCTCCATCAGCGCGTGCTGGTCGAGCTGCGTGACCGTGGTGACGACGGGGAGGCGGCCGATGAACTCCGTGATGAGCCCGAAATTGTGCAGATCCTCGGGCAGCACCTCGCCGAACAGGTTCACATCGTCGCCCTTGCTGTGCAGGGGGGCGCCGAAGCCGATGCCTTTCTTGCCGGCACGGCTGGAGATGATCTCCTCGAGGCCGGAGAAGGCGCCCGCCACGATGAACAGGACGTTCGTCGTGTCGATCTGGATGAACTCCTGGTGGGGGTGCTTGCGACCGCCCTGCGGGGGAACGGAGGCGACCGTGCCCTCGAGGATCTTGAGCAGCGCCTGCTGCACGCCCTCGCCGGAGACGTCGCGGGTGATCGACGGGTTCTCGGCCTTGCGGGCTATCTTGTCGACCTCGTCGATGTAGATGATGCCGGTCTCGGCACGCTTGACGTCGTAGTCCGCGGCCTGGATGAGCTTGAGGAGGATGTTCTCGACGTCCTCGCCGACGTAGCCGGCCTCCGTGAGCGCGGTCGCGTCGGCGACCGCGAACGGCACGTTGAGCCGCTTCGCGAGGGTCTGCGCGAGATAGGTCTTGCCGCAGCCGGTGGGGCCGATCAGCAGGATGTTGCTTTTCGCGATCTCGATGTCGTCCTGCAGCGCCTCGGCGGGCGTGAGCGTCTGACGCGAGCGGATGCGCTTGTAGTGGTTGTAGACGGCGACGGAAAGCGACTTCTTGGCCGCCTCCTGGCCGATGACGTACTCCTCGAGGAAGTCGTAGATCTCGCGCGGCTTCGGCAGGTCGAACTCGCTCGAGGTCTCCTCGCCGGCTTCGGCGAGGCGCTCCTCGATGATCTCGTTGCAGAGCTCGACGCACTCGTCGCAGATGTAGACGCCCGGGCCGGCGATCAGCTGCTGCACCTGCTTCTGGCTCTTGCCGCAGAACGAGCACTTGAGAAGATCTGCGCTCTCCCCGATTCGCGCCATGCTTCCCATCCTCCCGTGTCCGCGTGCCTCGCTGCACGTCGACGTGGAAAAGAGCCTAACCCGCCCCGGAGACGCTCCCGCGCAGTTGCGCACGGCGATCCGGCCCGCCGCCCATCCGTCCCCCGGCCGCGTCCCCCGACTCTTCCCTTGGGCCGAAAATCCCGCCGAGTTGCCGCTTTCTGTTGGTGAGTCGGCGACCAGTTACTCGCACTGTTCGGCAACTCGGCGGGTTGCCCGCGGCGGGCCGGCCCGCCACGAGCAGGTGAGGCCTCCGGCGGAGTCGACGGCGAGGTCGACGAGTTCGGCGGACGGCTCGCGAGCTTCGACGACCTTGGGCGTGCCGCCCGGCAGGGACAGCGCGGTGGCGATCACATCGGCGCCGACGAGGTCGGCGCATTCCCAGCGCGACCGGCTCCGCGGTCGCGGTGGGCGTCGGGTTGCCCGAGGGCGCGGGCGGGGCGGCCGTGGCACCGGGCAGGGTGGGCGCGCAGCCAGCCAGGAGCAGAAGCGGCATCAGGGCCGCGGGAAGGGCGAGGTATCCGCGCATGCCGACGAGCCTGAAGAGACTGAGATCGTTCCCGGGCGGCTGCGCCGCGCCTGCGATCCTCCCTCAATGGCCGGATGCCACCGGCGATCCGCCGGGGCGCGGGGATCGCGGTGGCATCCGGATGGAGCAGGTCAGCGAACCAGCGCGGGGAGGTTCTTCCGACTGGTCAGGACCTGGTCGATGAGGCCGTACTCGAGGGCCTGCTCCGCCGACAGGATGTTGTCGCGGTCGATGTCCTTCTCCACCTGCTCCGGCGTGCGGTTGGAGTGCTTGGACAGCGTCTCCTCCAGCCAGTCGCGCATGCGCTGGATCTCACGGGCCTGGATCTCGATGTCCGACGCCTGGCCGTGACCGGCGTCGCCGGTCGACGGCTGGTGGATGAGGATGCGCGCGTTCGGCAGCGCGAGGCGCTTGCCCGGCGTGCCGGCGGCCATCAGCACGGCGGCCGCGGAGGCGGCCTGACCGAGCACGACCGTCTGGATGTGCGGCCGGATGTACTGCATCGTGTCGTAGATTGCCGTCATCGCGGTGAACGAACCACCGGGTGAGTTGATGTACATCACGATGTCGCGGTCGGGGTCCTGGCTCTCGAGCACCAGCAGCTGGGCCATGATGTCGTCCGCCGAGGCATCGTCGACCTGGACGCCGAGGAACACGATGCGGTCCTCGAACAGCTTCGCGTACGGGTCCTGCCGCTTGTAGCCGTATGCGGTGCGCTCCTCGAAGGTCGGCAGGATGTAGCGGGCGCCGGGCGCCCCCTCCCGACCGAACGCGGTGCCACCGAAGTCGTAGTTCGTCATGAGTGCCTGTTCTTCCTGGTGTGTCTCGGTGGACCGGGTCAGAGCTGCTTGGGCGCGCCGTCTGCGGTGCCGCCGCCGCCGACGACGTCGCTGGCGGACTCGCGGATGTGGTCGACGAAGCCGTAGGCGAGCGCCTCCTCGGCGTTGAACCAGCGGTCGCGGTCACCGTCCGCGTTGACCTGCTCCACGGTCTTGCCGGTCTGCGCCGCGGTGATCTCCGCGAGCCGGCGCTTCATGTCGAGGATCAGCTGCGCCTGCGTCTGGATGTCGCTCGCGGTGCCGCCGAAGCCGCCGTGCGGCTGATGGAGGAGGACACGGGCGTTGGGCGTGATGTAGCGCTTGCCCTTGGTGCCCGCCGTCAGGAGCAGCTGCCCCATCGAGGCGGCCATGCCGATGCCGACGGTCACGATGTCGTTCGGGACGAACTGCATCGTGTCGTAGATCGCCATGCCGGCCGTGATCGAGCCGCCGGGCGAATTGATGTAGAGGTAGATGTCCTTTTCGGCATCCTCAGCGGCGAGCAGCAGGAGCTTCGCCGCGATCTCATTCGCGTTGTCGTCGCGCACTTCGGATCCGAGCCAGATGATGCGGTCCCGCAGCAGTCGATCGAAAACGTTCGGCGCCATCATTGGATCTGGCATCGGTGGAAGCTCCGTTCTGTGGGAAGTGCTTCGAATCTATCCAAGACGCCCTCGCCGATCCGGCCTGTTCGCCGTGGGCAGAGGCGGCCATCCCCGCGAAACGCGAAGTGCCCGTTGCGGCGCGGTGTGACCGCTGTATCGGTCACGTCGCGCCGCAACGGGCACTCGGCGAGGGAAGCTAGTGGTTGTGGCCGGCGTGCTCGTCGACCGCGTCCTCGGCCGGCATCTCGAACGAGTCGTCGCCCTCGTCGGTGGTCGCCGCGAACTCGGACAGGTCGATCGTTTCGCCGTTGGTGTCGACGACCTTCGCCTTGCCGAGCACCACGGCGAGCGCCTTGGAGCGCGTCACCTCGGCAACGACGCCCGGCAACTGGCCGTTCTGCTGCAGCACCTCGGCGAACTCCTGCGGCTGCATGCCGTACTGCTGCGAGGCCTGGACGACGTAGTTGGTGAGTTCGCCCTGGCCGACGCGCACGCCCTCCTTCTCGGCGATCGCGTCGAGCAGCAGCTGCGAGCGCAGCGTCTTCTCGCTGGACTCGGTCACCTCGGCCCGGTGCTCGTCGTCCTCGAGGCGGCTCTCCCCCTCAAGGTGGCGCTGCACCTCGTCGAGGATCAGCTGCTCGGGGACCGGGATCTCGACCTGCTCGAGCAGCGTGTCGACGATCTTGTTGCGCGCCTCAGTGGCCTGCGCGAAGCGCTTCGAGCGGGCGACCTGGTCGCGCAGCTGAGCCTTCAGCTCGTCGAGGGTGTCGAACTCGCTGGCCATCTGGGCGAACTCGTCGTCGGCCTCGGGGAGCTCGCGCTCCTTGACAGCGAGGAGGTTGACCTTGATCTGCGCGGTCTGGCCCTCGTGGTCGCCGCCGAGCAGGACGGACTCGAAGGTGGTCTCCTCGCCCGCGCTGAGCGAGTCGAGCGCCTCGTCGATGCCCTCGATCAGCTCGCCGGAGCCGATCTCGTAGGAGATCGCGTTGGCGGAGTCGACCTGGTCGTCGCCGATGGTGGCGACGAGGTCGATCTGCGCGAAGTCGCCGGTCTTGGCCGGGCGGTCGACGGAGATGAGGGTGCCGAAGCGGCCGCGGAGGCGCTCGAGCTCCTCGCCGACCTCGTCGTCGCCGACCTCGGCCGCGTCGACGGTGATCTCGACGTTCTCGTAGTCGGGAAGATCGATGTCGGGGCGGACGTCCACCTCGATGATGAGTTCGAGGTCGCCCGAGAAGTCCTTCAGCTCAGGCAGCTTGGCCACGTCGGCCTCCGGGCGGCCGAGCGGGCGGAGGTCGTTCTCGGCGAGGGCCTCGCGGTAGAACTTGTCCATGCCCTCGTTGACGGCGTGCTCGATGACGGCGCCCTTGCCGACGCGCTGGTCGATGATGGGCGGCGGCACCTTGCCCTTGCGGAAACCCGGGATGTTGACCTGCTCGGCGATGTGCTTGTAAGCGTGGTCGATGCTGGGCTTCAGGTCCTCCGGGGGGACGGAGATCGCGAGCTTGACGCGCGTGGGGCTCAGCTTCTCGACGACGGACTTGACCATGTGAATTGGTTCCTGATCTTCTGCGGTTAGGTCTGGGGTGGCCCTCGTACGGACGGTTACGTCGGGGCGACAGGATTTGAACCTGCGGCCTCCCGCTCCCAAAGCGGGCGCTCTACCAAGCTGAGCTACGCCCCGGTCGCGGGCGACCGTCCGGCCGGCGGCGGGCATTGCCCGGAAATCGGCCTGGTCGAGTCTAGCCGAGTCGCCCGCAGCCTGGCTGGACGGGGACGCGGCTGCCTATCGCGGTGGGGATGGAAGGAAGTCGAGGGCGATGCGGCGGCGCAGCCAGGCCGCCTGGTCCAGGACGAGGGCCGCGGCGAGGCAGCCGACCACCACGGCGCCCGCGCTGCCGACCAGGCCCGCGTAGTCGGCAGGCCCCCGCGGGTCGAGGAACGGGTACGGGCACCAGTCGACCGCTGCCCCACGCAGCAGCGAGTACGCGACGTCGGCGACCGGGTAGCCGATCCAGACCAGCGGGCGCCGCCAGCGGGCCGCGAAGACCGCGGGAATCAGCAGGCAGTCGATGAGGAGCACGATCGGCATCAGCTGGTGCACGACCCTGTTCACTCAGGGGGTGATCGTTCGGGCCCCCGGCGCACCGTCGAGAAGCACCGCGAAGACGACGAAGGTGACCGCCGGGTGCGCGGCAGCCGCCTCCCGGGGGCCATCCCACCAGCGCGGCAGCCGGTCGCGCGGGACCAGCCCGGAGATCGCCAGCACCGCTTCGGCGTAGAGGTTCGTCCGGTTGGTGAAGAAGCTCAGGTACTCGGCCAGCCGGAGCCCCTCCGGCCCGCCGGCGACGACGACGATGTTGACAATCACGGTTCCGGAGCCGAGCAGCCCGAACAGCACGCGCAGCCCCCGGACGGCGGGAGCGTCGTGGCGCAGAACCCCGGCTGGACAGCATCCGCCGATCGGTCATGCTCTGATTCTCGCTGCCGCGCGAGCGGCAACCGGCCCGACCCGGGGGCGTTTCCCGGGTACGGCATACTGAGCCGCGTGACCGGCCTTATTCCTGCAGACCTGATCGGGGCGACGATTCTCATCGTCGTCCTCGTGGTCGCCCTCCTCGTCGTCCTTCTCACGATCCTCCGCGGCATCAAGGTCGCCAAGCCCGACGAGGCGATCATCGTCACCTCGCGGCAGCGCGGCGCCCGCAGCGGCGCGGGCAGCGAGGAGAACGCCGGCCAACGCGTCGTGTTCGGCTCCCGCGTCTTCGTGAAGCCGATCATCGAGGCCTACTTCAAGCTCAGCCTGCGCAGCCGGCAGCTCAACGTGCAGGCAACCGCCCAGACCCGCGACGCCATCACCATCAAGGTGAACGCCGTCGCCGTCGTCAAGGTCGGCGGCTCCGAGGAGATGGTGCGCGCGGCCGCGCAGCGCTTCCTCAACCAGCAGGACCAGATCGAGTCCTCCACCGAAGAGGTGCTGAGCGGCTCCGTCCGCTCCATCGTCGGTCAGCTCACCGTCACCGAGATCATCACCAACCGGTCCGCCCTCCAGGGCCAGGTGCTTGAGGCGGTCCGCGAATCTCTCGACGTGCAGGGCCTGCAGATCGACACCCTCCAGATCAAGGAGATCGACGACGACAACGGCTACATCCGGGACCTCGGGCGCGCCGAGGCCGCCCGCGTGAAGCAGGTCGCCGAGATCGCCGAGTCCGTGTCCCGCCAGGCGTCCGAGGAGGCCCGGATCCGGGCCGACCAGGCTGTCGCGGAGTCGCAGCGCACCCTCGACCTGCGGAAGGCCGAAATTCAGAAGGAGACCGATCGCGCACTCGCGGAGGCGGCCGCCGCCGCGCCGCTCGCCGAGGCGATCGCACAGCAGGAGGTCGTGGCGCAGCAGGAGCTCACCGCCGGCAAGCGGGTGGGCCTGCGCAAGCAGGAGCTCGACGCGGAGATCCGTGCCGCCGCCGACGCCGACGCGTACGCCCAGGAGAAGCGCGCCGAGGCGGACGCGGCCGCGGCCGTCGCCAACGCGAACGCCGCCCGTGACGCCCGCAAGAGCGCCGCGGAGGCCATCGAGGCCGAAGGTGCCGCTGACCGCAACCGCCGCCGCTTCGCCGCGGAAGCCGTCGAGGCCGAAGGTCTCGCCGACAGGAACCGGCGCATCGCGCTCGCCGACGCAGTCCGCGCGGAAGGTGAGGCGGAGGCCGACGCCATCCGCGTCACCGGTACCGCGAAGGCCGAGGCGAGCCGCGCTCAGGCTGAGGCGCTGCAGGAGCGTTCGCAGGAGCTCCTCCGCCAGCAGGTCATCGCGCTGCTGCCCGAGATCGTGCGCGCCGCATCCGAGCCGCTCGCCGGCATCACGAACATGACGGTGATCTCCTCCGACGGCAACCCGACGGGCGCGCTCGGCCAGAGCGTCACCGGTCAGCTGGCGACGTCGACGCAGATCATCAAGGACCTGGTCGGTATCGACCTGGCCGACATCGTGAGCGCCCGCGCCGCCGGCGCCGCGGCGGGCGACGCCCTCGCGGGCTCCGCGGCCGG
>JAODAX010000118.1 GCA_025463675.1 Naasia sp. | reverse complement strand
GGCTCAGCGCGAGGGAGCTCCGGGACCACCCGGCCGTCCGCCCACGTGAGGGCCAGCGCGCCCAGCTTTGAGTGGTGGCGGGCCGTTTGAAGAGTCCCGAAATGTCTTGCATGAGCGGCCTCCTTGCCTTGAGCGATGACTCAAGGATGGACCGAGGGTGTGGCGGAAACTACGTCTGAGGCCCGGCGGCGTCCGCCTGCCCTACTTCCAGCATGCCCCCGTGGGCGCCCGCTCGCTCAACGAAATTGATGCGAGAGACCGCTCCACGCCCCACGGCCTCGCTGGCCTTTGACGACGATGTTGGCTGTTCGAGGCGGGATGAAGGGTTAACCGCGGTTTTCGGGGATCCATCGTGCGAGTGCTTCGAGGATCACCTCGAGCCCGATTTCGAACTCGTCGCCGAAGTCGTAGCCGGGCTGCAGAACGTGTTCGGTGGCCATCTCAAGGAGGTGGGGGTAGTCGTCGGCGGCGAACTGCCGCAGCATTGGCTCGGCAACTTCGGCTATGGGCTTCGATCCGGCGAGGGGAAGGGCCGCCTCTTGGAGCGCGAATCCGTAGATATAGCTGTCGAGCAGGGCGTAGGCGTGCGCTGTCATCTGCACGGAAAAGCCCGCCCGGCGCAGTGTGCCGAGGGTCGCATCATGGTGCCGCAGGGTTGCAGGACCGGGGCTGGTCCGGGATTCCAGGAGCCCGATCGCCCAGGTGTGGCGACTCAGTACCTCACGGACAGAGCTGGCGCGTCGATGCATCTCCGATCGCCAAGCGCCCTCCGCGGAGGGCAGTTCGATCTCGCTGAAGACGAGATCGACGATACCGTCAAGGATCTCGCCCTTGTTCGCGACGTAGTGGTAGAGCGACATCGGCTTGGCTCCCAGCGCCTGCGCCAGCGACCGTATCGTCAGCGATCCGATTCCCGCCTCATCGGCAAGCGCCACCGCACAGCGCAACACCCGGTCCCGGCTGAGCGGTATGCGCTCCTCGGAACTTTCACTTATTTGCTGTGCCACCTTCCTCACCCTATCGCAATTTCGTACTAAGTACGGTACGGTGAGCGTGCTTGGTACGAATAGGTGTGGCTGGGAGCCGTTAGTCCGATAGGAAACGGTAATGACGTCCCAGGAACAGCACGCCTCAGCGAGTCATGGTGCCGCAGGCACGGCGCGGACGATGCGGGCGATCGTGCAGGACGCCTACGGCTCCGCGGAAGTTCTCCGCATGGCGCGGATTCCCCGGCCCACGCCGGCAGAGAATGAAGTGCTGATCCGGGTTCGCGCAGCTGGTCTGGACCGGGGCACGTGGCATCTGACCACGGGCACGCCATACCTGCTCCGCGTGGTCTTCGGGATCCGCAGACCCAGAAACCGGGTGCCCGGGCGTGATCTGGCCGGCACGGTTGTTGGCGTCGGCGCCGGGGTTGAACGCTTCCGTGTGGGTGAGGAGGTGTTCGGGATCGGGCTGGGCTCCTTCGCCGAGTATGCAGTCGCCCGTGAGGAAAAGATCGCCCGCAAGCCGGAAACCCTGACGTTTGAGCAGGCCGCGGCGGTTTCCATTTCAGGCCTTACTGCCTTGCAGGGCCTGCGCGACGTCGGCCGTATCCAAAGGGGCCAGAAGGTCCTGATCCTCGGCGCGTCGGGAGGTGTAGGCAGCTTCGCGGTGCAACTGGCCAAGGCCTTCGGCACGGAGGTTACCGGCGTGTGCAGCACCACGAAACTGGACCTGGTGCGGTCACTGGGCGCCGACCATGTTCTCGACTACACACGCGATGACTTCGCGAACGGCACGCACCGTTATGACCTGATCCTCGACATCGCGGGGAATCCCGCCCTTTCGCGGCTCCGCCGCGCGCTGATGCCCACCGGAACGGCCGTTATCGTCGGCGGCGAGGATGGCGGCAAGTGGACGGGCAGCATCGACCGGCAATACCGGGCCCTCGCCCTCTCGTTGTTTACGCGCCAGCGTTTGACCTTCGTTGTCTCCAAGGAGGCCGGCGACCTTGAGACGCTTGCGGGGCTCCTTGAGGCCGGCAAAGTGACGCCGAGCATCGACATGAGCTTTCCGCTGGATCAGGTGCCGGAGGCCATGCGCTACTTCGACGCCGGAAGAGCACGCGGAAAAGTCGCCATCACCGTGTAGGCCCGCACGCGGTCATTGAACGTAGGCCTGCACGCCAAAGTCCATCTTTCCCCCGAAAGAAGCAGATGATGTCACCGAAAAGTAGTGGAAGGCTTTATCTCCGGGACCCGTCACCTTCTCGTGGGCCCGATTTTCCTTCCCAGGAAAGCCTTCCCGGGCCGGGTGGTAGGAACCAATCCATGCGCACGGCCAGTCTGCTAGCGGGGTTAGGGCTCCTGGTGGTGAGCGTTTTGTCCGGTTTCAGTGTCTTCGTGGCCTTGGGCGGTCTCGGTACGCCGGGAGATGTCGCCAGGGCGACGAAGGCCATAGCGGATTCCACGGATCTGTTCCACTGGGGCGTTCTCAGCCTGTTCGTGGTGGCAGTGCTCGACGTCATCGTCGCCGCGGCACTGCTCGAGCTGTTCGCACCCGTGAACCGGGCTGTCTCCGCCCTCGCGGCCTGGTTCAGGGTCGCCTATGCCGGGGTGTTCCTGGTCGCCATCAGCCAGCTTCTCGGGGCGCTCCCCCTCTCCGGCGATGCCGGCCCAGTGGCGGCGCGGATCCGCGCCTTCGATGACATCTGGCACGCCGGGCTTCTCCTCTTCGGCGTCCACTTAATGCTGATCGGTTACCTGAGCTATCGATCGCAATTCGTGCCCAGGATCATCGCCATCCTGCTCGTCGTTGCCGGCCTCGGCTACCTGGCCGACAGCTTCGCCGTCGTGCTGGTACCGGACTATCCCGTCAGCATCGCCCAGTTCACCTTTGTGGGTGAAGCCGCACTCATGTTCTGGCTGCTGATCAAGGGCTGTCGTGTCAGCGTGAGGAGCTCGGCGGACTGACTGCCCCCTACTTTCACCCACCGTGCCACCTCCTCGGGATGGCATGATCTACGCACTGGAGAACGCACATGCACACCGGCTGTTGATCAGGTCCCCCGGGTTCCGCTTGCCAGGTGACGACCGGCGCGAGGGTCGGCCCATCATGCTTTCTACCAGTTTCAGGCACCCACCTTCGCGTAACGACCGGAGCCCTGTTCGCTGGGGCGGCCCTAACTGTCGCACTGGCAGTGAGCCTGGTCTACCTGCTGAACCAAGGAGACATTCTCGCCACCGCTCCGCCCGGCTTTCCGGTTGGACCTTGCCGGCCTGCTCGGCAGCACCGCCTGGGGGCTGGGGGTCGATCGTGCGCGAGTTCCACCTGCCGTTGAGCACCCCGACCAGAGAGTGAAAATCATGGACCCCGCAACCGTCCCCCGCTTCCGTCAGATCCCCCAGACCCGGTGGCTCGTGCCCGCTGCCTTGGTCTTCGTCAGCCTCATCCCGGTGATCTTCGGGATGCTGCGCCTCACCCAGTTAATGGGCGGCGCGGTTTCGCCGGATAACGAGCGATTCTTCGACTCGCCGATCCCTGTGCTGATCCACATTCCCACTGTCATCGTGTACAGCCTGCTCGGGGCGTTCCAGTTCGTTCCCTCACTTCGCCGGGGCAAACGCGGCAGGCCAAGCTGGCACCGCATCGCCGGACGAATTCTCGTCC
>JAODAX010000014.1 GCA_025463675.1 Naasia sp. | reverse complement strand
TCGCGGATGAGCTCCGCGATCCGATCGATCTGCGTCTCGTCGGTGGTCGCCTCCTCGCCGTAGAGCGGCGGAGACACCGGCATCAGGGCGAGCAGCTCCTGCACGAGCAGGTCGAGCTGGATGCCGTCGACCGCCGATACGGGGATGAGCGCCTCCCACTCCCGCAGCTGCGAGACGGCGAGCAGTTGGTCGCCCACCCGTTCGCGCGGCACCGAGTCGACCTTCGTCACCACCGCGACCAACTTCGCTCCCGGGTAGTCGTCGAGCGAGGCGCTGATGAACTTGTCGCCGGGGCCGATCGGCTCGTTCGCCGGAAAGCACATGGCGATGACGTCCACGTCGCCGAGCGTGGACTGGACGAGGTCGTTGAGCCGCTGGCCGAGCAGGGTGCGCGGCCGGTGCACGCCCGGCGTGTCGACGACCACGAGCTGGCCGTCGGGGCGGTGCACGATGCCGCGGATGGCCCGCCGCGTGGTCTGTGGCTTGGAAGAGGTGATGGCCACCTTCTCGCCGACGAGGGCGTTGGTGAGGGTGGATTTGCCGACATTCGGCCTGCCCACGAAGGACACGAATCCGGCGCGGTGCTCGCTCAACGTGCTGCCTCCTGGGCCTGTACGCGCCGTCCGTCGGCGTCCTGGGCGTCGTCCGCCGTGACGTCCGGGTCGCGTTCGACCCGGACCGCGCTGAGCCGGCGGCCCCGCCCGTCGGTGCGCTCCGCGACCAGCAGCAGGCCGGCCACGCGCGCGGTCGAGCCGCGGACGGGCAGGCGGCCCAGCGCCTTGGTGAGCAGTCCGCCCACCGAGTCGACGTCGTCGTCCTCGAGCTCGATCGAGAACAGGTCGCCGAGTTCGTCGATGGGCAGCCGTGCGCTCACCCGGTAGACGCCGTCGCGCAGCTGCTCCACCTCGCCGGTGTCGCGGTCGTACTCGTCGGAGATCTCGCCGACGAGCTCTTCGATGAGGTCCTCGAGCGTCACGAGACCGGCGATGCCGCCGTACTCGTCGACCACCATCGCGATGTGGTTCGACTCCACCTGCATCTGCCGCAGCATCGCGTCCGCCTTCTTCGACTCGGGCACGAACAGCGCGGGACGGGCGAGGGCACCCACGATCTGCCGCTCGCCCTCGCCGCCGCCTTCATGCAGCAGCCGTGCCAGGTCGCGCAGGTACAGGATGCCGACGATGTCGTCGGGGTCGTCGTCCTCGGTGACCGGCAGGCGCGAGTAGCCGCGGGAGAGGAACAGCCCCATCGCCGAGCTCACGGTGGCGGTGCGGTCGATGGTGGCCATGTCGGTGCGCGGCACCATGACCTCGCGGATCACCGTCTCGTTGAACTCGAAGATCGAGTGGATGAGGGCGCGGTCGTCCTCCTCGAGGACGTCGAGCTCGGTGGCCTCGTCGACCATGCTGAGCAGCTGCTCCTCGGAGGTGAACGTCGCGCCGCGCGGCCGGCCGGGCGTCACCCGGTTGCCGAGAGCGACCAGGGCGCTGGCGATCGGCCCGAGGAGCACCCGCGCGCCGTGCGCGACGGGCGCCGAGAAGCGCAGCACCGTGCGCGAGTGGGCGCGGCCGACGCTGCGCGGGCTGGAGCCCACGAGCACGAACGAGACGGCGGTCATCACGAGCGCGGCGAGCAGCAGTGCGAGCCACAGCTCGCCGATCGTGGTGACGAAGAAGAAGGTGACGAGCACCGCCGCGGTCGTCTCCGAGGTGATGCGGACGAAGCTGATCGCGTTGATGTGCGCGCCGCCGTCCTCGGCGATCGCGAGCATCGACCGCCGAGCGCGGGCGCCCAGGGCGAGGCTTTCGATGTCGGCGCGCGACAGGGTCTGGATCGCCGCGTCCGCTGAGGCCAGCAGACCGGCGAAGCCGACGAGAAGGAGGGCGACGAGGAGCAGCCAGAATGTCATCGTCGGCGCGAGGCGCGCTTCCTCTCGTCGGAGGCGAAGCCTGTGAGGATCTCGCGCTGCAAGGCGAACATCTCGCGCTCCTCGTCCGGCTCCGCGTGATCGAAGCCGAGGAGGTGGAGCAGCCCGTGCGCGGTGAGCAGCTGCACCTCGTCGATGAGGCTGTGGCCGGCCTCCTCGGCCTGAGCCTGGGCGACCTGGGGGCAGACGACGATGTCGCCGAGCAGCCCGGGCGGCGTCTCGTGCTCCTCGGTGCCGGGCCGCAGCTCGTCCATCGGGAAGCTGAGCACGTCGGTGGGGCCCGGCTCGTCCATCCACTGCACGTGCAGCTGCTCCATGGCGGCCTCGTCGACGAGCACGACCGCGACCTCGGCGTCGGGGTGGACATGCAGCACGTCGAGCGCGTAGGTGATCAGACGCTGGATCGACGCCTCGTCGACCTCGATCGCGGACTCGTTGTTGACCTCGACGCTCACGGGTGCCGCCTGCCGCCGTGATCGCCCGATCGCCGCTCGGCGCGGTTCTGCGGCGGCCGGAAGTCGCCGGGCGCACGGGCGCCCTCGGGGGCTGGTCCCCGCTCGTCGCGCTCGGGCCGGCGCTCGAACTGGCGCGCCTGACGCTCCGCGTCGAACTTGGTGTACGCGTCGACGATCCGCCCGACGAGGGTGTGCCGCACGACGTCGTCGCTGGTGAGGCGCGCGAAGTGGATGTCGTCGATGCCGTCGAGGACCCGGGTCACCAGCTGCAGGCCGCTCGAGCCGGTGGGCAGGTCGACCTGGGTGATGTCGCCCGTGACGACCATCTTGGAGCCGAAGCCGAGCCGGGTGAGGAACATCTTCATCTGCTCGGGCGTGGTGTTCTGCGCCTCGTCGAGCACCACGAAGGAGTCGTTCAGCGTGCGGCCGCGCATGTACGCGAGCGGGGCGACCTCGATGGTGGCGGTGGCCATCAGTTTCGGCACGAGCTCCGGATCCATCATCTCGTTGAGCGCGTCGTAGAGCGGCCGCAGGTACGGGTCGATCTTCTCGGTCAGGGTGCCGGGCAGGTAGCCCAGCCGCTCCCCCGCCTCGACGGCCGGCCGCGTGAGAATGATCCGGTTGACCTCCTTGCGCTGCAGCGCCTGCACCGCCTTCGCCATGGCGAGGTAGGTCTTGCCCGTGCCGGCGGGACCGATGCCGAACGTGATCGTGTTGTGGTCGATCGCGTCGACGTACTCGCGCTGCCCGAGAGTCTTCGGCCGGATGGCCTTGCCGCGCGCGGTGAGGATGGCCTGGCCGAGCAGCTCGGCCGGGCTCGAGTTGGGGTCGCCTTCGAGGATGCGGGCGGAGCTGCCCACATCCACCGGACCGAGGTCCTGGCCGTTGCGGATCATCTGCAGGAGCTCCTCGAGGAGTCGTCGGGCGGAGTCGACGGCGTGGCTCTCGCCGCGAAGGGTGATCTCGTTGCCTCGGGCGAGCACGCCGACCCGAGGGAACTGGGCTTCGAACTGGCGCAGGAAGCGGTCCTGCGGGCCGAGGAGGCGCACCATCGCGACCCCGTCGACCGCGATGCGGACCTCGGCCTCGCTCGGTTCACCGCCGGGGGCGCCGGGCTGGTCATTCGTCAATGGTTCATTCCGTCAGGCCGCCCGCGAGGACGTGCGCATGGAGGTGGAAGATGGTCTGGCCGGCGTCTGGGCCCGTGTTGAACACCAGGCGGAAGTCGCCTCCCGCATGCTCGGCGGCGACCTCGCTCGCGACCTGCACGATCTCGGCGAGCAGGCCAGGGTCGGCGGCGGCGAGCTCCACGACATTGGCGTACTGCTCGGTCTTGGGCACGACGAGCAGGTGCACGGGGGCCTGAGGGGCGACGTCGCGGAGAACGAACACGCGTTCGGTCTCCCGGAGGATCTCGCCGGGGATGTCGCCGGCGAGGATGCGGGAGAAGATCGAGGTCACGGAACGATTCTACGTTTCGCGGGCGACAGGCCGCCCAGAGGGTTGCGCACGCCCTACCAGCGCCCGGTGAGGACGCTCAACGCGGCGAGCGCCGCGGGGCCGGCGGTGGAGGTGCGGAGCACCTCGGGGCCGAGGCGCACCGCGGTGCCGCCGGCGGCGGCGAGCGCCTCCAGCTCGCGCGGGGCGACGCCGCCCTCCGGCCCGACGACGAGCACCAGATCCCGGTCGCCGGCGGCCGCGGCGGCATCCGCGAGGCCGGTGACGGCCGTCGGCTCGAGGATCAGAACGGCGGAGGTCCCGGCGAGCGCGAGGACGTCCGCGAGCCCGGCGAGCGGCACCACCTCGGGAAGCCACGGGCGTAGCGACTGCTTGACCGCCTCACGGACGATGCTCTGCCAGCGCTCGCGGCCGCGCTCCGCCTTGGGGCCGCTCCAGCGGCTGACGCTCCGCTGAGCCTGCCACGGCACGATCCGGTCGACGCCGAGCTCGGTCGCCGCCTGCACGGCGAGCTCGTCCCGGTCGCCCTTCGCGAGCGCCTGCACGAGCACCATCCGGCGCTCCGGGCGCGGCGTGACCACCACCTCGTCAACCCGGACGGTGAGCTCCGCGGCCGAGGCGGCCTCGACGAGGCCGCGCGCGACGGTGCCGCCGCCGTCGCCGACGGCGACGCTCTCGCCTACCCGGATCCGGCTCACCGTCGCGGCGTGCCGCCCCTCGGCGCCCGCGATCCGCACAAGCGCGCCGGGCCGGACGCCCGCGAGCGAGTCGACGAAGTAGTGGTGTGCCATCTCAGGCGCCCGCGGCTCAGACGCCGAGGAAGCGGTCGCGCATCTTCGCGAACAGGCCCTGCTGGAAGTGCGCCAGCTGCGGCTTCTGCTTCTTGTAGCGCTGCGCGAACTTCTCGATCAGGTCGCGCTCGTGTCGGTCGAGCTTCGTCGGGGTGACCACCTGGATGCCGATCTTCAGGTCCCCCCGGCCCTGGCCACGCAACCGGGTCACGCCCCGGCCCTTGACTGTGAGGATGTCGGCGCTCTGGGTGCCGGGACGCAGCTCGAGCTCGACTTCGCCGTCGAGGGCGGGCACCTTGACGGTCGTTCCCAGGATGGCCTCCGCCATCGGCACCTCGAGGGTGGCGAGCAGGTCGTCGCCGTTGCGGCTGAACGTCTCGTGGTGGCGCACCTTGACCTCCAGGTAGAGGTCGCCGTTCGGGCCGCCGGCGGGGCCGACCTCGCCCTGGCCGGGCAACTGCAGTCGCAGGCCGGTCTCGACGCCGGCCGGGATGTCGACGGGCAGCGTGCGACGGGCCCGCACCCTGCCCTGGCCCTGGCAGGTGGCGCAGGGGCTGGGGAGGACGGTGCCGTAGCCGCGGCAGGTGCCGCACGGCGTCGAGGTCATCACGTTGCCGAGGAGGGAGCGCACGGTGCGCTGGATGGAGCCGGTGCCACGGCAGATGTCGCAGGTGATGGGCGAGGTGCCGGGCTGGCAGCAGGTGCCGTTGCAGGTCTCGCAGAGCACCGCCGTGTCGACGTCGAGGTCGCGGTGGGTGCCGAAGATGACGTCCTCGAGGTCGACCTCGACCCGCAGCAGTGCGTCGCCGCCGCGCTCGCGCCGGGACCGCGGACCGGATCCGCCGCCGCGGCCGCCCGCGCCGAAGAACGTCTCGAAGATGTCGCCGAAGCCGCCGAACGCATCGCCCATGTTGCCGCCGCCGCGGCCGCCGAGGTCGTACTCCTGCCGCTGGCGGGGGTCGCTGAGCACGTCGTAGGCGTGCGTGACGAGCTTGAACCGCTCCTGGGCGTCCGCCCCGGGGTTCACGTCCGGGTGCAGCTCGCGCGCCAGCCGACGGTAGGCCTTCTTGATGTCGTCGGTGCTCGCATCGCGGGCGACGCCCAGCACTTCGTAGTGGTCAGCCACAGCTGGGGAACCTTTCATGGCGCGCGAGAGGCGCGCGGCTTCGGAGGAACGCTCAGCCCTCGCCGAGCAGGCGGGAGAGGTAGCGGGCGACGGCACGGACGGCCGCCATGTTGTTCGAATAGTCCATTCTGGTCGGCCCGAGCACACCGAGCCGGGCCAGTTCGCCAGAAGAGGAACTGTAGCCGCTCGACAGGACGCTGGCCTCGGTGAGGCCCACCGCGGCGTTCTCGCGACCGATACTGACGGCGACTCCGTTCGAGTCGTGCGCCATCTCGCTGAACAGCTTGAGCAGCACCACCTGCTCCTCGATCGCGTCGAGCACCGGGTAGATGCTGCCCGGGAAGTCCTTCTCGGTGCGCGCGAGGTTGCCGGTGCCGGCGAGCAGGAAGCGGTCCTGGCGCCCCGCGAGCGCCTGCTCGGCGAGGGACGCCGCGACCGGCGCGACCAGCGCGGCGGACTCCGCGGGCAGCGACTCGGGCACGGCGCGCAGGCGGTCGGCCGCCTCGGCGAGCGCGAGGCCTGCCGCGGCCGCGTTCAGCCGGGTGCGGAGTTCGCCGAGGAGGCTGTCGTCGACGTCGCCGGGCACGTCGACGACGCGCTGCTCGACGCGCCCGCCGTCGGTGATCAGCACCGTGAGCAGGCGCGCGGGGGCGAGTGGAACGATCTCGATGTGCCGGATCGTGCTGCGCGAGAGGGTCGGATACTGGAGCACGGCCACCTGCTGAGTGAGCTGGGACAGCAGCCGCACCGTGCGGGCCAGCACGTCGTCGAGGTCCACCGACGAGCCGAGGAAGGTCTCGATCGCCTGCTTCTGCGCGCCGCTCAGCGGGCGGTACTCGCTCAGCTTGTCGACGAAGACGCGGTAACCCTTGTCGGTGGGGATGCGGCCGGACGAGGTGTGCGGAGCCGCGATCAGCTCCTCCTCCTCCAGCTGCGCCATGTCGTTGCGGATCGTCGCGGCGGAGACGCCGAAGCCGTACTTGTCGACGATCGTCTTCGAGCCGACCGGCTCACGGGAGGCGACGTAGTCGCGCACGATGACGCGCAGGACTTCGAGACCGCGGTCCGAGACCATGACACGCCCCCCTCTACTGCTGGCACTCTGCGTTCGGGAGTGCCAATTCTACTCGCCGACGCGCGGTTTCGGCGTCATTGCAGCGGCATTGCACCGCGAGTATCTTGGCGACGTGCAGGCGCTGGCGCCCGAGAGAATCGCCCAGCCAGGCGCGATGCGCATCATTCCTTAAGAAAGGGACTGCACAATGACCGACTCGAACCTCCCGCCGCAGGGCCCCGCAGCCGGGCAGCCCCAGCAGCCGTACGCCGCCGCGCCCGCCGCGCCGCTGACCCCCGTCGAGGACAAGCAATGGGCGTCCTTCGCCCACTTCGGCGGCATCCTTGGCTTCCTGCCCCCGCTCGTCATCTGGCTCATCTTCAAAGACCGCGGCCAGCTGACCCGTCAGGAAGGCCGGGAGGCGCTCAACTTCCAGATCACGCTTGCCATCGCGCACGTCGCGAACTTCGTGATCGGCCTCATCCTCTCCGCCATCACCCTCGGCTTCTGGTTCATCATCCAGACGCTGATCACGTGGGCGATCGTCATCGTCGGCATCGTGTTCGCGATCATCGCCGGCGTCCGGGTCAACGCGGGGGGCACCTACCGGTACCCGTTCGCGCTGCGCCTCGTCAAGTAGCGCCCGCAGCACGCCTGGCTCGACGGGCCGGGAGCCGCTCGGCTCCCGACCCGTTCCTGCGCTTTACTGACTCCTGATCACGTTCTCCCGACCGCTAAGGAATCGCACCATGAGCGCTCCCCCTCCCCCGCCGCCCCCCGCCAACGGGTACGGCTACGCCGCGCAGCCGGAACTGTCGCCGCAGGACCAGAAGCTCTGGGCGACGCTCACCCACGTGGGCGGAATCCTGCTCGGCTTCATCGCGCCGCTCATCACGTTCCTCGTCTTCAAGGACCGCGGCGCGTTCGTGCGCGAGCACACCAAGACCGCGCTCAACTTCCAGATCACGATGACGATCGCCATGATCGTGTCCGCGTTCCTGTGGATCATCCTGATCGGCATCCTGCTGTCGATCGGCGTGTTCATCGTGGTGATCGTGTTCAGCATCATCGCCGCGATGAAGGCGAACGCGGGCGAGCAGTACCGCTACCCGCTGACCATCCCGTTCATCAAATAGCGACGGGGCCTGCGCCGGTCACGTGAGGCGGCGCACCACGTCGTCGGCCAGGAGCCGCCCCCGCAAGGTCAGCGTCAGCCGGCCGCGGAGGGCGGCTCCGCCGTCGATCAGGCCGTCGGCGATCAGCCCGGCCACCTCGCGCCGGGCGTCCGGCGCGAGGGACGTCACGGCGATCCCCTCCCGGATGCGGCTCTGCAGCAAGATCCGCTCCACCTCCCGGTCCTCGACGGAGAGGGTCTCGCGGCCCACCGCCGGAGAGTCGCCGCGCGCGATCCGCTCGGCGTACGCGGCGGGATGCTTCGCATTCCACCACCGGACACCGCCGACGTGGCTGTGCGCGCCCGGGCCGATGCCCCACCAGTCCTCGCCGGTCCAGTAGGCGAGGTTGTGGCGGGAGCGGTGCCGCGGATCCGGCGTGCCGTCCGCAGCGCTGCGCGCCCAGTTGCTCACCTCGTACCAGGAGTAGCCGGCGGCGCCGAGGAGCGCATCGGCGAACTCGTACATGTCGGCCTGCAGATCGTCGTCCGGGGCGGCGACTCCGCCGGACCGGATCTGCCGGGCCAGCTTCGTGCCGTCCTCAACGATGAGGGCGTACGCGGAGACGTGGTCCGGGTCCTCGGCGAGCACCGCCTCGAGCGACCGGCGCCAGTCGTCGAGGGTCTCGCCCGGTGTGCCGTAGATGACGTCGAGGGAGACCTCCAGGCCCGCCTCCCGCGCCCAGCGCACGACGTGCGGGATGCGCTCGGGGTCGTGGGTGCGCTCGAGCGTCGCGAGCACGGACGGCACCGCCGACTGCATGCCGAACGACACCCGGGTGACCCCTGCGGCCGCGAGCGCGGCGAGCGAGGCGGCGTCCACCGAGTCGGGGTTCGCCTCAGTGGTCACCTCCGCGCCCGGCGCGATGCCGATGTGCTCTCGGACGGCGGCGAGCATCCGGGCGAGATCCGCGACCGGCAGCAGGGTGGGGGTGCCGCCGCCGAGGAACACGGTGCTGGCCGGTCGCGCCGGCAGACGGGAGCCCGCCAGCACGCGGGCCGCCCACGCCACCTCGGCGGCGGCCTGGTCCGCGTAGTCGCTGCGCTTCGCGCCCCGCAGCTCGTCGGCCGTGTACGTGTTGAAGTCGCAGTACCCGCAGCGCACCCGGCAGAACGGCACGTGCAGGTATACGCCGAACGCACGGTCGCTGGCCCCGTCGGCCGCGGTCGCCGGCAGCAGGCCGTCCGCGGGCGCGGGGTCGGCGAGAGGCAGGGCGCTGGGCATCCCCTCCATTGTCCCCCGCTGCGCCGGGGCACCGGTCCGCCATCGCTTTCGGCGGGATCGCAACGCTTCCGCAGAATCGCAACGGCGCGCGGTTGCGATTCTGCGGAACCGTTGCGTGACCCCGACTGTGCGAGGGTGAACGGGTGACCAAGTACGTGCTCTGGGATGTCGACGGGACCCTGCTGCTGAACGGCCCGCGCGCCGGCAGCCTCTACGACGAGGCGATCGAGCAGGTGGCCGACATCACCACCGGCGGGGTCCGCCCGGCGGAGCACGGCAAGGTGGACGGTCAGATCATCGCCGAGCGACTCGCCGAGTACGGTCTGGACGCCGGCCTGCACGCCGCCGTGCAGGCGCGGCTGGAGGACCTGTCGGCCGAGCGGCACCGGGGCGCCGACCGCCGCGAGCTCACGCCCGGCGTCCGCGAGGCGCTCGAGGCGGTCGCTGCGGCGGGCTGGACGAACGCGCTCCTCACCGGCAACTCGCTGTCCCGCGCCCGGGTCAAACTCGAGGGCGCAGGGCTCGATCCGCGCCGCTTCGATTGGGAGGCCTCGTTCTTCGGCGACCGCGCCCGGGCGCGCACCGAGCTGACACAGGCGGCGAGCGCGGCGCTGCGCGGCAAACCGCACGTGATCGTCGGCGACACCCCGAGCGACGACCGTGCGGCGGCCGCGGTCGGCATCCCCTTCATCGCCGTCGCGACCGGGGTGTACCCCGCGGAGGAGCTGCGCCGGACGGGCGCGATCGCCGTCCTCGACGACCTCGTCACCGGGCGGGCGGCGCTGCTCGCGGAGCTGGACGGGCTCAGCGAGCCGGCGCTCTCACCGTGACCGGCGCTGCCCACGCGACCGGTTCCGAGCTGGTTGCCGACTGCGGTCGCTGCGTCGGCCTCTGCTGCGTGGCACTCGCGTTCGCCCGCTCCCCTGACTTCGCCTTCGACAAGCCCGCCGGCGAGCCGTGCCGGCATCTCGCCGACGATGATCGCTGCCGCATCCACGCCGAACTGCGGCCGCGCGGCTTCCGGGGCTGCACGGCCTTCGACTGCTTCGGCGCCGGTCAGAAGGTCACCCGGCACACCTTCTCGGGGCGGAGCTGGCGCGACGATGCGGAGCTGCGTCGCGACATGTTCGCGGTGTTCCCGATCGTCCGCGCGCTGCACGAACTGCTCCGGCACCTCGACGAGGCGCTCACCCTGCCTGCCGCCCGCTCGGTCGCGCGCGACGCCGCGGCGCTGCGGGACCGGATCGCCGCGCTCACCCTCGGCGACGGGACCACCCTGCTCGCCGTCG
>JAODAX010000121.1 GCA_025463675.1 Naasia sp. | reverse complement strand
CTGGGAGGGCGACGAGCGGGAGTGAGGCGGGCCCGACGATCCGGGCCGCGTCCTCGCCGGCTGGGAGTGCGTCCGCGGACGCCCCGAACAGTTGACCGGCCCCGTCACTCCCCGTAATATTCTTCGGGTGTGCGCTTTGTCGTGCGCTCCCGTCGTGCCCTCGGGCCGGCGCGGGTGCGGCACGGCGTCCTCCTGATCCGCGAGGATCCGCGGGTGCCCTCCGGGGTGCCGGTCGGATCCGTGCGGATCCGCGGGTTCGTCCACTCGGACGGCCCCCACGGCATACCCGGCATCCTCCCCCTCCTCGTTCGCGGCGAGGGAGTGCGCCGGGTCCAGACGAACTCGGCAGGCGCCCTCGCGGGTGCCGGCCGAATGTCGACCATCGATCCGCTGTCACCGTGCAGCAACACGAGGAGCAAATCAGTGCCAACTATTCAGCAGTTGGTCCGCAAGGGACGCACGCCGAAGGTCACCAAGACCAAGGCGCCCGCCCTGAAGGCCAATCCCCAGCAGCGCGGCGTGTGCACGCGCGTCTACACGACCACCCCGAAGAAGCCGAACTCGGCTCTGCGCAAGGTCGCCCGCGTCAAGCTCTCCAACGGGACCGAGGTCACGGCCTACATCCCCGGTGAGGGCCACAACCTGCAGGAGCACTCGATGGTGCTCGTGCGCGGTGGACGTGTGAAGGATCTCCCCGGCGTTCGCTACAAGATCGTGCGCGGCGCGCTCGACACCCAGGCTGTCAAAAACCGCAAGCAGGCTCGCAGCCTCTACGGAGCGAAAAAGGACAAGAAGTAAATGCCTCGTAAAGGACCAGCACCGAAGCGTCCCGTAATCGCGGACCCGGTCTACGGAGCCCCCATCGTCAGCCAGCTCGTCAACAAGATCCTTCTTGACGGTAAGAAGGGCCTCGCCGAGAGGATCGTCTACGACGCCCTCGCCGGTGTGACCTCGAAGAACGGCGCGGATGCCGTCGTCACCTTGAAGAAGGCCCTCGACAACGTGCGCCCCACCATCGAGGTCAAGTCCCGTCGCGTCGGTGGCTCGACCTATCAGGTCCCGGTCGAGGTCAAGCCTCACCGCGCCAACACTCTCGCACTGCGCTGGCTCACCACCTACGCCAAGGGCCGTCGCGAGAAGACGATGACCGAGCGCCTCACGAACGAGATTCTCGACGCATCGAACGGCCTCGGCGCAGCGGTCAAGCGTCGCGAAGACACGCACAAGATGGCCGAGTCGAACAAGGCGTTCGCGCACTACCGCTGGTAACAGCCCACCCCCACTCACCGCTGGTTCGGCGCGAAGCGAAGCTTTGTACCGGATCGATGCTCGCTCTTCCGCCAGCACCGATCCGGTACAAACTCCATCCGCACTCGATCGGCGGGCAAACTTCCGGAGGAACTCCGTGGCACAAGACGTGCTCACCGACCTGAACAAGGTCCGCAACATCGGCATCATGGCTCACATCGATGCCGGCAAGACCACCACAACCGAGCGCATCCTGTTCTACACGGGTATCACCCACAAGATCGGTGAAGTTCACGACGGCGCGGCCACCATGGACTGGATGGCGCAGGAGCAGGAACGTGGCATCACGATCACGTCAGCCGCGACGACCTGTTTCTGGAACAAGAACCAGATCAACATCATCGACACCCCCGGTCACGTCGACTTCACCGTCGAGGTGGAGCGTTCGCTGCGCGTGCTCGACGGCGCCGTTGCAGTATTCGACGGCAAGGAGGGCGTCGAGCCCCAGTCCGAGACGGTGTGGCGCCAGGCCGACAAGTACGACGTGCCGCGCATCTGCTTCGTCAACAAGATGGACAAGCTCGGCGCCGACTTTTACTACACCGTCGACACGATCATCAAGCGCCTCGGCGCCAAGCCCCTCGTGATCCAGCTTCCCATCGGGTTCGAGAGCTCCTTCGAGGGCGTCGTCGACCTCGTCGAGATGCGTGCGCTGACCTGGCGCGGAGACTCCAAGGGTGACGTCGAGCTCGGTGCGAAGTACGAGATCGAAGAGATCCCCGCCGATCTCGTCGAGAAGGCCAACGAATACCGTGCAGCGCTCATCGAGGTTGTCGCGGAGACGGATGACGCCCTCCTCGAGCGGTTCATGAACGGTGACACCGACTTCAGCGTCGCCGAAATCAAGAAGGCGATCCGCGGCCTCACCGTCACGAGCCAGATCTACCCGGTCCTCTGCGGTTCCGCATTCAAGAACCGCGGCGTGCAGCCCATGCTCGACGCGGTCGTCGACTACCTGCCGACCCCGCTCGATGTACCGGCCGTCGAGGGACTCGACGTTCGCGACGAGACGAAGGTCATCGAGCGCCACCCGGACCCGAACGACCCCTTCGCGGCCCTCGCCTTCAAGGTCGCCGTCCACCCGTTCTTCGGTCGCCTCACCTACATCCGTGTCTATTCGGGCACGATCATGAGTGGTTCCGCCGTCGCAAACTCGACCAAGGGCAAGAAGGAGCGCATCGGCAAGATCTTCCAGATGCACTCCAACAAGGAGAACCCGGTCGAGAGCGTCACCGCCGGTCACATCTACGCGGTAATCGGCCTCAAGGACACGACCACCGGCGACACCCTGTGTGACCCGACGGACCAGGTCATCCTCGAGTCGATGACGTTCCCGGAGCCGGTCATCGAGGTGGCCATCGAGCCGAAGACGAAGGCCGACCAGGAGAAGCTGGGAATCGCGATCCAGAAGCTCGCCGAGGAAGACCCGACGTTCCGCACCGAGCAGAACCAGGACACCGGGCAGACGGTCATCAAGGGAATGGGCGAGCTCCACCTCGACATCCTCGTCGACCGCATGAAGCGCGAATTCAACGTCGAAGCGAACGTGGGCAAGCCCCAGGTCGCCTACCGCGAGACGATTCGCCGCATCGTCGCCAAGCACGACTTCACCCACAAGAAGCAGACGGGTGGATCGGGCCAGTTCGCGAAGATCCAGATCTCGCTCGAGCCTCTCGAGGTCACGGCCGACACGATCTACGAGTTCGAGAACAAGGTCACCGGTGGCCGCATCCCCCGGGAGTACATCCCATCCGTCGACGCCGGAATTCAGGACGCGCTGCAGGTCGGCGTGCTCGCCGGTTACCCGATGGTGGGCGTCAAGGCGATCCTGCTCGACGGCGCTTCGCATGATGTTGACTCCTCGGAGATGGCGTTCAAGATCGCTGGCTCGATGGCGTTCAAGGAGGCGGCTCGCAAGGCGGACCCCGTGCTCCTCGAGCCGTTGATGGCCGTAGAGGTGCGCACGCCGGAGGAGTACATGGGCGACGTTATCGGCGACCTGAACTCGCGTCGTGGGCAGATCCAGTCGATGGAGGATGCTACGGGCGTCAAGGTCGTCAAGGCCAGCGTGCCGCTGTCGGAGATGTTCGGCTACGTCGGTGACCTGAGGTCCAAGACCTCCGGACGGGCGGTGTACTCGATGAGCTTCGACAGCTACTCTGAGGTGCCGCGTGCGGTGGCCGAGGAGATCATCCAGAAGAACAAGGGCGAATAGCGCCCTTCCGCAGTTCCAGTAAAGTAAAAACACCCCAAAACCAGTAAGACGAGCGATCGAAATCCTTCGATCGTGTGCTCTTACAACTAAGTCCTGAGGAGGACCCATTGGCGAAGGCAAAGTTCGAGCGGACTAAGCCGCACGTCAACATCGGCACCATTGGTCACGTCGACCACGGTAAGACCACGTTGACCGCGGCTATCACCAAGGTGCTGCACGACAAGTACCCCACCCTCAACACTGCTTCGGCGTTCGACCAGATCGACAACTCGCCCGAAGAGAAGCAGCGTGGAATCACGATCAACATCTCGCACGTCGAGTACCAGACGGAGAAGCGTCACTACGCTCACGTCGATGCTCCCGGGCACGCCGACTACATCAAGAACATGATCACCGGAGCCGCGCAGATGGACGGCGCCATCCTCGTGGTCGCGGCGACCGACGGTCCGATGCCCCAGACGCGTGAGCACGTGCTGCTCGCCCGCCAGGTCGGCGTGCCGTACATCGTCGTGGCGCTGAACAAGTCCGACATGGTCGACGACGAGGAGATCCTCGAGCTCGTCGAGATCGAGGTGCGCGAGCTCCTTTCCAGCCAGGACTTCGACGGGGACAACGCTCCCGTCGTGCAGGTCTCCGCACTCAAGGCCCTCGAGGGCGACGAGAAGTGGGCCCTGACGGTCGCGGACCTGATGGACAAGGTTGACGAGTTCGTGCCGGAGCCGGTCCGTGAGACCGACAAGCCCTTCCTCATGCCCGTCGAGGACGTCTTCACGATCACCGGTCGTGGAACCGTCATCACCGGTCGTGTCGAGCGTGGAATCCTCCACCCGAACGATGAGGTCGAGATCGTCGGCATCAAGGAGAAGTCCTCCAAGACGATCGTCACCGCGATCGAGATGTTCCGCAAGACCCTCGAAGACGCACGCGCCGGCGAGAACGTCGGACTGCTGCTTCGCGGCACGAAGCGTGAAGACGTCGAGCGCGGCCAGGTCGTCGTGAAGCCCGGAACGGTTACCCCGCACACCGAGTTCGAGGCGAACGCCTACATCCTGTCCAAGGATGAGGGTGGCCGTCACAACCCGTTCTACGCGAACTACCGTCCGCAGTTCTACTTCCGCACCACGGACGTCACCGGCGTCATCTCGCTGCCGGAAGGCACCGAGATGGTCATGCCCGGCGACACCACCGAGATGACGGTCAACCTGATCCAGCCGATCGCCATGGAGGAGGGCCTCCGCTTCGCTATCCGCGAGGGTGGCCGCACCGTCGGTGCCGGCACGGTCGTGAAGATCCGCAAGTAGTACCTGTGCCACTCGGCGGGGCCGCACCTTCTGGTGCGGTCCCGCCGTCGTTAACGGCGCACGAGAGCGACGGACCCGCCCGCTTTTCGCTAGGTGGGGGTCGGCGCGCGAAAGCGTCGTCCATCCGACCCGGAGGCATGATGACCGCCGCACCACCGCACCCGGGCATCCGACGCACTGTCGCCCTCCTCGCGGCTGCCGTCGTCGTGCTGGCGCTGCTCGTGGCGACCCCGCCGTCGTCGGCGTCCGCCGCCGTGCGTGGCTCCGACACGATCTTCGCCCTTACCAACCAGGTGCGCGCCCAGTACGGTCTCGCGCCGCTGCGCCGGAGTCCGGCCCTCGACCTGATCGCGACAGCGTGGGCGACGAGGATGGCGAAGGCGAACACCA
>JAODAX010000086.1 GCA_025463675.1 Naasia sp. | reverse complement strand
CTGCGCGAGTGCCCGAGGAAAATCAGCGCGCAGCCCTGCTGCTCCTGACGCACCAGCGCCGCATCGCGGGCGTGCACGTATGGGCTCAGCGGTTCGCTGTGCAGCGGGTCGCCGTCGTCCCAGACGGCGATGAGGCCGAGCCGCGACGCCGGCGCGTACAGTACCGATCGGTTACCGACGATGGCCAGCGGCCTGTCCTCGATGCAGCGCAAAAAGGCGCGGTAGCGGTCGGGATTGGATTGCTTCGCGTCCATCCGCACGATCCGCTCGGCGGGCAGCACGGCGTGCAGCGCGGCCATCAGCTGGTCCTGGTCGCGGTAGTCGGGCACGCAGAGGATGGCGCTGCCGCCGGGGTTCTCCGCGGTGCCGGCGAGAGCGGCGGCGGCGGCGGCGGCCATGGTGGTGGCCCAGTGCCCGACCCAGCGGCCGTCGGGCAGTTCGACGACGCGCGCGACCGCGTCGACGGCGAGACGGCCGCCGTCACGCAGGGCGGCTGCAACCCGCGACGACGGGTAGCCGGTCGGGAGCTCGGCGAGGTCGTCGGGAAGCGGATGCGGCGCGGGCCGCACATCCGGCTCCGCCCGCGTCGCCAGCCACGCCTTCTCGACCCGCACCTGCCGTTTCGGCACGGCGAGCCGGATCACGTCGCTCGCGGTGCCGGCCGCACGGTCGGCGACCCGCCGGGCGAGCGTCCAGACCTCTGGGGCGAGTACGGGCACGGTGGAGAGGAGCTCCTCGAGCTCGCTCAGCGGCCCGGGATAGTCGCCGGCGGGTCCGAGCTCCACCACGAGGCCGTCGGCGATGCGACCGGCCGAGCGCAGCGGCACGCGCACCCGCATGCCCGCGCCGACGAGCCCCGCGAGCGGGGCCGGGATCGCGTAGTCGAACAGCCGGTCGAGCTGGGGAAGCGGCGAGTCCACCATCACGCGGGCGACGACTGCGACCCCGGCCGGGGCTGGCACGGCTAGAGTCCGGCGGCGCTGCGCAGGTCGTCGACCCGGTCCAGCCGCTCCCACGTGAAGTCGGGCAGCTCGCGGCCGAAGTGGCCGTAGGCGGCGGTCTGCGCGTAGATCGGGCGCAGCAGGTCGAGGTCGCGGATGATCGCGGCCGGGCGCAGGTCGAAGACCTCGCGCAGCGCTGCACTGATCTCCCCGTCGGGCAGAACACCGGTGCCGAACGTCTCGACGTAGAAACCGACGGGGGCGGCCTTGCCGATCGCGTAGGCGACCTGCACCTCGAGCCGGTCGGCGAGCCCCGCGGCGACCGCGTTCTTCGCGACCCACCGCATCGCGTAGGCGGCCGACCGGTCGACCTTCGACGGGTCCTTGCCGCTGAACGCACCGCCGCCGTGCCGCGCCGCGCCGCCGTAGGTGTCGACGATGATTTTGCGACCGGTCAGCCCCGCGTCGCCCTTCGGGCCGCCGATCTCGAACCGGCCGGTCGGGTTGATGAGGTACGCGACGGCCGAGGTGTCGAGCCCGGCCAGCTCGAGGACGGGGCGGATCACCGTCTCGGTCACCTCGTGCTGCAGCCGCTCGGTGGACACGGACGGCGCGTGCTGGGTGGACAGCACGACGGTCTCGATGCTGCGCGGCGTGTGGCCGTCGTAGCCGACGGTCACCTGCGTCTTGCCGTCCGGGCGCAGGTAGTCGAGGGTGCCGTCCCTACGGACGGCGGCCAGGCGCTCGGCGAGCCGGTGCGCGAGCCAGATCGGAACCGGCATCAGCTCGGGCGTCTCCCGCGTGGCGAAGCCGAACATGATGCCCTGGTCGCCGGCGCCCAGCAGGTCGAGCTCGTCGCCGCTGTCCGACTCGCGCACCTCGATCGCCCGATTGACGCCCTGCGCGATGTCCGGGCTCTGCGCGCCGATCGAGACGGACACGCCGCAGCTGTCCGCGTCGAAGCTCTTCTCCGAGGAGTCGTAGCCGATCTCCTTGATCTTGCTGCGCACGATGCCGGGGATGTCGGCGTAGCCGGTGGTGGTGACCTCGCCGGCCACATGCACGAGACCGGTGGTCACGAGCGTCTCGACGGCCACCCGGCTGTGCGGGTCCTGCTCGAGCAGGGCGTCGAGGATGGAGTCCGAGATCTGGTCGCAGATCTTGTCGGGGTGACCTTCGGTCACCGACTCGGAGGTGAACAGGCGCAGGGCGGCCATGGCGGCTCCAGGGGGAAGGTGCAGGCGTTCGGCGGAGGGGCGAAGCCCGGCTCAGACGAGGACGTCCAGTATCCGGTGGGCCACCGACACCTTGTCGCCCGCGGCCTCCCCCACTATAGAACCGGCCCGATCGACGATCCGGACCGTGTTACGCGGGGTGCCGAAACCTTCGGTCCAGCCGACCCTGTTGAGGACGAGGAAGTCGACGCCCTTGCGGGCCGCCTTCTCGCGGGCCAGGCGGAGGAGCTCGTCGGGGTCATCCTCGGTCTCCGCCGCGAACCCGACGACGACCTGGCCTGCTGGCCGCTCGGCCGCCAGCTCGCCCGCGGTCAGGGCGCGCAGCAGGTCTGGGTTCCGGACGAGCGAGAGGGTGACGTCCGCGCCGAGCGCGTCCTTCTTCAGCTTCTGCTCGGCCACCTCGGCGGGCCGGTAGTCGGCGACCGCGGCGGCCATCACGACCGTGTCGGCCGTCACGGCCGCCACCCCGAGCGCGGCGCCGAGCTGGGCGGTGGTCTCGACGGTCACGACCGTGACGCCGGCGGGCACCGGGACCTCGAGGTGGGCGGCGAGCAGCGTGACCTGCGCGCCTCGGTCGCGAGCGGCCTCGGCGAGGGCGACGCCCTGCCGGCCGCTCGAGCGGTTGCCGAGGAAGCGCACCGGATCGAGCGGTTCGCGGGTGCCGCCTGCGGTGACGACGATGCGCCGCCCCGCGAGGTCCTGGGGGCGCACGGCGGCGAGGGCCGCAGCGACGATCTCGTCCGGCTCGGCCATCCGGCCGGGACCCGAGTCCTCGCCGGTCAGACGGCCCGACGCGGGTCCGACGACGCGGACGCCGCGCTCGCGGAGGAGGGCGACGTTGGCGACGGTCGCGGGGTTCGCCCACATCTCGGTGTGCATGGCGGGCGCGACGAGAACGGGCGCCTTCGTGGCCAGCACGGTGTTGCCGAGTAGGTCGTCGGCGATGCCCGCCGCCAGTTTCGCGAGCGTGTTGGCGGTGGCGGGCGCGATCACGACCACGTCGGCGGCCTGGCCGATCGCGACGTGGCGCACCTCGGCGACGCCCTCGTAGAGGTCGGTGTGCACCGGGTTGCGGCTGATCGCCTCGAGCGTGGGCCGCCCCACGAAGCGCAGCGCGTGCTCGGTGGCGATCACCTGCACGTCATGGCCGGCGAGCACGAGAGCGCGCGCCACGCCGACCGCCTTGTAGGCGGCGATCCCGCCGGTGATGCCGACGACGACGTTCAGGCGCGCGCCGCCGGCATCCGTCATCTCCGGCGTCAGAGCGCCTTGACGACGAGCTTGTCCTCGTTGATCTCCCGCAGCGCCACCGAGAGGGGCTTGTCGTCGATCGACGAGTCGACCAGAGGGCCGACGTTGTCGAACAGGCTGCCCTCGTGCAGGTCGGCGTAGTAGTCGTTGATCTGCCGCGCCCGCTTCGAGGCGAAGAGGACGAGGGCGTACTTCGAGTCGACCTTGGAGAGCAGGTCGTCGATGGGCGGGTCGATGATGCCCGTGGACTTGGTGCTCGACATGGTTTCCTCCGTGCTTTATGGGTACTCGACCCGACCGGTCAAACGCCGGACGGAGTCGGCATCAATGATACGACCTCGCGGGCGGCAGTCTCGACGTCGGCGTTGACGACTTTGTATTGGAACTCGTCCTGCGCCTCGAGCTCGCGCTTCGCGGTGACCAGTCGGCGGTCCTGCTCGTCCGCGTCCTCGGTGCCGCGGCCGGTCAGGCGGCGCACCAGCTCCTCCCACGTCGGGGGAAGGAGGAACACCAGCCGCGCCTCCGGGAAGGTCTCCCGCACCTGTCGGGCGCCCTGCAGGTCGATCTCCAGCAGCACGCTCTTGCCCCCGGCCAGGGCCTGCGTGATGGGTGCCCGCGGCGTGCCGTAGCGGTAGGCGTTGTGCACGGTCGCCCACTCCAGGAACTCGCCGCCCTCGATCAACCGGTCGAACTCGGCGTCATCGACGAAGTAGTAGTGCACGCCGTCGACTTCGCCCGGCCGCGGCGGCCGCGTGGTGGCGCTGACGGAGAGCAGCACCTCCGGGTGGTGATCGCGGATGAACGCCGACACCGTGCCCTTGCCCACGGCGGTGGGCCCGGCGAGCACGACGAGTGCGCCCGTTTCGATGCGGCGCTTCTGGCGCTCGACCAGGAACTCGCGGAGCCGCTTCTTCTGGTGGATGCCGAGCCCGCCGACGCGCTTGGACGGCGAGATGCCGAGCTCGGTCATGATCCGCGCGGTGCGGGTGGGGCCGAGCCACGGGATGCTGCCGATCAGTTCGCTGACCCGGAGGCTGGCCTCCGCCGGATTCTCCGGGGTCGCCTTGTCGAGCACGTCGCTCGCGGTGCGCTCGCCGCTCGACACCTGGCGCTTCACCTCCGCGCGTGCCCGGCGGGCGGCGACGGCCGCCTTCGAGCCGGCGATCCGGTCGACCTCGGGCGGCTTCACGCGTACGCCTCCGCGAGTTCGGCGACCTGCCGGTCGATGGCGGCGGCGATGCCCCCGGAGCCGGCGGAGAGGATGCTGCGCGACGCGGTCACGATGGCCTGGTCCGCGGCGACTCCGAAGATGCGGCGCACCGCACCGAACTCGGCGCCCTGGTGGCCGAAGCCGGGCGCGAGGATCGGGGCGCCCGGGCTCGCGGCCAGCTCAGGCAGGTCGATGCCGACATCGGCGAAGTCCACGGTGGCGCCGAGCACGACGCCGATCGAGCCGAGCCGCGCGCCCGCGCTGTGCTCGGCGTTCCAGGACGCCACACGCGAGGCGAGTCCGCCGGCCACGGTCTTGCCGGCCTGCGTCTCCCGCTGGATGACCGAGGTCTGCAGCGCGGTAGCCTCGGGGTTCGAGGTGGCGGAGAGGACGAACAGGCCCTTGCCGTGCTGGTCCGCGAGCTCGAGCGGCGGCGCGAGCGCGCCGAAGCCCTGGTAGGCGCTGATCGTCATCGCGTCGGCCTCGAGCGGGGAGCCGGGCGTCAGCCAGGCCTGCCCGTATGCCTCGAGAGTGGAGCCGAGGTCGCCGCGCTTCACGTCGGCGAGAACGACCAGCCCGGCGGCGCGCGCCTCGACGAGCACATCCTCCAGGACGCGGTAGCCGATGGAGCCGAACCGCTCGTAGAACGCCACCTGGGGCTTCACGATGCCCACCCGGCCGGCGCAGGCCTCGACCACCCGCAGGCCGAACTCGTGCGCGCCCACCGCGCTCAGCGGCAGGCCCCACTCCTTGAGCAGGTACTCGTGCGGGTCGATGCCGACGCAGAGGTGACCGGAGGCGTCGAACGCCGCGGCCAACCGGTCGCCGAACGGCGTTCCACCGTTACTCGTGGTCACCCGAAGATCCTCCTGCCATTGTCGTGCGCCGTGCCGCGTGCCGCGGCCGATGCGGCGCGCTGATCAGCGTATTCCTGCAGCGACGTGACTTCGAACCCGGTTCGGATCGCCTCGATCGACGCGACCGCCGCCGACAGCTCCGCGATGGTCGTGAACAGCGGCTTGTCGGCCGCGACCGTGGCCGCCCGGATCTCGTAGCCGTCCGCTCGGGACGCCCCCCCGCTGGGCGTGTTGATGACCACGTCGACGCCGCCGTCGGTGATGAGGTCGACGATGGTGGGCTCCTCCCCCGCCTGCGCGCGCTCGCTGTGCTTGCGCACCACCGACGCCGAGATCCCATTGCGGCGGAGCACCTCGGCGGTGCCCTCGGTGGCGAGCAGCTGGAAGCCCAGCTGCTGCAGCCGGTGTGCGGGCAGGATGATCGCGCGCTTGTCGCGGTCGGCGACCGACACGAACACGGTGCCGCTCACCGGCAGTCCGCCGTATGCGGCCGCCTGGCTCTTCGCGAACGCCCGTGGGAAGTCCCGGTCGATGCCCATGACCTCACCGGTGGAGCGCATCTCCGGCCCGAGCAGTGAGTCGACGACCCTGCCGTCCTTGGTGCGGAAGCGCTTGAAGGGCAGCACGGCCTCCTTGACGGCGACCGGCGAGTCGGCGGGCACGCGCGAGCCGTCCGGCTCGGTGAGCATCCCGTCGGCGATCAGCGAGTCGATGGTCCGGCCCACCATGATCAGCGACGCCGCCTTCGCGAGCGGGGTGCCGAGCGCCTTGGACACGAAGGGCACGGTCCGCGACGCGCGGGGGTTCGCCTCGAGCACGTAGAGAACGCCGGCACCGATCGCGAACTGCACATTGAGCAGGCCGCGTACACCGATCCCCTGCGCGATCGCGAGCGTCGCCTCGCGCACCCGGTCGATCACCTGGCGGCCGAGCGTGACAGGCGGCAGGGTGCAGCTGGAGTCGCCCGAGTGGATGCCCGCCTCCTCGATGTGCTCCATGACGCCGCCGATGTACAGCCGCTCGCCGTCGAAGAGCGCGTCGACGTCGATCTCGATCGCGTCGTCGAGGAACCGGTCCACGAGGAGCGGGTGGCCCGCGCCGACGATGCCCTGGCCGGCGATTCGGTCGAAGTAGTCGGTGAGCTGCTCGCGGTCGTAGACGATCTCCATGCCCCGCCCGCCGAGCACGTAGGACGGGCGCACCAGCACCGGGTAGCCGATCGACTCGGCAACCTCGAGGGCGCCGTCCAGGCCGGTGGCGGTGCCGTTCTTCGGCGCCACGAGCCCCGCCTCGCGGAGGATGCCGGCGAACAGGCCACGCTCCTCGGCGAGGTCGATCGCGGAGGGGGTGGTGCCGAGGATCGGCACGCCGGCCGCCTCCAGCCCCTTGGCGAGGCCGAGGGCGGTCTGGCCGCCGAGCTGCACGACGACGCCGACCAGCTCGCCGGATGCGCTCTCCGCCTCGATCACCTCGAGGACGTCCTCGAGGGTGAGCGGCTCGAAGTACAGCCGGTCCGAGGTGTCGTAGTCGGTGGAGACCGTCTCCGGGTTGCAGTTGATCATGATGGTCTCGAAGCCGGCGTCCGACAGCGCGAACGCGGCGTGCACGCAGGAGTAGTCGAACTCGACGCCCTGACCGATGCGATTCGGGCCGGAGCCGAGGATCACGACCTTGCGCCGGTCGCTCGGCACCACCTCGGTCTCCTCGTCGTAGGACGAGTAGTGGTATGGGGTGAGCGCCGGGAACTCGCCCGCGCAGGTGTCCACCGTCTTGAAGACGGGGCGGATTCCCGCCGCATGCCGGGCGGCGCGGACGGTCGCCTCGTCAGTCCCGCGGAGCTCCGCGACCTGCGCGTCGGAGAACCCGTGGTTCTTCGCGTAGCGGTGCAGGTCCTCGTCCAGCTCCGCGGCGTCGCGCAGCTCGGCGGCGACCTCGTTGATGAGCACGATCTGGTCGAGGAACCAGGGATCGATGCCGGTAGCGGCATACACCTCCTCGACGGTCGCCCCGGCGGCGAGGGCGCGCTGCACCGTGACGATGCGCCCGTCGGTGGGCATCTCGGCGCGCTCCACCAGCTCGGCGGCGGTCTCCCCCGGGCCGAACGGCGCCCAGGTGAACGAGGAGCCGCGCTTCTCCAGGCTGCGCAGCGCCTTCTGCAGCGCGGTGGCGAAGTTCCGGCCGATCGCCATGGCCTCGCCGACGCTCTTCATGGTGGTGGTGAGGCGGGCGTCCGCGGCCGGGAACTTCTCGAACGCGAACCGCGGGACCTTCACCACGACGTAGTCGAGGGTCGGCTCGAAGCTCGCCGGGGTGACCTTGGTGATGTCGTTGGGAATCTCGTCCAAACGGTAGCCGATCGCGAGCTTCGCGGCGATCTTCGCGATCGGGAAGCCGGTCGCCTTGCTGGCCAGCGCGCTCGAGCGGGACACGCGCGGGTTCATCTCGATGACGATGACCCGGCCCGTCGACGGCTCGATCGCGAACTGGATGTTGCAGCCGCCGGTGTCGACGCCGACGGCCCGGATGATGTCGATGCCGATGTCGCGGAGGCGCTGGTACTCGCGGTCGGTGAGGGTCAGCGCGGGCGCAACCGTGATGGAGTCGCCGGTGTGCACGCCGACCGGGTCGACGTTCTCGATCGAGCAGACGACGACCGTGTTGTCGGCGCTGTCCCGCATCAGCTCGAGCTCGTACTCCTTCCAGCCGAGGATGCTCTCCTCCAACAGCACCTCGGTGTTGGGGCTCGCCTGCAGCCCGCTGCCGACGATCCGGACCAGCTCCTCCGGCGTGTAGGCAAAGCCCGAGCCGAGGCCGCCCATGGTGAAGGACGGGCGCACGACGAGCGGGTAGCCGAGGTCCTCGGCGAAGACGAGCGCCTCTTCGAGGGTGTGGGCGATGTGCGAGCGGGCCACGTCGGCGCCGGCTTCGATCACCAGGTCCTTGAAGAGCTGGCGGTCCTCGCCCTTGCGGATGGCCTCGACCTTCGCGCCGATCAGCTCGACGCCGTACTTGTCCAGGATGCCCTGGTCGTGCAGCGCGATCGCCGCGTTCAGCGCGGTCTGGCCGCCGAGGGTGGGCAGGATGGCGTCCGGCTTCTCCTTGGCGATGATCGTCTCGATCACCTCTGGGGTGATCGGCTCGACGTAGGTGGCGTCGGCGAAGTCCGGGTCGGTCATGATCGTCGCGGGGTTCGAGTTCACGAGGATCACGCGGACGCCTTCCTCGCGCAGCACCCGGCAGGCCTGGGTGCCGGAGTAGTCGAACTCGACCGCCTGGCCGATCACGATGGGGCCGGAGCCGATGACGAGCACGCTCCGGATGTCGTCGCGCTTGGGCATCAGGAAACCTCGGTGGTGTCGTCGGGGCGGATTCCGGCGCTCGCGGCGCCGGAGGACGGGGAGCGGTCGTCCTGGGTGACGCGAGGCGCGGACTCGACCTCGATCGCCTCCTCCCGGGAGCGGCCGGCGGCGAGCACCATGTCGCGGAACCGGTCAAACAGATAGGACGAGTCGTGTGGGCCGGCCGCCGCCTCGGGGTGGTACTGCACGCTGAACGCCGGGATGTCGAGGCAGGCGATGCCCTCGACCACGTCGTCGTTGAGGCCGATGTGGCTCACTTCGGCGCGGCCGAACGGGGTCTCCACCGGGCCGTCGAGCGGGGCGCGGACCGCGAACCCGTGATTGTGCGCGGTGATCTCGACGCGGCCGGTGCGCCGGTCGAGGACCGGCTGGTTGATGCCGCGGTGGCCGAACGGCAGCTTGTAGGTGTCGAAGCCGAGCGCGCGGCCGAGCAACTGGTTGCCGAAGCAGATGCCGAAGAACGGGGTGCCCCGGTGCAGCACCTCCTGCAGGAGCGCCACGTGAGCGGCCGAGGCCTCGGGGTCGCCCGGCCCGTTGGAGTAGAACACCGCGCTCGGCTCGAGCGCGAACAGCGCCTCCGCGGTAATCGACTCGGGCACGATGTCCACGTCGAAGCCCCGATCCGCGAGGGCATGGATCGTCGCGGCCTTGATGCCGAGGTCGAGGATCGCGACCGAGCCGATGCGCTCGCCGATCGCCGGGACGGTGTAGCGCTCGGCGGTCGACACCCGCTGGGAGAGCTGCGCCCCCTCCATGCCAGGGCTGCCCTGCACGAGCGCGAGCTGCTCGTCCTCGGGGAGGGCGGCGTCGGCTCCCGCGAAGATGCCGGCGCGCATGGCGCCCCGGTCGCGCAGGTGCAAGGTGACCGCGCGGGTGTCGATGCCGCTGATGCCGACGATGCCCTGCGCCTCGAGGTCGTCGTCGAGGCTGCGCAGGGCACGGTGATTGGACACCACACGGGAGGGGTCCCGCACCACGTAGCCGGCCACCCAGATGCGGCTGGACTCCGGGTCCTCGTCGTTCACGCCGGTGTTGCCGATGTGCGGCGCGGTCTGCAGCACGATCTGGCCCGCGTATGACGGGTCGGTGAGCGTCTCCTGGTAGCCGGTCATGCCGGTGGCGAAGACGGCCTCGCCGAACGTACGGCCGCGCGCTCCGTAGGCGCGGCCGCGGAAGCGGCGGCCGTCCTCGAGGACGAGTACGGCGGGATCGCGTGCGATCACTCGGAACTCCGATCGGTGGGGTCGGCAGTCGACGCTACCGAACCGCGCGCGGTCCGGTTGACGGCGTCGATGATGGCGGGGGCGTCCCGCGGGTCGGCGGGACGCAGGTACGTGTCGACGGCGGTGTCGCCGAGGCTCCAGGCGATCACCACCAGGCCGTTCGGCTCGACACCCTTGTCGACGGTGAAGCTCGCGCGGCCGGCGCCCTCGATCCGCTCGGCCGGCAGAAACGCGGCGTCCCGCCCGGCGAGGGCGAGGGACGTGCCCGCGTCGAACACCTGGACGGTGACGGGCGAGCGCATGCCGAGCCCGGAGGCGACGATCCGCTCCAGCGGCCGGTCGCGCAGGGTCGTCGCGACGTAGAGGGCGTCGGCGGTGACCTCGGGGACACCGGGGTCGGCCGGCAGCGGGGCGACGGCGGGCAGGTGCCGCTGACTGCGGCTTCGACCCCGCCAGCCCCAGGCCATGCCGGCCATCGCCAGCACGATGAGCGCGACGACGACGAGCGTCGGGATCAGTCGGTCACCCACGGGCGGCCACCTCCTCCACGGGAAGCAGGGCCCCGTCCAGGACTGTCGGCGCCCCCCGGTGGAAGGTGGCGATCACGCGGCCGGGCAGCGACCGGCCGAGGTAGGGCGAGTTGCGGCTGCGGCCGTGCAGCTGGGTTTCGGAGAAGTCGCGGCGCACGGCCGGGTCGTAGAGCACCAGCTCGGGCGACGAGCCCGCGGCGATCGGCTCGCCCTGGCCGCGGATGTCGCCGATGCGTGCAGGAGCCAGCGACATCACGCGCTCGACGCCGGCCCAGTCGAGCAGCCCGGTCTCCACCATCGCCTCGTGCACGACCGACAGCGCCGACTCCAGGCCGACCATGCCGTTCGCCGCGGCACTCCACTCGGCGCTCTTGCTGTCCGCCGGGTGCGGAGCGTGATCGGTGGCGACCGCGTCGATGGTGCCATCGGCGAGGCCGGCGCGGACGGCGGCCACATCCCCGTCGCCGCGCAACGGCGGGTTCACCTTGAACCGGGCGTCGTAGCCCTCAGCCAGGCGGTCGGTGAGCAGCAGGTGATGCGGGGTCACCTCGGCGGTCACGGCGATCCCGCGGGCCTTCGCCCAGCGGACGATCTCCACGGCGCCCGCGGTGGACAGGTGGCAGACGTGCAGCCGGGCGCCGGTGTGCTGGGCGAGCAGCACGTCGCGGGCGATGATCGACTCCTCGGCCACCGCGGGCCAGCCGGCGAGGCCGAGCTCGGCGCTGACGGGGCCCTCGTTGAGCTGCGCGCCGACGGTGAGCCGGGGCTCCTGAGCGTGCTGCGCGAGCACCCCGCCGAGGCCGCCGATGTACTCGAGCGCGCGGCGCATCAGCAGCGGGTCGGCGACGCAGAGGCCGTCGTCGCTGAACATCCGGACCCGGGCGCGCGAGCGGGCCATCGCGCCGAGGTCGGCGAGCTGGGTGCCTTCGAGTCCACGGGTGACCGCGCCGATCGGGCGCACGGTGACGTAGCCGGCCGCGTCGCCGAGGGCCTGGACCTGTTCGACTGCGCTCGCGGTGTCGGCGACCGGGTCGGTGTTGGCCATCGCGCTCACCGCGGTGTAGCCGCCGGCCGCGGCGGCGCGGGAGCCGGAGAGCACCGTCTCGGAGCCCTCTCCGCCGGGCTGGCGGAGGTGCGTGTGCAGATCGACCAGGCCGGGCAGCGCGAGCAGTCCCGCCGCGTCGACCCGGGTGGCGCCGGCCCGGCTGAGGCCGGTGCCGACCTCGGCGACGATGCCGCCGTCGAGCACGATGTCCGCGGTCCGGCCGTCCGCGAGGGTGGCGCCGGCGATCAGGTACGTCGTCACGCGCAGCCTCCGGCGGGCGTCGGGAATGGCGTCATGCGGCGCCTCCGGCCAGGGTCAGGTAGAGCGCGGCCATCCGGGTCGCGACGCCGTTGGCGACCTGCTCGCGCACCGTGCTCTGCGGCGAGTCCGCTGCCTCGGAGGCGATCTCGAAGCCGCGGTTCATGGGCCCCGGGTGCATGACCAGGGTGCGCCCGGGCAGCGCGCGGAAGCGGGCCCCGTTCAGGCCCCAGCCCGCCGCGTACTCCCGGGCGCTCGGGAAGAAGGCGTCGCTCATCCGCTCCTTCTGCACGCGCAGCATCATCACGGCGTCCGGGCCCTCGGCGATCCCGGCATCGAGGTCGGTGCCGACCGTGACCGGCCAGTCGCCGATGCCGTGCGGCAGCAGGGTGGGCGGGCCGACCAGCGTGACGTGCGCGCCGAGGGTGGCCAGCAGCCAGACGTTGGAGCGCGCGACCCGCGAGTGCAGGATGTCGCCGACGATCAGCACGCTGACACCGTCGAGGTCGCGGCCGCGCCCGGCGTCGCCGTGCAGGCGGCGGCGGAGCGTGAAGGCATCGAGGAGGGCCTGGGTGGGGTGCTCGTGGGTGCCGTCGCCGGCGTTCACGATGCTCGCCGACACCCAGCCGCTGCGGGCGAGCACGGCGGGCGCACCCGAGGACGAGTGGCGGAGAACGATCCCGTCGGCTCCGATGGCCTCGAGGGTCTGCGCGGTGTCCTGCAGGGACTCGCCCTTGGAGACGCTGGAGCCCTTCGCGGCGAAGCTGATCACGTCCGCCGAGAGCCGCTTCGCGGCCGCCTCGAACGAGATGCGGGTGCGGGTGGAGTCCTCGAAGAAGAGGTTCACGACGGTCTTGCCGCGGAGGGTCGGCAGCTTCTTGACCTCGCGCTGCTGCGTGGCCGCCATGTCGTCGGCTACGTCCAGGATGCCGACGGCGGTCGCCGCGTCGAGCTCCTTGGTGGAGAGCAGGTGCTTCACGCTGCGCCTCCCTCGGCTGGGCCGCCCGTGCTGACCGCGTCGGCCTCGTCGGCGGTGCCGCCCTCGATGGTGACCGCTTCGACGCCGTCGGTGCCGGCGAGGCGCACGTTGACGCGCTCGCTCGCGGCCGACGGCAGGTTCTTGCCGACGAAGTCCGGGCGGATCGGCAGCTGCCGGTGCCCGCGGTCGACGAGGACCGCGAGCCGCACGGCGGCGGGGCGGCCGATGTCGGCGAGGGCGTCGAGCGCCGCCCGGATGGTGCGGCCGGAGTAGAGGACGTCGTCGACGAGGACGACGGTCGCGCCGTCGATTCCGGCGTCCGGGATCCGGGTGGGTGCGGTGCCGCGTACCGGGTTCCGGCCGAGGTCGTCGCGATACATGGTGACGTCGAGAGAGCCGACGGGGCAGCTCCAGGCCGGGACGCCCGCGAACTCGGTGAGGAGCCCGGCGACGCGGTCGGCGAGTTCCACGCCCCGGGTGGGGATCCCGAGGACCACGAGGCCCTCCGGGCCCCGGTTCGACTCAAGGATCTCGTGTGCGATGCGGGTCAATGCCCGGGAGATGTCAGCCTGCTGCAGCACGGCTCGCGCAGTCATGCGCCCCCCTTCCCCGCCTCACTGGACGGCCTTAAAGGATGCCTTTCCCCCACCCTACCTCCTCCCACCGGCACCTCTTCCCGCCGAGCGCGGTGCGAGGCACCGAGCGCGGGTTGTGCAGCTACCGCGCTCGGCGTCTCGCACCGCGCACAGTGGTGCACGCACCGCCCACCTCGCCGCGACGCTCCTCGTCCCCGCCATGCACCCGGCCGTCGTCTGCACCGAGGGCAGCCCACTGCTCGCGATCATGGAGGGCGAGTTCATCGCCAAGAACCTGGTCCTGATCGCCGGCATGGTGATGGCCGCCTTCGCCGGCCGCCACGCCGCCCTGACCCCGCCCAAC
>JAODAX010000080.1 GCA_025463675.1 Naasia sp. | reverse complement strand
CGACGGGCGGTTGCGACGACGGCGGCGCGTACTCGCCCCACCGCGGCGCCGGCCCGGATGCGGGGCGGTCGCCGCTCACGACGCGTCGCCTCCGCGTCGGCCGCCGAGCGCGCGCGCGTCCTGCTTGCCGCCGACATCCCGGCGCAGCTCCTTGGGGAGCGAGAAGATGAGGTCCTCCTCGGCCGTCTTGACCTGCTGCACGTCGCCGTAGCCGGCGTCGGCGAGGTCGTCGAGCAGCTCCTGGACGAGCTCCTCCGGCACGGATGCGCCGCTGGTGACGCCGACCGTCGCGGCGCCCTCCAGCCACGCCTGCTGGACCTCGCTGGCGTAATCGACCCGGTAGGCGGCCTTCGCGCCGTGCTGCAGTGCCACCTCGACGAGCCGGACCGAGTTGGAGGAGTTCGCGGAGCCGACGACGATGACGACGTCGGAGTCGCGGGCGACCTTCTTGATGGCGACCTGGCGGTTTTGCGTCGCGTAGCAGATGTCGTCGCTCGGCGGGTCCTGCAGGCTCGGGAAGCGATCCCGCAGGCGCCGCACGGTTTCCATCGTCTCGTCGACGGAGAGGGTCGTCTGGGACAGCCAGACCACCTTCGACGGGTCCTTCACCTGGACGGTGTCGGCCTCCTCGGGCGAACCGACGAGGGTGATGTGCTCGGGCGCCTCGCCCGCGGTGCCCTCGACCTCTTCGTGGCCGGCGTGGCCGACCAGGAGGATCTCGTAGTCGTCGCGGGCGAAGCGGACCGCCTCGCGGTGCACCTTCGTCACGAGCGGGCAGGTGGCGTCGATGGCGTGCAGGCCGCGGTCGGCCGCCCCCTGCACGACGGCGGGCGAGACGCCGTGCGCGCTGAAGACGATGTGCGCGCCGGGTGGGACCTGGTCGACCTCGTCGACGAAGATGGCGCCCTTCTTCTCCAGCTCGGTGACGACGTGGATGTTGTGCACGATCTGCTTGCGGACGTAGACGGGGGCGCCGTAGTGCTCGAGCGCCTTCTCGACGGCGATGACCGCGCGGTCGACGCCGGCGCAGTACCCCCGGGGCGCGGCGAGGAGCACCCGCTTGGTTCCGGCGACAGGGGTATCGGCTAACCTGTTCCGCGCCCGTGGAATTCGGGGCATGCCCAGACCGATGGTGGCGTAGCTCACCCCGGGATTCTACGTGGGCCCGCGTCCGAGGGCGCTGGGAGGGGACGCGCGATGACCGACGGTCGACCGACCGCCGACTCCCCATGGCCGGTTGCGCTGCTCAACACGAAGCTGCGCGACTACATCGACCGGCTCGGCACTGCGTGGGTCGAGGGCGAGATCACCCAGTGGAACGTGTCCGGCGGCACGGTTTACGGCAAGTTGAAGGACCTCGAGCAGGACTCCACCATCTCGTTCAGCGTCTGGTCGTCGGCGCGCTCGCGCGTGCCGACCGACCTGAAGCAGGGCGACCGGGTGGTGGTGCTGCTGAAGCCGAACTTCTGGGTGAAGGCCGGCTCGCTGAGCATGCAGGTGTACGAGATCCGGCACGTCGGTCTCGGCGACCTGCTGGAGCGGCTGGAGCGCCTGCGCGCCCAGCTCGCGTCCGAGGGGCTGTTCGCGGCCGAGCGCAAGCGGCGGCTGCCATTCCTGCCCGGACGGATCGGGCTCGTCACCGGCAAGGACTCGGACGCGGAGAAGGACGTGCTGCGGAACGCCCAGCTGCGCTGGCCCGCCGTGCAGTTCCGCGTGATCCACGCCGCCGTGCAGGGCGACCGCGCGGCGAGCGAGATCACCGGCGCGATCCGCGCGCTCGACGCCGACCCGTCGGTCGACGTCATCATCGTCGCGCGCGGCGGCGGCGACTTCCAGAACCTGCTCTGCTTCAGCGACGAGAAGCTGATCCGCGCGGTCGCCGAAATCCGCACGCCGCTCGTCAGCGCGATCGGGCACGAGGCGGACCGGCCACTGCTCGACGAGGTCGCCGACCTGCGGGCGTCGACGCCGACGGACGCGGCGAAGCGCGTCGTGCCCGATGTCTCCGAGGAGCTCGCCCGCGTCGAGCAGGCCCGGTCCCGGATCCGCAGCCGGGTGACGCACACGGTGCGGATCGAGGTGGAGCGGATCGCGATGCTGCGCAGCCGGCCGGTCATCGCGACCCCCGGCGAGCTTGTCGACCGGCGCGCCGACGACCTTACCCGGCACCTCGCGAGGGGCGGCGAGCTCGTCGAGCGCTCCATCGAGCGGGCGAGCGTGGCGACCGAGCACCTGCTCGGCCGGCTGCGGACACTCTCCCCGCAGAGCACCCTCGCCCGCGGCTACGCCGTCGCGCAGCTGGTTGACGGCCGGGTACTGCGCGGCACCGCGGACGCGCCGGCGGGCGCCGAGCTGAGCATCCGCCTCGCCGACGGAGCCGTCGGCGCCGTCAGCACCGGCGTCGTCGGCGGCGCGGAATAGACTGGTCGCCATGCCCGAGCCGTCCGTACCGATCGCGGAGATGAGCTACGAGCAAGCCCGTGACGAGCTGGTGCGCGTCGTCGGTGAGCTCGAGCAGGGAGCCGAGACGCTCGAGCGGTCCCTGCAGCTCTGGGAGCGCGGCGAGCAGCTCGCCCGCCGCTGCGAAGAATGGCTGATCGACGCCCGCGCGCGTCTCGACGCGGCGCGGCAGAGCGCGCCGTCGGCCGGATGACCGCCAAGCCGCGGCCGATAGTCGCGGAGCTGGGCCGGCCCGAGACGCCCGAGGAGACAGCGGCCCGCCAGGCGCAGGCGCGCGCCACCCGACGGTCCCGGCAGACAACCACCAACCTGGTGCTCTCCCTCGGCGCATCGCTCGCCGTCCTCGCCGCACTGATCCTCCTCGTCCCCCGCGGCGAGCAGGAGTTCGCCCCCGACATCGACTACGCCGCGACCGCGCAGGAGGCCCAGGGCGCGGTGGACGTGCCGCTCGCGGTGCCCGACCTGTCCGACGCGTGGACCGCCAACGCCGCCGAGCTGCGGACCGGCGCGGCCGACGGGGTCGACTCCTGGTACATCGGCTTCGTCACGCCGGGCCGCCAGTACGCGGGCTTCAGCCAGGGCATCGACGCGAACGAGAGCTGGCTCGCCGACCTGCTCGACAGCTCGCGCGCCGACACGACCACACGCATCGACGGTTTGCAGTGGACCGTCTACGACAACCGGGACGCGGACCGCGACGGCAACGTGGACTACGCGCTCGCGACCGAGGCGGACGAGGGCGTCCTCGCCGTGTACGGGACAGCGGATCCCGCCGAGCTGGAGGAGCTGGCGGCCGCGATCGCCGCCGACTTGGGAGCGTCCCGGTGAGGGCGGCGAGGACTCCCGCCGAGGCGTGGGCGGAGATGCTGCGCGGCAACGAGCGCTTCGTGTGCGGCGAACCCGCCCACCCGCATCAGGACGTCGACCGGCGCGCCGAGCTCGCCCACCTGCAGGAGCCCACCGCCGCCCTGTTCGGCTGCAGCGACTCCCGGCTGGCCGCGGAGATCATCTTCGACGCGGGCCTCGGCGACCTCTTCGTCGTCCGCAACGCCGGCCAGGTGGTGTCCGACTCGGCGATCGCCAGCCTCGAGTACGCCGTCGCCGTCCTCGGCGTTCCCCTCATCGTGGTGCTCGCCCACGACGAGTGCGGCGCGGTGCGGGCGGCCATCGACTCGCAGGGCGCCGACGCGCCGCCGCTGCCCGCCCTGATCCGCAAGCACGTGGAGCCGATCGTCCCGTCGGTGCGCGCCGAAGGCGTGGTCGCCGAGGACGGCACCATCGACGCCGCCGGGATCGATGTCGCCGCCGTCCAGCGGCGACACCTGCGCACCACCGTGGCAGCACTCCTCACCCGCAGCGAGATCGTCTCGAGCGGTGTGGCGGACGGTAGCCTTGCAGTGGCAGGAGTCCAGTACCGCCTCGCCGAGGGGCGGGCAACGCTGGAACTCGTCATCGGGGATGTCGGCACCGCCGTGCCCGCCTGATCCGCGCGCCGTCGGAGAACGCACCAACAGAAGGGGTCCACGAAGTGGTGGAAGCTGAGTACCGCATCGAGCACGACACGATGGGCGAGGTCCGGGTGCCTGCGAGCGCCCTCTACGCCGCCCAGACGCAGCGGGCGGTGGAGAACTTCCCCATCTCCGGCACGCACCTCGAGGACGAGCAGATTGTCGCGCTCGCACGCATCAAGCGCGCCGCCGCCATCGTGAACGGCGAGTTGGGCGTGCTGACGCCGGAAATCGCGTCCGCCATCGTCACCGCGGCCGACCGGCTGATCGCCGGCGAGCACCTCGACCAGTTCCCGATCGACGTATACCAGACGGGCAGCGGTACCTCGTCGAACATGAACATGAACGAGGTCCTCGCCTCTCTCGCGAGCGAGGCACTCGGCTCCCCCGTGCACCCGAACGATCACGTCAACGCGTCCCAGTCCTCCAACGACGTCTTCCCGACCTCCGTCCACGTCGCCGTCACCGAGGCGCTCCTCCGGCAACTGCTTCCGTCGCTCGCGCACCTGGCGGAGGCGCTCGAGGCGAAGGCCGTCCTCTGGAAGGAGGTCGTCAAGCCGGGGCGGACCCACCTGATGGATGCGACGCCCGTCACGTTCGGCCAGGAGTTCGGCGGCTACGCGCGGCAGATCCGGCTCGGCATCGAGCGGGTCAACGCCGCCATCCCGCGGGTCGCCGAGGTGCCGCTCGGCGGCACCGCCACCGGAACGGGCATCAACACCCCGGGGGGCTTCCCGCAGCGGGTCATCGCGGTGCTCGCCGAGGACACCGGCCTCCCGGTCACGGAAGCGCTCGACCACTTCGAGGCGCAGGGCGCGCGCGACGCGCTCGTCGAGGCGTCCGGCGCGCTGCGGGTGATCGCGGTCAGCCTCACCAAGATCTGCAACGACATCCGCTGGATGGGCTCAGGGCCCAACACGGGTCTCGGCGAGCTGCACATCCCCGACCTGCAGCCGGGCTCCTCGATCATGCCCGGCAAGGTGAACCCCGTCATCCCGGAGGCCGTGCTGATGGTCACTTCGCGGGTGGTCGGCAACGACGCGACGATCGCCTGGTCGGGTGCGTCCGGCTTCTTCGAGCTGAACGTCGCGATCCCCGTGATGGGCACCGCGCTGCTCGAGTCGATCCGCCTGCTCGGCAACGCCAGCCGGCTGCTCGCCGACAAGACGGTCGACGGGCTCGAGGTGAACGTGGAACGCGCGCGGGCTCTCGCCGAGTCGTCGCCCTCGATCGTCACGCCGCTCAACCGCGTGATCGGCTACGAGGCGGCCGCCAAGGTCGCCAAGCACGCCGTCGCGGAGGGTCTCACCATCCGCGAGGCGGTGGTGGCGCTCGGCCACGTCGAACGCGGCGAGGTCACGGAGGAGCAGCTGGACACGGCGCTCGACGTGCTCTCGATGACGCGCCCCGGCTGACCGGCAGACGCGCGTTCCGGCGCGGCTTGCGTGCTACGCCGTACATTTCGCGCCGGAACGCACTCCCTCAGCTAGGCCGCGAGGAGCAGGGCCAGCCAGAAGCCGAGCAGCAGGTACGGGCCGAACGCGAGCCGGGACGAGCGGCCGTGGCGAAGCAGCACCACGCCCGCGGCCACACCCCCGGCGAGGAACGCGACGAGCAGCGCCAGCACGGCGGCCTCCGCACCCGACAGTCCCAGGGTGACGCCGAGCGCGCCGACGAGCTTCACGTCGCCGAGGCCCATCCCGCCCGCGACCGCGAGCAGCAGGAAGAGGACGACGCCTCCTCCCCCGGCGAGGAGGGCGGCCGGCACGTCGCCCGAGCCGGTCACCGCGGCGAGGGCGACCCCGGCGACGGCGGCGGCGTAGCCGGGCAGGGTCAGCCGGTCGGGCAGGCGGTGCTCGCGCACGTCGATGCGCACGAACTCGGGGGTGACGGCGGCCAGGTAGAGCGCGCCCACGAGCGCCGGTGCGGGCCCGAGGGCGAGCGCCGCACCGATCGCCAGGACCAGGGCGGCGGGCGCCTGCCAGACGAGCATCCGCCGGGCCCAGGGCGCAGAGCCGCGCGCGGCGGGAACGCCCAGAAGGAGGGGAGCGGGCTGCACGCCCGACAGGCTAGTGCGGGCGCCCGCGCCTCGTCGCCGGCTCTCCACACCCCGCGCCGCTGTCCCTCAACAGGACTCCGAGCCCTCGCCAGGCGGGCATGGTCCGGCGGTCCTGTTGACGGCACGTCGTCCTGTGGACGCACAGCGGCGGGCGGGCGGGCGGGCTCAGGCCAGCTCGTTGGACTCCAACATCTCGGTGACGAGGGCGGCGATCGCGCTGCGCTCAGACCGCGTCAGGGTCATGTGCCCGAACAGCGGGTGACCCTTCAGCGTCTCGATCACGCTCGCGACCCCGTCGTGCCGGCCGACCCGCAGGTTGTCGCGCTGGGCGACGTCGTGGGTGAGCACGACCCGCGAGTTCTGGCCGATGCGGCTGAGCACCGTGAGCAGCACGTTGCGCTCCAGCGACTGCGCCTCGTCGACGATGACGAACGAGTCGTGCAGCGAGCGGCCGCGGATGTGGGTCAGCGGCAGCACCTCGAGGAGGCCCCGGGCGCTGATCTCCTCGAGCACGTTGGGGGAGACGAGCGCGCCCAGGGTGTCGAAGATCGCCTGACCCCACGGGTTCATCTTCTCGCCCTGGTCGCCGGGCAGGAAGCCGAGCTCCTGGCCGCCGACGGCGTAGAGCGGCCGGAAGACGACGATCTTCCGGTGCTGCTGCTTCTCCAGCACCGCCTCGAGGCCCGCGCACAGGGCGATGGCCGACTTGCCGGTGCCGGCGCGGCCGCCGAGCGAGACGATGCCGATGTCGGGGTCGAGGAGCATGTCGATCGCGAGGCGCTGCTCGGCGGAGCGGCCGTGCAGGCCGAACACCTCGCGGTCGCCGCGAACCAGCCGCAGCGTGTTGCGGCCGGTCACCCGGCCGAGCGCGGAACCCCGCTCCGAGGAGATCACGAGCCCGGTGTTGACCGGCAGCCCCTCGACGAGGTCGGTGCTCATCCGCTCCTCCTCGTACAGATCGGCCATCGCCGACCCGCTGAGGGCGATCTCCGCGAGCCCGGTGTAGCCGGAGTCGACGGCGAGCTCGGCCCGATACTCCTCGGCGGCGAGGCCGATCGAGGCGGCCTTCACGCGCATCGGCAGGTCTTTCGACACCACCACCACCTCGAGTCCCTCACTCTTGAGGTTCATCGCGACGGCGAGGATGCGGGAGTCGTTGTCGCCGAGCTGCAGCCCGGAGGGCAGCACCGCCATGTTGGAGTGGTTGAGCTCGACGCGCAGGCTGCCGCCATTGTCGCCGACGCCGATCGGAAAGTCCAGCCGTTCGTGGTGCAGACGGAGGTCGTCGAGGTTGCGCAGCGCCTGACGCGCGAAGTAGCCGATCTCCGGATCGTTGCGCTTGGCCTCGAGCTCGGTGACGACGATCACCGGGAGAACGACCGCGTGTTCGGCGAAGCGGAACATCGCCTTGGGATCCGACAGCAGGACCGACGTGTCGAGCACGTATGTGCGCTCGGCTTGCCGGACCTCCCCCCGCGTTCCGGTCGACGCGTCGGACTTCGAACCGGCAGCTGTTGCCACAGTTCCCCCCACCTCGAGGCGGTTGGTTCCGCACTCGATACAAGCGACACGGCCACGGGAGGACGTAGCGAGACGTACTTATGTGGCCGTCTCGATCAGGTGCCCTACCTGATGGCGGACACGCTACGCATCGCCCCACGCGCGCCCGCACCCGACACGCTCCGCGTGCGTTACGGATTGATTAACGGGCCCTGAACGCCGCATCAACGCGGGTTCAGCGGATGCGGATGGCGGTGGCGTAGCTCGTGAAGGCGGCACGGAGCATTCCGAGCGTCTCGGGGGTGGTGCCGGCGTGCGCGCTGATCCGCACGGTGCCGAGCCGGCTGGTGACGGCGACGCCGTGGTTGAACAGCGACGCGGTGAGGGCCGTCAGCTGCTCGGGTGCCGGCTCGACGACGACCATGCCGGCCCGCTCGCTCTCGTTGCGGGGAGACACGACGGCGAGCCCGAACTCGTCGGCGAGGTCGATGATGCTGCTCACCCGGTCGGCGACGGCGTGCGCGACCTGCGCGACGCCCACCGCGGCCAGCTCCTCGAGCGAAGCGGCGAGCCGACCGGCCGCCAGCGGGTCAGCTCCGGCGATGCGGAACGCGGCGGAGCCGGAGGCGGGCGACGGGACCTCGTCCCACGGCAGGTGGTCGTCGTCGTCCGTGGTGGCGCGGTAGCCGGAGAACACCGGGGTGAGCCGCTCCACCGCCCGGTCGCTGAGCGCGAGGTAGCCCGTGCTCCAGCCGGCGCGCAGCCACTTCTGCCCGCCGCCGGCGACGATGTCGGCGAACTCGTACGGCACGTCGACGATGCCGGCGCCCTGGATGGCGTCGACGATCAGCAGCCGGTCGCCGATCACCTGGCGGATGCCTTCGAGGTCGGCGAGGAAGCCGGTGCGGGCGTCGACCAGGCTGACCGCGACGGCGACCGTGGTGCTCGTCAGCTGGTCGCGGATCTGACCGGGCGTCACCCGGCCGTGGTCGGTCTCGAGCCAGATAGGCGCGGTGACGCTGAGCGACTGCTCCGCCCGGACCGCAGCGAAGGACAGGCTCGGGTACTCGCCCGGCGACATCAGCACCCCGCCGGTGAGCCCGAACACGGCGTGCATCAGTGCGGTACTGGTGTCCGGCTGCAGGACGATCTGATCCGCCCGGAAGCCGAGCAGGTCGGCGACGGCGGCGCGGGCACGCGGCGCCTGCTCGAGGACCGCGCCGGTCGAGCCGAAGCGGGCGCGCGTGAGGACCTCGCGCTGCCAGTCCGTCTCCACCGCAACGGCGCGGGAGAACGGTCCGAACGCGGCGTAGTCGAGGTAGCCCGGCTCCTCGTCGAACCCAGCGGCGAACTCCTCGATGGTCGTCATAGCGTCGGCAAGCCTACGGCGCGTCGCGCGCCGTCCGCGGGGGGTTGCTCAGCTGCCGAAGCGGCGGTGGCGCTGCCCGTAGGAGCGCAGCGCGCGGAGGAAGTCGACCTCGCGCAGGTCGGGGCCGAGCGCCTCCACGAAGTAGAACTCGCTGTGCGCGCTCTGCCACAGCATGAAGTCGGAGAGCCGCTGCTCGCCCGAAGTGCGGATGACGAGGTCCGGGTCCGGCTGGCCGCCGGTGTAGAGGTGTTCGCCGATCAGCTCCGGCGTAAGCGCATCCGCGAGGTCCTCCAGGGAGCCGCCCTCGCCCGCATGCGTGGCGACGATGCTGCGCATCGCGTCGGCGATCTCGGTTCTGCCCCCGTAGCCGACGGCGAGGTTCACGTGCAGTCCGGTCTTGTCGGCGGTGCGCGCCTCGGCCGCGTCGAGTGCGTGCACGAGCCCTTCCGGCAGCCCGACGCGGGATCCGACGTGCTGGACCCGCCAGCCGCGGTAGCGGGAGAGGTCGTCGGCGAGCTCGGCGATGATCTCGATGAGCTCGCGCAGCTCATCCGAGGCCCGCCCGGTGAGGTTGTCGGTGGAGAGCAGGTAGAGGGTGACCACCTCGATGCCGAGATCGTCGCACCAGACCAGGAATTCGCGCATCTTGCCGGCGCCCGCGCGGTGCCCGTGCGCCGCCGTCTCGTGCCCGACCTGGCGCGCCCAGCGCCGGTTGCCGTCGAGGATCATCGCGATGTGCCGGGGCAGCTCCGCGCTGTCCAGCGACCGGCGCAGCCGCCGAGCGTAGAGCGCGTAGAGCGGGCTTCGATCCATCAGAGACCGACGTCGCAGCACGCCTTCACGTTAGTCCTCGTCGCGGGCGACGGCGCACCCGCGCCCCCGCAGGCGTGTCCGATGCGCGGCGTCGCGTCGATACGCTGGCTGCATGATGCCGGAGGAGGAGCCCCGCTTCCCGGGAACGGAACAGGCGCTGGACGACGAAGCCGCGGCGACCTCGGCCGACCGCGAGGAGGGGGCGTCGCTGCCGAACCTCCCGCTGCTCGAGGACGAGCTCGACCACCCCACCGAGGAGCGTCCCACCTGGCGCGGCTGGATCCATGCGGGGACGTTCCCGCTCGCTCTGCTGCTCGGAATCGTCCTGCTCACGGTCGCCGAGGGGGGCGTCGCCAAGGCGGCGAGCGCGGTGTTCCTCGTGACCTCGCTGCTGCTGTTCGGCAACTCGGCTCTCTACCACCGCTTCGAGTGGAGCCCGCCGGTCAAGCGCCTGCTGAAGCGTATCGACCACGCCAACATCTTCCTGCTCATCGCCGGCACCTACACGCCCCTGTCGCTTCTGGCGCTGCCCGCCGACCAGGGCATCCCACTGCTCGCCGGCGTGTGGGGCGGCGCCCTGGTCGGCATCGGCTTCCGCGTGTTCTGGATCAACGCCCCCCGCTGGCTGTACGTGCCGATCTACGTCGGGCTGGGCTGGGCGGCCATCGTGTTCGCGGGCGACCTGTTCGTCACCAACGCGACGATGATGTCGCTCGTCCTCGCCGGCGGCGTGCTGTACACGGCGGGTGCCGTGATCTACGGGCTCAAGCGCCCCAACCCGATCCCGGGCCGGTTCGGCTTCCACGAGATCTTCCACGCGTGCACCGTGCTGGCGTTCGGCTGCCACTGGACCGCCACCCTGCTCATCGCGGTTGCGCCCGCGTTCCACGGCTGACGGGCGGTCGCACCGAGCGCGGTGCGAGGCACCGAGCGCGGTAGGTGCACGCACCGCGCTCGGTGCCTCGTACCGCGCGGAGTGGTGCACGCACCGCGTTCGACGGCGCGGTGGGCGCGCGCGGCGTCAGCGGGCGTCGGGGTCCACGGCAGGTGCCGCGTCCGGCTGCGGCCCGGCGTCGGCCTCCTCGCGCGCGATCCGCTCCCGGAACTCGGCGCGGTAGCGGGTGCGGCGGATGCGGCGGACCATGTCGAAGATGAGCAGGACCGTGATGAGGGCGACCGCAAACCACACCAGGAAGCCGACGACTCCCGGCGTGACGACGGTCTCGTCGAGCAGAGGGGCCGGGGTGGCGGTGAGCACGGTGGCGAGTGGGAACAGGGCGATCGGTCCTTCCGGCCACCACCGACGAATCGTCCAGCGGGGCCTTGTAGCGTGGAACCCAGACTAATCCGCCCAGCCAGGGAGCTCCGTGACCGCACCGGCGACTAACCATCCGCCGCGCACCGACCTCGACGCCCGCTACGGGCGGTCGACAGTGTCGCGGCGCCGGCAGCGGTGGATCGCGATCGCCGGAGCCGTCGGCGTCGCCCTCGTGATGATCGCGTGGGTGGTCTGGGTGAGCGGCGACCGGGACCAGCCGATGCTCGCATCACGCGACACCGGCTACGAGGTGATCTCGGACACGGACACCCTGGTGCGCTACGAGGTGACCGTCGACCCGGGCACCGCTGTGCGCTGTGCGGTGCAGGCGTGGAACTCCGACAACGACATCGTGGGCTGGAAGATCGTCGACGTGCCTCCCGCGGAGGAGCGGATCCGGGTCTTCGTGCAGCCCCTCGAGACGGTGAACCGGGCGTACACCGGGTTGCTCTCGCGCTGCTGGCTCCCGTAATCTTTGGACTTCGCCTTCTCACACGCGGCCGGGTGGGCCGCGTGGAGGCGACAGGACGCGGCAGCCGCCCTCCTCCCCTTCTTCCTCGCAAGGAGTCCCATGTCTCAGCAAACGCCGGTCACCTGGCTCACTCAGGAGGCCTTCGACCGCCTCTCCGCCGAGCTCGAGCAGCTCTCGGGCGAAGGCCGCACCTCGATCGCCAAGAAGATCGAGCAGGCGCGTGAGGAGGGCGACCTCAAGGAGAACGGCGGCTACCACGCCGCCAAGGAGGAGCAGGGCAAAATCGAGGCACGGATCCGCCAGCTGACTCAGCTGCTGCGCAGCGCCGAGGTCGGCCACGCGCCCGCCACCGGCGACACCGTGTCGCTTGGCACCGTCGTGACGGCCACCATCGCCGGCGACGAGTCGGTGTTCCTCGTCGGCAACCGGGAGATCGCGGGCGACAGCGACCTCGACGTCTACAGCGAGCAGAGCCCGCTCGGCCAGGCCATCCTCGGCCTCGCGGTCGGCGGCAGCACCGAATACACCACCCCGAACGGCCGCTCCATTGCCGTGGAGATCAAGAAGGTGGAGCCCTACTCGGGTCAGTGACCGCGGAAGGCTGCCGGAGGGCTTGCGCGCCGATTGCAACCTGCCCGCCCGGGGGTGCGGCTCCCAGTTCCCGTCGATACGGTGATCAGGTGGCTCGGACGACGCGGCGCATGCCCGGCATTCTGCGACGCGCAGGCGCGGTGATCCTCTTCGCGGGCGCGGCGGCGCTGCTTCCCGCCCTTTCCGCGGCGGCGGAGGAGCCGGTCGACTTCGGCGGCTCCGACATCGCCGACGCGGCGGACATCCTCAGCCCCGCCGACGAGGGCCGTGTGCAGGACGCCCTCGACGATCTCCAACAGGACACCGGGGTGACGCTCCTCGTCGCGTACATCGACGAGCCCGAGAATCCGTCCAACATCGCGGCATGGAGCACCCAGGTCGTCTCCGACAACGGTCTCGGGGCGAACAACGCGCTCCTGGTGATCGCGGTCGACGTCCGCCAGTACTACTTCGACGAAGGCTTGAACCTCACGGACGCCGAGCGGTCGGCCGTCGAGCGCGACGGCCTCCTCCCCGCGCTCGGCCGCGACGACTGGGCTGGCGGCGCCATCGGCGCGGCGGAGCAGCTCGCGGCCGTCCTGACCGGCGATGAGCCGGCATCCGGCGGCGCAGGCGCTTCGCCCGGGTTCAGCTTCAACCCGCTGCCCGCCCTTCTCATCATCGGCGGGTTCGTGCTCGTGCTCGTGCTCGTCGCGCGCATCCTGTCCGCGCGCCGCAAGCGTGCTGCGCTGCGCGCCCAGCAGGAGGACCAGAAGCAGTTGGACCTCCGCGCCGGCGGGCTGCTCGTCGAGCTCGACGACGCGCTCAAGACCAGCGAGCAGGAGCTGGGCTTCGCCGAGGCGGAGTTCGGCGCCGAGCAGACGGCCGCGTTCCGCACCACCCTGGTCTCCGCCCAGCAGAAGGTGCGCGAGGCGTTCCGCATCAAGCAGCAGCTCGACGACGCCCAGCCGGAGACGCCGGAGCAGCGGCGGGAGCTCTCGTCGCGGATCATCGCGCTCTGCGAGGAGGCGGACGCCGAACTGGACGCGCAGGCGGAGGAGTTCGACAAGCTCCGCGAACTGGGCCGCCGCGCCCCGGAGGCCCTGGCGGCGATGACCACCGAGGCCGAGGCGATCGACGCCCGCCTCCCCGCCGCGGAGGCGGCGCTCGCGAACCTGAGCACCCGCTACGCCGCGGCCGCGCTGGCCGACATCGCGGGCAACCCCGACCAGGCGCGCAAGCTGCTCTCGTTCGCCGCGAGCGAGGGCGGGCACGCGGCGGAGAGCATCCGGGCCGGCCAGGGGGCCGCCGCCGCGGTCGCGGTCCGCGGGGCCCAGCAGTCGCTCGATCAGGCGCGCACCCTCCTCGACGCCGTGGAGCGCGCCGACGCCGACCTCGCCGCAGCTCTCGAGCAGCTCGACGGGGAGATCGGCGATCTGCGCTCGGACATCGCCGATGCGCGCGCGCTCCCCACCGCGTCGGCCGCCCCGGAGCTGCCTCAGCTGGTCGCCGAGGCGGAGCAGGCTCTCCAGGCGGCCACCCGCGGCGAGACGCGCCGGGATCCGGTGGCCGCCGTCATCGCGCTGGCCGCGCTCGAGCAGCGAGTCGATGCCGCGCTCGGGCCCGCGCGCGAGCAGGCGGCCCGGCGGCAGCGCGCGGAGGCCGCCCTCGCCCGGGCCCTGCAGTCGTCTCGGGCGCAGCTCGCGGCCGCCAACGAG
>JAODAX010000053.1 GCA_025463675.1 Naasia sp. | reverse complement strand
GCGGAGGCGTTGGCACCGACGCCCGCACGCGGGCGGCCGAGGCGGAGCGGCGGCTCGCCGTCGCCGAGCAGCTCGCGCCGACCGACCCGGAGCAGGCGCTCGCCGAGGCGCAGGCCGCCGGCTCGCTCGCCGCGAGCGCGCTGAACTTCGCCCACAGCGACGTCGACGGCTTCTGGAGCGCCGGCGGCGGCTCATACGGCAGCACGCGCACCGGTTACCGGGGCGGCAGCGGCGGCGACGACATCGCCGGCGCGATCCTCGGCGGCATCATCGGCGGCATGCTCGGCGGCGGGGGCAACCGGGGTGGGAGCTTCGGGGGCGGTTTCGGGGGCGGCGTGCGGCGGAGCGGCGGTGGTGGCGGCTGGTCGAGTGGATCTCGATCCCGCTCCGGCGGCTTCGGCGGCGGCCGCGGCTTCGGCGGCTCCGGCCGTCGCGGCGGCGGCGGACGGTTCTGACCAACGGAAGGAAGAAGGAAACGGATGGCTAAGCAGACGATCTTCGGTCGCATCGCCCAGCTCGCGCGGGCGAACATCAACGCGCTGATCGACTCGGCGGAGGACCCCCAGCTCATGCTGGACCAGCTGGTCCGCGACTACACCGGCAGCATCCAGGAGGCCGAGGCCGCCATCGCGCAGACCATCGGCAACCTGCGCCTCATCGAGGACGACCACCGGGAGGACGTCCAGGCCGCGCAGGAGTGGGGCAGCAAGGCGCTCGCCGCCAGCCGGAAGGCCGACGAGCTGCGCGGCTCCGGCGACGCCGCGAGCGGCGACAAGTTCGACGCCCTCGCCCGTGTCGCGCTCACCCGCCAGGTGCAGGCGGAGAACGAGGCGAAGGCGGCCGAGCCGACGATCGCCGCCCAGACCGAGGTGGTGGAGCGGCTCAAGTCAGGCCTGAACAAGATGCGCGAGAAGCTCGGCGAACTCACCGCGAAGCGCGACGAGCTGGTCGCCCGCTCGAAGACCGTCCAGGCGCAGACCCAGGTGCACGACGCGCTGAAGAGCATCGACATCATGGACCCGACGAGCGAGGTGAGCCGCTTCGAGGAGAAGGTTCGCCGCGAGGAGGCGAAGGTTCGCGGTCAGCAGGAGCTGGCGGCCTCCAGCCTCGACTCGCAGTTCGAGGAGCTCGAGGACATCGGTGAGCTCACCGAGGTCGAGGCCCGCCTCGCCGCGCTCAAGACCGGCGGCTCCTCGCAGTCGGCGATCGGCGGCTCGTCGGCGCAGGCGATCACGACCGGGCCGAGCCCCGACCTGTAGGCCCGCCCCTCGCCCTCAACAGGCGTCTGCCGTCAACAGGCTGAAACGACCGGTTTCAGCCTGTTGACGGGTATCGGGCCTGGTGAGGCGGGCACCGATGATCGCGGGGACGAGCGGCGAGCTCGGCGGACGACTCAGCGAGGGGATTCCTCGCCGTCGTTGCCCACCGTGCGCGGCTCGTAGCCGGCCGCGCGGAGGGTGTCGACGACGAGCAGCGCGTGCTCCTTGCCCCGCGTCTCGACGCTGACCTCGATCTCCACCTCGCTGATCTGCAGGCCGCGGCCGTGCCGGGTGTGCAGCACCTCGACGACGTTCGCGTTCACGTCGGCGATCAGGCGGGAGATCTCGGCGAGCTGGCCGGGGCGGTCGGGCAGGCCGATGCGGAGGTTGAGGTAGCGGTCGTCGGCGACGAGGCCCCGGCTGATGACCCGCTCCATCATCAGCGGGTCGATGTTGCCGCCGGACAGCAGCACCACGGTGCGGCCGAGGTCGGTGCCGAGCCGGCCGGAGAGGATCGCGGCCACGCCGACGGCGCCGGCGGGCTCCACGACCAGCTTCGCGCGCTCGAGCAGGACGACCAGCGCGCGGGCCGTCTCGTCGTCGGTGACGGTGACCACGCGGTCGACGGCGTCGCGGATGATCTCGAAGTTGAGCACCCCGGGCCGCGCGACCGCGATGCCGTCGGCGATGGTGGCCGCGATCAGCACGGCGGTCGGCTCGCCGGCCTCGAGCGAGGCCGGGTAGGGCGCGGCGTTGGCCGCCTGCACCCCGATCACCCGGATGGGTCGCGCGCGCCCGGCGGTCTTCTGCTTGATCGCGCTCGCGATGCCCGCGGCGAGCCCTCCCCCGCCGATCGGCACGATCACGGTGTCGACCTCGGGCACCTGGTCGAGGATCTCGAGGCCCAGCGTGCCCTGGCCGGCGATGACGTCCGGGTGATCGAACGGCGGGATGAGCACCGCACCGGTGGCTTGGGAGTATTCGGCGGCGGCGAGCAGCGGCTCCTCGACCGTGTGGCCGCGGAGCACCACCTCGGCGCCGTAGTGCCGGGTGGCCTGCAGCTTGGGCAGCGGCACCCCGACCGGCATGAAGATGGTCGCCGTGATGCCCAGCTCCGCCGCGGCGAGCGCGACCCCCTGGGCGTGGTTGCCGGCGGAGGCGGCGACGACGCCGCGCGCCCGCTCCTCCGGGGTCAGCTGCGACAGCCGGTTGTACGCCCCGCGGATCTTGTACGAGCCGGTTCGCTGCAGGTTCTCGCACTTGAGGTGCACGGGGCTGCCGATCACCTCGGCGAGGAATCGTGAGCCCTGCATCGGGGTCTCGTCGGCGACCGCCGCCACCACCTCGCGCGCGCGCTCGAACTCCGCGAGCGTCGGCCCCGCGAAGGCGGCACCGCTCGGCGCGGACCGCACGGCGGCTTCACCCGCGGGATCGATCAGCGCGGCGTCCGCTCGCTGAGCATCCGCTCGTTGGGCGTCGGTCATCTGGGCGTCAGGCATCCGGGACGACGTCCTTCTCGGTCGGACCATGGTCGGTGCGCCACCGGCCCTGGGCGATGTATTTGATCATCACGTTGGCGGTGGCGACCACCGGTACCGCGAAGAAGGTGCCGGGGATCCCGGCCAGGAAGCCGCCCGCCGCGACGGCGAGGACGACGGCGAGCGGGTGCACCTTCACCGCGGTGCCCATGATAAGCGGCTGCAGGATGTGCCCCTCGATCTGCTGCACCAGGAGGACGATCACGAGCATCCAGAGCGCGATGATCGGCCCGTTGTAGACCAGGGCGATGAAGACGGCGAGCGCTCCGGTCACCACCGCACCGACCACCGGCACGAACGAGCCGAGGAAGACGAGGACCGCGATCGGGATGGCGAGCGGGATCCCGAGGAAGAACGCGCCGAGCCCGATGCCGACCGCGTCGATGAACGCGACGAGGATCTGCACGCGCACGAAGTTGCCGAGCGTGCGCCAGCCCGCGTGGCCGGCGCCGTCGACGGCCTGCCGCGCGTTCCGGGGGAACAGGCGCACGATCCAGTTCCAGATGCCGCGGCCGTCGATCAGCAGGAAGAGTGTGCTGAACAGCACGAGCAGCAGGCCGGCCAGCACGTGGCCGAGGGTGGAGCCGACCGAGAGCGCCCCGGACAGCAGGATCCCGTTGTCCTCCTGCAGCTGGGTGACCGCCTGCTCGATGTAGTTCTGCAGCTCGTCCTCGGAGATCTCCAGCGGCGAGGTGAGCAGGAAGTCCTTGAACTGGTCGTAGGACTCGACGGTCTGCTGGCGCAGGTCGCCGAAGCCCCGGATCACCTGCGTGATCACCAGGTAGACGAGCCCGGAGATGGCGATGAGGATGCCGAATTCGGCCACCGCGACCGCCGCCCACTTCGGCCAGCGGTGCCGCATGAGGAAGCGGACGAGCGGGATGAGCAGGGCCGCGAGCAGCACGGAGATCAGCAGGGGGATGACGAGGTACCGCAGCTGGATGACGAGGAAGATCACGAGCCCGACCACGGCGGCGAGCACGAGGATCCGCCAGCCCCACGCCCCGGCGATGCGCATGCCGGTCGGGAGCGCGTCCCCGAGGTCGTCGCGGGGACGGTCGCTCCGGGGTTCGGGGGGCAAGCGTCGGCCCAGTGCCATTCGCCCAGTCTAGGGAGCACGGGGGCGCCCACGTGCCGCTCCCGTGCTGGGCGGCGGGGGCGTCGGCGGCTGCCGTTATGGTCGAGCCGTGGATACCATGGGCGCACCCGCCGCTCGGCGCATCGCGCTTGCCGCCCAGGGTTTCGGCCGGCCACGCGCCACCGCGGTCGGCACCCGTCAGCTGAACGCGGCGATCGACCGGCTCGGGATCCTGCAGATCGACTCGGTCAACGTGTTCGAACGCAGCCACTACCTGCCGCTGTTCGCCCGCCTCGGCGGCTACGACCGGGCTCTGCTCGACCGGCTGGTGCTCGCGCCGCGCACCGGCTACGTCGAGTACTGGGCGCACGTGGCGTGCTTCCTGCCCGTGGAGGCGTGGCCGCTGTTCCGCTGGCGGATGGACGCCTACCGGCAGCGCGCGGCGACCGACCCGTGGGCGGTGGCGAACACCGCCATGCTGGACTGGCTGCGCGCGGAGCTCGCGGCGAACGGCCCGATGCTGGCCCGGGAGATCGAGCACGATGCGAACGCGCGGCGCGGCCCCTGGTGGGGCTGGTCGGACGTCAAGGAGGGCCTCGAGTACCTGTTCCGGTGGGGCGAGGTGACGACGGCGGGCCGCAGCCGGTTCGAGCGCCGGTACGCGCTCGCCGAGCAGGTGCTCCCCCGCCACGTCCTCGACGCGGACGTGTCGAAGGCGGACGCGCACCGGGAGCTGCTGCGCCGGGCGGCCGCCGCGCATGGCATCGGCACCGCGAAGGACTTCGCCGACTACTACCGGCTGGTAGGCCCGGAGGTGCGCACGGCGCTGGCGGAGCTCGAAGACGCCGGCGAGCTGGTGCGGGTGCGCGTGCCGGACTGGGAGCGGGACGGCCGGGCGCTACCGGTGTGGCGGCACCGTGACGCGCGCGCGCCGCGGCGCATCGAGGGCGCCGCGCTGCTCTCGCCGTTCGATCCGGTGGTGTGGGAGCGCCGCCGCACCGACCGGATGTTCGGCTTCACCTACCGGATCGAGATCTACACGCCCGCCCCGCGTCGCGTGTACGGCTACTACGTGCTCCCCGTGCTGGTCGACGGCGAGTTGGTGGGTCGCGTCGACCTGAAGAGCGACCGGCAGGCGGGGGTCCTGCGCGTCCAGGCCGCATGGAGCGAGAACGGCCGGGCGGAGCCGCACGCCGAACGGATGGCGGCGCTCCTCCGCGACGTCGCCGCGTGGCAGGGCCTCGGGGACGTCGACGTCGTCGCGCGCGGCACGCTGGCGCCGGAGCTGGCGCGCGCACTCGTCTGACCCCGGCTCTCGCGGCAGCGTTCCGGCCTGACGGCACCGTTGCAGCGTTGCCGTTAGGCCGCAGGCTTGCCGCGAGCGGCTAGAAGCTGCCGCCCATCTTCTCCAGGCGCGCGACGCGCTCCGGGATCGGCGGGTGCGTGCTGAACAGCTTCTCCAGCGCGCCCGGCTTCAGCGGGTCGGCGATCCAGAGGTGCGCCATGGACGAGTTCTGCCGGCGCAGCGGGCGGCCGTAGGCGGCGAGTTTCTCGAGCGCCCGGGCGAGCGCGTCCGGGTGCCGGGTGGTGAGCGCGCCGGTCGCGTCGGCGAGGTACTCGCGCTGCCGGGAGATCGCCAACTGGACAAGCGTCGCCACGAGCGGGGCGACGAGCATGGCGACCAGGCCGAAGATCAGAATGGCCGGGTTGCCGTTGTTCCCCCGGCCGCGACCGCCGAAGAACGCCATCCGCAGCAGGATGTCGGAGAGGATGCCGACGGCGACCACGAGGCCGTAGACGACCATCGACACCCGGATGTCGTAGTTGCGCACGTGGCCGAGCTCGTGCGCCATCACGCCCTCGAGCTCGTCGTCGTCGAGCAGTTCGAGCAGCCCCGTGGTCGCGGCGACCACCGCGTGCTGTGGGTCCCGGCCGGTCGCGAAAGCGTTGGGCGCCGGATCCGGCACGACATACACCTTCGGCATCGGCGTGCCCGTCGCGATCGAGAGGTTCTCGACGATCCGGTACAGCCGGGGGTTGTCGGCCTTCTGGATGGGCCCGACCGCGCCGCTCATGGCGACCGCCTGCCGGTCGGCGAGGAAGTACTGGAAGGTCGCGTAGGCGAGCGCCCCTCCCACGACGAGGGCGACGATCGAGTAGTCACCCGGGCGGCCGTAGGCGTAGTTCGCGAGGAAGCCGAGGCCGCCGATGATGGCGACGAACAGGACCAGGATGAGGACGGTGTTGCGCTTGTTGCGCGCGATCGCGGAGTACACGGCTACCGCCGCACCGCGCGGCGGGTCAGAACTGGACCCGCGGCGGCTCGGCGATGGCCGCGGGCTCCGTCACCTCGAAGAAGTCCCGCTCGGTGAAGCCGAGGGAACGGGCGAAGAGGTTGTTCGGGAAGATTTTGATCTTCGTGTTGAGCTCCCGCACGCCGCCGTTGTAGAAGCGCCGGGATGCCTGGATCTTGTCCTCGGTGTCGACGAGCTCGCTCTGCAGCTGGAGGAAGTTCTGGCTCGCCTGCAGCTGGGGGTACGCCTCCGCAACGGCGAAGATGCTCTTCAGCGCGGTCTGCATGTGGTTCTCGGCCGCGGACGCCTCGGCGGGGCTGGAGGCGGAGAGCGTCTCGGCGCGGGCTCGGGTCACGTCCTCGAAGACTCCGCGCTCGTGCGCCGCGTAGCCCTTCACCGACTCGATGAGGTTGGGCAGGAGATCCGCTCGCCGCTTCAGCTGGACGGTGATGTCGCTCCACGCCTCGTCCACCCGGACGTTCAGCGTGACCAGCGAGTTGTAGGTGGCCCACAGGTAGATGCCCACGATGACGACGAGGGCGACCACGATCAGGACCGGGATCAGGATCTCCATGGCGCAACTATAGCGACGCGGCCCGCTGACACCCCGGGGGTTCGAACGCTGCGCGCGGATGCAGGAAGCGACCGCCCTGTGGACGGTCGCTTCCTGCGTACCCCCGGAGGGGTTCGAACCCTCACTGGGACGATTTTAAGTCGTCTGCCTCTGCCGGTTGGGCTACGGGGGCGGAGGCTACGTGCCCTTCGACGGCGTCGCGTAGACCGGCGCCGACATACCGTCGGCCCCAGGCAGCTTGTCGGCCTTGCCGCCCTTCGCGCCCGCCGCGACCGGCTGCTCGGCCGGCGGCTTCGGCCGGGAGGCGAACCGCTCGAAGTACTCGCGCGGGTCGTCCAGGTTCTCGATGGGCGTGATGTCGCGGCCCCAGAGCAGCGTGATCGCCCAGTTCGCGAACACGCGGATCTTGCGATCCCAGGTGGGCACGGCGAGGCCGTGGTAGCCGCGGTGCATCACCCAGGCGATGGGACCGGTGATGCCGATCTTGCCGGACTGGAACGCGCCGTGGCCGGGGCCGAGGCCCGCGACGGCGCCGAGGTTCTCGTGCGAGTACTCCTCGGGCAGCTCGCCGCGGAGGACCGCGGCCAGGTTCTTCGCGAGGCGCTTGCCCTGACGGACCGCGTGCTGGGCGTTGGGCACGCAGAAGCCGCCGACGCCGCCGCCGGTGAGGTCCGGGACGGCCGCGACGTCGCCGGCGCCCCAGGCGCCCTCGACGATGCCGTCGTCGCCTTCGACGCGGAGGTCGGCGCTCACCCGGAGGCGACCGCGCTCCTCGACGGGGAGGTCGGTGTTCTTCAGCATCGGGCTGGCCATGACGCCGGCCGTCCACACGATGAGGCCGCTCTCGAGCTTCTCGCCGGTGGACAGCTCGCACACGCCGCCGACGGCGGACTTCAGCTGGGTGTCCAGGTGCACGTACGCGCCGCGCTCGGCGAGGTTTTTGAGCACCTTGTGGCTGGTCTTCAGCGACACCTCGGGCATGATGCGCCCCATCGCCTCGATGAGGTGGAAGTGCACGTCGTCGAAGGTCAGCTGCTTGTAGTTCTTGAGCAGCGCGCTCGCCAGCGAGCGCATCTCGGCGAACACCTCGATGCCGGCGAAGCCGCCGCCGACGACGATGAAGGTGAGCAGGCGGTCGCGCTCCGGCCCGGCCGGCAGGGTGGACGCCTTGTCGAAGTTCGTCATGATCCGGTTGCGGATCTCGACGGCCTCCTCGATCGCCTTCAGGCCGATGGCCTCGTCGGCGACCCCCGGGATCGGGAAGGTGCGGCTGACCGAGCCGGCGGTGACGACGATCTGGTCGTAGGTGATGTCCCACGACTCGCCGACCTCCGGCGTGATGGTCGCCGTGCGGGCCGCGTGATTGATCTGAGTCACTTTCGCGGTGATCACGGTCGAGCGCTTCAGGTTCTTGCGCTGCGAGACGAGCGCGTGCCGCGGCTCCACGTTGCCGCCGGCCACCTCCGGCAGGAACGGCTGGTAGGTGAGGTAGGGCAGCGGATCGACGACGACGATCTCGGCTTCGCCCTTGGCGAGCTGCTTCTCGAGCTTCCACGCCGTGTAGAAGCCGGCGTAGCCACCGCCGACGATGAGGATTCTGGGCAACGTCCCGCTCTCTTCTTGTTGTCCTTCAGGCACTCCTGCCCAGGCTACTACCTGCCCGCGCGCCGCCCGGCCGAGCGAACCGCCCCCAGTACCGCGCCGCTGAGGAGGAGGCCGAAGCCGAGCAGCACGCCGACCGGGATCACGACGTCGGCGAGCACCGTGGTCTTGGGCAGCGCCCGACGCAGCCAGTCGGGCAGTCGATCCACCGGGTCGACGGGCGGTGCCGCTCGAGCGGGCGGAGGCTCCTCGGCCTGGTCGACGGGCGGCGCTGCGTCGCCCTGTCGGTAGAGCTCGACCCACTCGGCAAGGTCGTACGGCATGGCCAGCGGGTTGGCGTCGACGAGGGGCACGTCGGCCGTGACGGCCGCGGCGGCGTCGACGAGGCCGTGCCCGTAGATGGGGCCGGGCACCGGATCGCCCTTCGGGGTCGCGGTGCGGAGTAGCCGGTTGATGACGTTCGCGGCGTCCAGCTCGGGGTGCGCGGAGCGAATCAGCGCCACCACGCCCGCGACGATGGGGGCGGCCCCGCTCGTGCCGGACCAGTAGACGGGGTCGCCGCCGGGCTCGACGCCGACGAGCTCCTCGCTCGGCGCGGCGACGGCGATGGTGATGCCTTGGCTGGACGCGTCGAAGCTCGCGTCCCCGTCGCGGTCCACCCCCGCGACGGCGACGACGCCCGGGATGGTGGCGGGGGCGCCGACCTCGGTGGTGCCGGAGCCCCGGTTGCCGGCGGCGGCGACCACCACCACGTCCTTCTCGAACGCGTAGAGAAAGGCGTCGTCCCAGCTCTCCGGCCAGTCGCGGGTATTCGTGGTGAGGGACATGTTGATGACGTCGGCACCGTTGTCGACCGCCCAGCGCACGGCGCGGGCGATCTGATCCTCGACGTCCCCACCATCGGTGCCGAAGCCGACGGAGACGCTCAGCAGGTCCGCCTCGGGAGCGACGCCGATCATCCCGTCGCCGGGGCCGCTGCCGCGCCCCGCGAGGATCGTGCCGACGAGGGTGCCGTGCGCGGCCCCGTCGCCCACCGGGGTGCGCCCGTCCGGCGACCCGAACCCGGATTCGTCGATGCCGCCCCGGACCGCCCCAGCGAGCTCCGGGATCTGGGCGATGCCGGAGTCGATGACGGCGACCGTCACGCCGGCCCCCCGCGTGGTGTTCCAGGCGCGGGTGATGCCGTAGTCGTCCAGCCAGTACTGCTTGTCGCGGATGAAGTCGGCGCGCGCGGGTGCCGCCACGGCGAGCGCGAGCGCGATTCCGACGGCGATGCCGGCGGCGACGGCTCGGCGGGCTCCCACATGCCCATTGTCCCCGCTGCGGCGCCCCGGAGGCGGGAGGCGAGCCCGGCTTCATCCGGTCAGGCCCGGTCGGGGCTCCAGTCGGCCAGTTCCAGCGCGAGATCGCCGATCGGGTTCACACCCGGTCCCGCGGCCAGCGCATGCGCGACCAGCGCGTGCAGGCACTTCACCCGGTGCGGCATCCCGCCGGCGCTGATGCCGGCGATCTCCGGCACCTCGCCCAGCTGCGCGCGGTCGGCGAGGTAGGCCTCATGCGCCGCACGGTACGCGGCGCGGAGCTCCTCGTCTTCCTCCAGCCGCTCGTTCAACTCGCGCATCGCCCCCTCCGCCTCCAGCTGCGAGACGGCCGCCGTCGCGCCGGGGTGGGAGAGATAGTAGAAAGTGGGGAACGGGGTGCCGTCGGCGAGGCGCGGGCTCGTGGACACCACGGTCGGCTCCCCCGATGCGGTGCGGGCGGCGATGCCGACCACGTCGCGCGCGGGACGGCCGAGCTGTTCGGACACCCGGTCGATGTCCGCCTGCTCGACCGGCGGGAACGGCGGGCGGGTCATCGCTGGTCCGGGCTCTGCGGCGCCGGGGTCTCGCTGAGCCCCGCCGCGAACCAGGAGGACAGGAGCGAAGCCGTCCAGTCCACCCGGGTCTCCTCGAGGCCCGCCTTCGCCGGCACCGGCTCGGTCGAGGGCGGCGCGGCCACGTCGTCGAGGATCAGGTACGCGTACTCGCCGGGCATCACGTAGAGCAGCCGGTCGCGCGCCTGCGCCGTGATGTAGGCGGGGTCGTCCCAGCGCGCCCGCTGCTCCTGCAAGTCCCCCACCGTGTCGCGCTGCGCCTCGACGGCGGCCTCCAGCTGTGCGATCTGCTGGCGCTGGTCGACGAGCACCCGGATGCCGGGCGCGAGCACGACGATGGCGAGGACCACGACGCCCAGCATCAGCACCGAGAAGCCGGACAGTCGGATGCTGCGCAGCCACGACGAGGTGGTCGACTCCTCGGGGAGGTCGACCGGCACCTGCAGCGTGCGGGGAGAAGTGCGCCGGGGCACGTGTCCCCCTTCGGTCTCAGGCGGTGTAGCGGGGGAACGCGGAGCGGCCGGCGTAGACGGCGGCGGCGTCGAGCTCTTCCTCGATCCTCAGCAGCTCATTGTATTTGGCGACCCGCTCGCTCCGGGCAGGCGCACCGGTCTTGATCTGCCCGGCGTTCACCGCCACGGCGAGGTGCGCGATCGTGGTGTCCTCGGTCTCGCCGGAGCGGTGCGACAGCACCGCGGTGTAGCCGCTGCGCTGGGCCAGCGCGACCGCGTCGAGCGTCTCGGTGAGGGTGCCGATCTGGTTCACCTTGACGAGGATCGAGTTGCCGACGCCTGCGGCGATGCCGCGGGCGAGCCGGGTGGGGTTCGTGACGAACAGGTCGTCGCCCACGATCTGCACCTTGCCGCCGAGCTCCGCGGTGAGGGCGGCGTAGCCCTCCCAGTCGTCTTCGGCCAGCGGGTCCTCGATGGTGACGAGCGGGAAGTTCGCGACCAGGTCGGCGAAGTAGGCCGTCATCTCCGCCGAGGTGAGCCGGCGCCCCTCGAAGCGGTACGCGCCGTCCTCGAAGAACTCGGTGCTGGCGACATCGAGGCCGAGCGCGATCTGCGTGCCGGGCGTGAAGCCGGCCTTCTCGATGGCGCCGAGCAGGAGGTCGAGCGCGTGCCGGTTGCTGGCCAGCTCGGGGGCGAAGCCGCCCTCGTCGCCGAGACCGGTGGCGAGCCCCTGGCTCTTCAGCTCGCTCTTCAGCGCGTGGTAGGTCTCCACTCCCCAGCGGAGGCCTTCGGAGAACGTCTCCGCGCCGTGCGGGACGAGGAAGAACTCCTGAATGTCGAGCGCGGTGTCGGCGTGCGCGCCGCCATTGATGACGTTGAGCTGCGGCACCGGGAGGACGTGCGCGTTGGGGCCGCCGAGGTAGCGGAACAGCGGCAGGTCAACGGAGTCGGCGGCGGCCTTGGCCACGGCGAGGCTCACGCCGAGAAGCGCGTTCGCGCCGAGGCGCTGCTTGTTCTCGGTGCCGTCGAGGTCGATGAGCGCGGCGTCGATGAGGCGCTGATCGGTGGCGTCCATGCCCTCGATGGCGGGCCCGATCTCGTCGAGGATGCCGTCGACCGCCTTGAGCACGCCTTTGCCGAGGTAGCGGCCCTTGTCGCCGTCGCGCAGCTCGTACGCCTCGAACGCGCCGGTGGAGGCGCCGGAGGGGACCGCCGCACGCGAGACGGTGCCGTCATCGAGCAGGACCTCGACCTCGACGGTCGGGTTCCCGCGGGAGTCCAGAATCTCGCGGGCGCCTACTGCGTCGATGCTGGCCATGTCTCGGCTCCTCAAAAAGTCGTTCCCTATGGCGGAGTTGCCGCCCGACACAGGAGTCTAGTGAGGGCGGCCGGAGCGCCGCGGCGTTCCGCACGATGACGCGTTCCCCGTGCACGGCGGCGGCACGAGGAGTCCGGAGAAGGTGATCTACCCGCGGTCGGTGCTGCTCCTGCCGGACGCGGACACCCGGCTGGCGCTGCTCGAGGATCCGCGCGGCTTCGTGCCGGGCTGCTTCGCGCCCGGCTGGATGGGCGTGAACCGCGCGGCCGCGGAGCCGGACCGGGACTGGCTGAGCTGAGCTGAGCTGAGCGACGAGTCCTACCGCGACACCGCCCGGCGCCGCCTCGTCGCCCTGCTCGACCCCTGAGGGCCGACCGGCCGGACACCCCGCGGCGACTCTCCGGTCACGCCCACCCCTGGCGCACTCTCCCTCGACAGGCTCACTTCCCGTCACCAGGCGGAATCGCCGCGCCCCGCCTGTTCACGGCACGACGTCCTGTTGGGCGAAGGCGGCGGGTCAGCCGAGCGCGCGCTGCACGCCGAGCGTGCCGTCGGCGTCGAGGGTCGCGAACGCGGTGAAGCCGGCGGCCGAGGCGGAGTCGAGGAGGCCCTTCAGGTTGCGCGGGCGCCGCTCGAGCCGCACCCGGGGCGCCACGGCGAGGAGCTCCCGCTTCGCCGCGATCAGCCGGTCGGGCGCGACGTCGGGGGCGTGCACGAGCACCACTCCGCCGCGGCCGGCGTCCGCCTCGGCGGGCAGCAGGTCGAGGATGCGCTCGAAGCCGATCGAGAAGCCGACGGCCGGCACGTCCGCCCCGAGGAAGCGGCCGATCATCCCGTCGTAGCGGCCGCCGCCCGCGAGGGAGCTGCCGGAGCCGGGATGCGCGATCTCGAAGATCGTGCCGGTGTAGTAGCCCATGCCGCGCACGAGGGTCGGGTCGAAGACGAGCTCCGCCGCCGGCACGGCGGCCCGCAGTTCGAGCAGCTGCTCGTAGGCGGGCACGTCCAGCCAGGCGGGCGGCGTGCCGTCGAGGAGGCTCCAACCGGCGGACTCGATCAGGCGCAGCGACTCGGCGATGCCGTCGGTCGCGATCCCCAGCTCGCCGAGCTCGGCGACGACGCCGTCGACGCCCACCTTGTCCAGCTTGTCGATGGTGATGAGGGCGCGCTCGCTGAAGTGCTCGGGGACGCCCCACGAGGCGAGCAGCCGGGTGAGGATCCGCCGGTCGTTGATGCGCACCGTGCTGCCGGTGAGGCCGAGCGCGTCGAGCGCCGCTGTGGTGGCCGTGATCAGCTCCAGCTCGGCGAGGACGCCGGGCTCGCCCAGGATGTCGATGTCGCACTGCACGAACTGGCGGTAGCGGCCCTTCTGCGGCCGCTCCGCGCGCCAGACCGGGCCGGTCTGCAGGGCGCGGAACACGCTCGGCAGCTCGCCGCGGTGCGAGGCGTAGAAGCGGGCGAGCGGCACCGTCAGGTCGAAGCGCAGGCCAAGGTCGGCGAGCCGGAGCGCGTCTCCGGCGCTGGCCGCGTCGGCGATGTCCTCGGCGGTCAGCCCGCGCTTCAGGACGCTGTAAGCGAGTTTCTCGTTGTCGCCGCCCATGCCGGAGTGCAGCCGCGCGATGTCCTCGACGACGGGCGTCTCGATCTGATCGAAGCCGTGCCGCGCGTAGACGCCCGTGATGATCGTGAGCGCGCGCTCACGGCGCGACTTCTCGTCGGGCAGGAAGTCGCGCATCCCGCGCGGCGGATTGACGGGGCTGGCCACGCCCCCATCCTGCCAGCCGGGCGGAACCGTCTCCGCCGAACGCGGTGCATCCACCACTCCGCGCGGTGCGAGACGCCGAGCGCGGGAGGTGCACACACCGCCCTCGGCGCCTCGCACCGCGTTCGACGGATCAGGCGGGCGGCTGCTCGGTCGAGCGGATCTCGTCCTCGAGGCCGCGGAGGGTGGCGCGCAACGCGCGGTCGGCGTCGAAGCCGCGCGCCCGCCCCGCCCGCACGAGCGCGAGCAGCAGGGCGCCGAGCTCGTCCTCGTCGTCGAAGGGCAGCGAGGGCACGCCGCCGGCGTCGAGGGCGCCGACCTGTTCGGCGCGGCCGAGGAGCTTGCCGGCCAGCGCGAGCGCGGACATGCCGCGCGGGATGCCGTCGAGCACGCTGGTGCGGGAAGCCTTCTCGGCGGCCTTCACCTCGAGCCACTGCGCCCGGATCTCATCGGGGGTGGCCGCCACGGAGTCGCCGAACACGTGCGGGTGGCGGCGCTTCATCTTCTCCGCCGTGAGCGCGGCGACGTCCTGGATGTCGAAGCCCTCCGCCCCGGACGCGATGTCGGCGTGGAACAGCACCTGGTAGAGCACGTCGCCGAGCTCCTCGCGGATGCCGTCGCGGTCGCCGGTCTCGATCGCGTCGACCAGCTCGGCGCTCTCCTCCAGCAGGTAGGGCACGAGCGTCTCGTGGGTCTGCTCGGCGTCCCACGCGCATTCGGCGCGGAGGCGGTGCATCACGGAGACGAGGTCGTCGAGAGCGGTCACCGCTCCATCCTCGCCTCTCACGGAGCCGAGGCCTGTCGCCGTTCGGGGCGGAATCGCGACAGAACCGGGCAACTCCCGGAAGGTCGGGTGCGGGCTCAGCGGGCGGGCACCGGGGCGGCGAGAAGCGCGACCGTGATCGAGCCCCCCTTGGTCGCCTGCTCGCCGAGGCGACGGAAGCCCATCCGCTCGTGGAACGCGAGCGACTCCGGGTTCGGCGGCTGCAGGTTCACCTCGCAGGTGACCTCGGCACGGCCGTCGGCGGCCGCCTTCGCGAAGGTCGCCTCGTACAGCGCACGGCCGACGCCTCGGCCGCGGGCCTCCGCCCCCACGACCACCCGGTCGATGTAGAGGGACTCGACGGCGCGAGAGGAGAAGTAGGCGTAGTTCTCGCTCGCGTAGTCGGCGCCCGGGTCGACCGCGAGCAGGAAGCCCACCACGGCGGCGCCGTCGACCGCGGCGAGGGCGAGGCCGCTGATGCCGAGGAGGGCCCGCATCTCGTCGCCGTCCAGGACCGGCACCGCGGGGTATGCCGCGTTGTTCAGGTCGACGAGCCGGCCGATGTCGCCGTCGGCGACGGGCCGGAGCGGGACGGGGGCGGCGGACGACGGAGGCACCAGGGAAGGCTACCCAGTCGGCCAGGACCGCAGTGCCACGTCGAATGCGGCGATCAAGCACGGGTAGCCACGGAAGGCCGCCACCTAAACTGGGACGCGGGTGTGCCGGGAAGTCTGGTCGGCGTCACACCGTCGACCCCGGGGAGCCCCGTGCACATCTTCCGATCCGAGCGCTATGCCGCCGCCCTCCTGCTGGGCGCGGCCGCCTTCGCCCTGCTGCTCGCGAACCTCCCGTTCGGCGGCGCCCTCCTCGCGTTCCGCGACGCCCATCTGGAACTCCCCGGGCTCGGCCTCGATCTGTCGATCGGGCACTGGGTCAGCGACGGCCTACTCGCCATCTTCTTCTTCCTGGTGGCGATCGAGCTGCGGCACGAGCTGACGAAGGGCGAGCTGGCCTCCCCCAGCAAGGCGCTCGTGCCGGCGATCGCGGCCGTCGGCGGCGTGGTGGTCCCCGCGGGCAGCTACCTCGCCTTCGCCGCGGGCACCGGCGTCATGGGGGGCTGGCCGATCCCGACCGCCACCGACATCGCGTTCGCGCTCGGGGTGCTCGCCGTGTTCGGCTCCCGCCTGCCGGCGCGAGTCCGGGCGTTCCTGCTGGCGCTGGCCATCCTCGACGACCTCATCGCCATCGTCATCATCGCCCTGTTCTTCACGCACGAGCCGAACCTGCTGCTGCTCATCGGCGCCGTGATCGCGGTCGCCGCCTTCGGCCTGCTGAGCCGCATCGTCGGCCGGCCGGCGAGGCTGCCGATCCTCATCGGGATGGTGCTGGTCGCGGTCGTCGCCTGGTACTTCGTCTACCAGTCGGGCGTGCATGCGACCCTGGCGGGCGTCGCGCTGGGGCTCGCGATGAGCCCGAAGCCGGCGCACCGCACCCACCGCGCGTTCGAGCCATGGTCGAACGGCGTGATCCTGCCGCTGTTCGCGTTCTCGGCGGCGCTCGTCGCCATCCCGCAGGTGGCGGTGAGCGAGCTCTCCCCGGCGTTCTGGGGCATCCTGGTCGGCCTGCCGGTCGGCAAGCTGGTCGGCATCACCCTCTTCGGCGCGATCGCGGTGATCGTCGCCCGCCGGCGCGGCAGCCGCGTGCTGGAACAGGGCGAGATCCTCGTAGTGGCGGTGCTCGGCGGCATCGGCTTCACCGTGTCGCTGCTGATGAACGAGCTCGCGTTCGCACGCACCGAAGAGGTGAAGGACGAGGGCACCCTCGCCGTGCTGCTCGGCTCCGCGATCGCGATCGCCCTCTCGGCGATCGTCGTCAGCTGGGCGTCGCGGCGGGCTCCTGTGCGAACAAAGCCTGAAGCAGGTCCCCGGCCCATCGTATGAGCTCGTCGTCGGCCAGCGACCGGCCGTCGATCTCCGGCAGCGGCACGAGCACGGCGTTCGCCTGCGCGAGCAGGCGCGCCTTCGGGTACATCCGCTGCAGCCGCACCTGACGCGAGTCGGGCAGGTTGGCCGGCGCGATCCGCAGGTTCGAGCCGAGCACGACGACCTCCGCCAGACCCGCCTTCTGCGCGGTGCGCCGCAGCCGGGAAACGGCGAGCAGGTGCACGACCTCCTCGGGCGGGGTGCCGTAGCGGTCGGTGAGCTCCTCGAGCACCGAGTCGAGGGCGTCGTCGGCGGCGTTCGGGCCGCTCGCGGCGGACAGCTTCTGGTACGCCTCGAGCCGCAGCCGCTCACTCTCCACGTACGTTTCGGGGATGCGGGCGTCCACCGGCAACTCGAGCCGCAGCTCGGTCTGCCCCTCGGCGACGTCGCCGCGGAAGGCGCTCACCGCCTCGCCGATCATCCTCAGGTACAGGTCGAAGCCGACGCCCGCGATGTGGCCGGACTGCTCGCCGCCGAGCAGGTTGCCGGCGCCGCGGATCTCGAGGTCCTTCAGCGCGACCTGCATGCCCGAGCCGAGGTCGTTGTTCGCTGCGATCGTGGACAGCCGGTCGTGCGCGGTCTCGGACAGCGGCTTCGTCTCGTCCCACAGAAAGTACGCGTACGCGCGCTCGCGACCGCGGCCCACTCGGCCGCGCAGCTGGTGCAGCTGACTGAGGCCGTACTTGTCGGCCCGGTCGATGATGAGGGTGTTCGCGTTCGGGATGTCGAGGCCGGTCTCGATGATCGTGGTCGACACGAGCACGTCGAACTTGCGCTCCCAGAAGTCGACGATGACCTGCTCGAGCGCGGTCTCGTTCATCTTGCCGTGGGCGACGGCGATGCGCGCCTCCGGCACCAGCTCGGCGAGCTGCGCGGCGACCCGGTTGATGCTCGACACCCGGTTGTGCACGTAGAAGATCTGGCCTTCGCGGAGCAGCTCACGGCGGACCGCGGCGGCGATCTGCTTGTCCGAGTACGGGCCCACGAAGGTGAGGATGGGGTGCCGGTCCTCGGGCGGGGTGGCGAGCGTCGACATCTCACGGATGCCGGTCACCGCCATCTCCAGGGTGCGCGGGATGGGCGTCGCGCTCATCGCGAGGATGTCGACGTTCTGCTTCAGCCGTTTTAGCGCGTCCTTGTGCTCGACGCCGAACCGCTGCTCCTCGTCGATGATCACGAGCCCCAGGTCCTTGAACGCGATGCCCTCGGTGAGGACCCGGTGGGTGCCGATGACGACGTCGATGCTGCCGTCGGCGAGCCCCTTCAGGGTCTCCTTCACCTCCTTGGCCGTCTGGAACCGGCTGAGGGCGCGCAGCTGCACGGGGAAGCCCGCGAAGCGCTCGGTGAACGTCTCCAGGTGCTGGCGCACCAGCAGCGTGGTGGGGACGAGCATCGCCACCTGCTTGCCGTCCTGCACCGCCTTGAACGCGGCCCGGATCGCGACCTCGGTCTTGCCGAAGCCGACGTCGCCGGCGATCAGCCGGTCCATCGGGATGGGCCGCTCCATGTCGGCCTTGACCTCGTCGATGGTGGTCAGCTGGTCGGGCGTCTCCGCGAACGGGAACGCCTCCTCCAGCTCGCGCTGCCAGGGGGTGTCGGTGGAGAACGCGTGGCCGCGGGACGCCATCCGCGCCGAGTAGAGCTTGACGAGCTCCACGGCGATGTCGCGGACGGCCTTGCGGGCGCGCCCCTTGGCGGCCGCCCACTCGGAGCCGCCCATCTTGCTGAGCTGCGGCGCCTCCCCGCCCACGTAGCGGCTGAGCAGGTCGAGCTGGTCGGTCGGCACGTAGAGCTTGTCGCCGGGGTAGCCGCGCTTGGAGGGCGCGTACTCGAGCAGCAGGAACTCGCGACTCGTCTTGACGGCGTTCCGGCCGCCGGTGCTGACCTCTCGGGAGACCAACTCGACGAACCGGCCGATGCCGTGCGTCTCGTGCACGACGTAGTCGCCGGGCTTGAGGGCCAGCGGGTCGACGACGTTCTTCCGCCGGCTGGCGAGCTTCTTGACTTGGCGGGAGTCGTAGCCGGTCGCCCGGCCGAAGAACTCCCGCTCGGTGACGAGGGCGATCTTCGCCTCGGCCTGCTCGAAACCGACCTCGAGCGAGCCCTGCACCAGGTAGGCGATGCCCGGCTCGGGGTCGTCCGGGAAGGCATCGACGAGCCGGCCCGGCAGTTCGCGCTCGGCGAGCACGTCGCGGCCGCGCTCGACGAGCCCCTTGCCGCCCGCGGCGACCGCGACCGACCAGCCATCGGCCAGAAGCGCGCCGATGTGGTCGATCGCCGTGCCGCCCTGCGCGACGGGCACCGCTTCGCCGCGCACCCGCAGGTACTCGTCGAGGACCAGAGCGGCCTCGTCGACCGGTTCGTCGTCGGGCCCCATCGCGAACGAGGTGAACGTCCACCAGGGCCGGTCGCCCGCGGTGTCGCGCAACTGGTTGAGCGTGAGGAAGTCGCCGGCGGCGAGGTCGATCGGCGTCTGCGCCCCGGCGGTGGCGGCGGCCCATGCGGCGGTGAGGAACTCGCGGTTCGTCTCGGCGAGGTCGACGGCGCGACTCGCGACCCGCTCCGGCGAGAGAACCGCCACGGCGGCACCGGCCGGCAGATACGAGGTGACCGGCACCAGCCGGTCGACCAGGGCGGGCGTCAGCGACTCCATGCCCTCGACCGGGATGCCCTCGGCGAGCTTCGCCAGCATGCCGGAGATGCTCGGGAACTCGTGCAGCATCTCGGCGGCGCGCTGCCGCACCGCGGGGCCGAGCAGCAACTCGCGACTGGCGGGCAGCTCGATCTCGCGGACCTCGTCGTCGAGGGAGCGCTGGTCGGCGACCGAGAACAACCGCATGCCATCCACCTCGTCGCCGAAGAACTCGACCCGGACGGGGTGCTCCGCGGTGGGCGGGAAGATGTCGAGGATGCCGCCGCGCACGGCGAACTCGCCGCGCCGGGTCACCATGTCGACCCGCGCGTATGCGAGCTCGGGCAGGCGACCGGATACCTCGGTGAGGCCGACGCCGCGGCCGCCGAGTGTGAGGACGACCGGCTCGAGGTCGGTGAGGTCGCTCGCGAGCGGCTGCAGGGCGGCACGCACCGCGCCGACGACGATCAGCGGGCGGACGCCGTCCCAGTCGCGCATCCGGCGGAGCGTGTTGATGCGGGTGCCGACCGTCTCCGCGCTCGGGCTCAGCCGCTCGTGCGGCAGCGTCTCCCATGCCGGGAAGGCGAGGATCTCGGCGTCCGGCAGCAGGCAGCTGAACGCGGAGCGCAGCGCCTCGGCTTCGCGGCCGGTCGGCGTCACGGCGAACAGCGCGGGCGGGGCGCCGGCGGCCCGGCGCTGCTCGATCAGTGCGGTCAGCAGCGCCGGCTGCATGCCCGCGGTCACCGAGAAGTCGGTGGCGCGGCTCGCGGAGGAGAGGGCTCGGGCGAACGACGGAGCGCGCTTCAGGGCGCGCGCCAGCCCGTTCAAACTCACTCGGGGAAGTCTACCGGCGGCCCGCCGCCCCTTCCCCGGCGTCCGCTGAGGGCGAGCGGCGGGGGCTCACCAGCCCCTCGAGTTGCCGCTTGGTGCTGGCAACTCGGCGACTCACCAGCACGAAGTGGCAAGTCAGCGGCTTGGAGGAGGCGGGGCTACGGCGAGTGGAACTTCAGCTGGGCGGCGGCCAGGCCGTCGGCCGCGATCAGCTGCACCGCGTCGGCGGCGTCCTCCAGCAGGGTGGGCAGCACCTCGCGCTCGGCGCTCGCGAAGTCCTTGAGCACGAAGTCGGCGGCGGGCTGCCGGCCGGGCGGCCGCCCGATCCCGACGCGCACCCGTGTGAAGTCGCCGGTGCCGACCGCCGCCGCGATGTCGCGGATGCCGTTGTGCCCGCCGTGCCCGCCGCCGAACTTGAGGCGCACCGTGTCGAACGGGATGTCGAGCTCGTCGTGTACGACGATCAGCCGGTCCGGCTCCAGCGAGTAGAACCCGAGCAGCTGCGACACCGGCCCGCCGGACAGGTTCATGAACGAGTTCGGCTTGGCGAGGATGAGCCGCGGCCCCGCCGGGAAGCTGCGCCCCTCCGCCACGACGGAGTTCGTCTTGTGGCTGGTGAAGCGCGCGCCGATCCGGTCGGCGAGGGCCGCGAGGACCATCTGCCCGACGTTGTGGCGGTTGCCGGAGTAGCCGGCCCCGGGGTTGCCGAGGCCGACCACCAGCCAGGGGTCGCCCATGGAGGACGCGGGCGGCTGCTACTCGGCGTCGGCCGGGGAGGCGTCGCCGTTGTCGACGGCGGGCGCGCTGGGGCTTCCGTCGCCGGCGGTGTCGCCCTCGAGGTCGCCCGAGGAGCCGGAGATGGTGAGGACGAGGATGTCGGCCTCCATCGCGAGCTTCGCGCCCTGCGGCAGGGCGATGTCGCCGGCCGTGATGCGGGTGCCCTCCGCGGCGCCCTCGATGTCGAGGGTGACGCGCTCGGGGATGTGGGTCGCCTCGACGTCGAGCGTGAGCGTGTTGAGGTCGGTCGAGACCATGGTGCCGGGGGCGGACTCGCCTTCGACGTGCACGAAGACCTCCACCTGCACGCGCTCGCCGCTGCGGACGAGGACGAGGTCGAGGTGCTCGATGATCTGGCGGACCGGGTCCTTCTGCACGTCCTTGACCAGCGCGAGCTGGCTCTTGCCGGCGATGTCGAGGTCGAGGACCGCGTTGGACTTGCGGATGATGAGCGACAGCTCGTGGCCGGGCAGCGAGACGTGCTGCGGCTCGGCGCCGTGGCCGTAGATGACGGCGGGGATCTTGCCCGCGGCGCGGAGCTTGCGGGCTGCGCCCTTGCCGAAGCTCTCGCGGAGCTCTGCGGTGATCTTCTCGGCCATGGTGGCCCTCCTCATGGACGCGAGCGTCCGATATCAGTCGGGCCGCTGCGGCCCGAAGTGCTGGGGTCAACTCAGCGCGCAGCGCGTGAGGAAGAGCCGGGAGCCTCCCACCGCGTCGATCACGGACGCGCCGGAGCGCATCCCTCGCCGAAGTTCAGTCCGTGAGTCTACCCCACGCACTCGCGCGGCCGCGCCGCGTCATGGCACGCCCTCGGCGGTGCGCTCGAGGTCGGTGTGCGGGGGCTCCCGCTGCGTCGCGACGGCGGTGCCGGCGGCGAGACAGACGAGGGCGACGGCGATCAGTTCGACCGCCGCGAAGCGCTCCCCCAGCACCAGCGCGCCGAAGCCGGCCGCGATCGCGGGCCCGGTGGCGGTGATGATCGCGTAGAGGCGCGGCGGGATGCGCCGCAGGATGAACGTGTCGAGGCTGTATGGCAGCGCCGAGGACAGCACGCCGATCGCGAGCAGCAGCGCGAGCACCTCGCCGCTGAACCGGCCGGCCGGGAAGCCGACGGCGGCGACCGGCAGCAGAATCGCGAGGCTGACGGCGCTCGCGACGGTGAGGCCGTCGAGGCCCGGCAGGGTGGTCGCGACCCGGCGGGTCAGGAGGATGTAGCTCGCCCACGCCGCGGCCGCGGTCAGCGCGAGCAGGATGCCGGCGACGTCCGCCTCCCCGTCGAGGCCGGTCAGCAGGACCACGCCGACCGCGGCGACGAGCGCACAGCCCACGTCGAGGAGCCGGCGGGACAGCAGGAGGGCCACGGCGAGCGGCCCGAGGAACTCGATGGTCGCGGCGACACCCAGGCCGAGCAGGTGCACCGATTCGTAGAAGGCGAGGTTCATCACGGCGAGGTCGACGCCGAGCAGCACGGCCGGCCAGGACCGCCGCCAGGCGAGGCTCGACCGGCGCGGCCGGGCGAACGGCAGGAGCGTCGCGAGCATCACCAGCTGGCGTGCGGCGACGACGACCGGCGAGCCGACCACCGGGATGACGAGGCCGGCGAGCGCGGACCCCAGGTTGATGCTCACCTCGGTGCCGGCCTGCACGGCGGCGCCGACAGCGGTGCGGCCGGAGCGGGATCCGTCGATCGGCGCGGCTGGTCCGCCGGTCACGCGCCGGACAGCGCGGCGATGGCCGCGTCGGCGGCCTGCTCAGGCGGCAGTGCGATGTCGACGAGCACGGGACGCTCGTCCGGGCCCAGCGGCTCGAGGGTGGCGAGCTGCGAGTCGAGCAGCGCGGGCGGCATGAAGTGCCCCTCCCGCTTGCCGAGCCGCTGCTCGAGCAGCTCTCGGGTGCCGTGCAGGTGGACGAAGGTGACCGGTCCCCCGGCCGCCTGGCGCAGCAGGTCCCGGTAGGCGCGGCGGAGGGCGGAGCAGGCGACGACGGAGGAGCGCCCCTGCGCTGTTTCGTCGGCGAGCACGGCGCCGACGCGGCGCAGCCACGGCCAGCGGTCCTCATCGGTGAGCGGGGTGCCCGCGGCCATCTTCGCCGTCGACTCCGGGGAGTGCAGGTCATCGGCGTCCACGAAGTCGACGCCGAGGCGCTCCGCGATCAGCCGCCCGACGGTGGACTTGCCGGAGCCGGAGGCGCCCATCACGATGACGGCCTGCGCTTGCACCCCGCCAGCCTAGGCGGCCGGGAGGCGCGGTCGCCGCCGCGCGGTCAGGCGCCGGGGAGGGCGGGCTGGTGGTGCAGCGCGAGATCCTTGTCGCCGTAGGTGCTGAGGATTTCCGCGATCACCACCTTGTAGCGGCCGATCCACCGGTCGGCGCGCTGCTTCGCCTCGCGGTGCTCCGTCATGCCGATCAGCTCGGTGAGCGCCTCGCGCGTGCTCCAGTAGTACACCTCCGCGTAGAGGCCGGTCTCCGCGCTGTGCCACTCCTCCTCGCCGAGGAAGCCGTCGATCGCTCGGGCGCTCTCGGCGATCGAGTCGTTGCGCTCGTGGAACTCGGCGTCGAAGTCCTTCGCCTCGAAGATGAAGGTGGAGCTGAACATGGGTCCTCCGGTGGACGGGCTGGTGGGGAAGCGATCGGGTCGGCGTCAGTCGACGAGCTGCGGCGGGCCTCCCGCGGGGACCGGCTCGGCGAGCCGGGCGTCGCGCCGGCCGCCGCGCTGGGCACCGGCCCCGGCGAGCACGACGAGCAGGATGCCGGCCAGCTGCAGCGCGGACGGCTGCTGCGCGAGGACGAGCAGCCCGAGGAGCACGCCGAAAGCCGGTTCCAGCGCCATCAGGGTGCCGAACGCCGTCGCCGTCATCCGGCGCAGCGCGAGCATCTCGAGTGCGAACGGCAGGACGGGGAGCAGCACCGCGAGGCCGGCCGCCGTGGCGAGGACGGGCAGGGTCAGGTGCCCGGCCGCCTGAGGGATCCCGATGAGCGCGGCGGCGACCGCCGCGACCGGGATGGTGAAGGACAGCGCCTCGATGCCGGTGAACCGGTCGCCCACCCGCTGGGTGAGGAGGATGTAGCCGCCCCAGCCGCCCGCCGCGAGGAGCGCGAAGAGGATGCCGAGCAGATCGGTGCTGCCCTGCCACGGCTCGGTGAGCACGACGACGCCGATCAGAGCGAGCAGCGGCCAGGCCAGCGCGGCGCGGCTGCGGGCGCGGACTGCGGCGACCGTGAGCGGCCCGAGGAACTCGATGGCGACGGCGGTGCCGAGCGGGATGCGCTCGATCGCCGCGAGGAAGGCGGTGGTGAGCAGCCCGGTGGCGACGCCCAATCCGATCAGCGCCGTCAGGTCGGAGCGACTCAGCGCACGCAGCGGCGGGCGGGCGATGGCGAGGAAGATGAGCGCCCCGAAGCTGAGGCGCAGCCAGGCGGTTCCGCCGGCGCCGACGTCGTCGATGAGCCCAACCGAGAGGGCGGCGCCCAGCTGGACGAAGATCATCGCGGCGACAGCGAGGGTCCACGGCGGGACGGCGGCGCGCGGGGCGGTGGCGGTCATGGGGCTGCCGGGGCGAGCAGTCGGCGGGCGACGCGGATGTCGGCGCCGAGCGCGGTGAGCTGCTCGGCGAGGGCGTCGCCCGCGGCGCTGAGGGCGCCGTCGCTCATCGGGGCGAGGGCGTCGAGGATGAAGAGGGCGGACGTGGTGTCCTCGCGCAGCTGCGTGCGGCGGCCCTGCCGCCAGTTCCAGCGTCGGCAGGTGACGGCCTCGTCGTCCCGCCAGACGACCTCCCCGGGTTCGGGATGCTCGACCACGTCGGCGCCCGCATCGACCGTGTCGAACGTCTCCGCCCCGGTCGCGCGGACAAGGCGGGGCGCACCGGCGTACCGGTCCAGGTCCTCGCCGCCGAGCGGCACGGAGTGCAACACCGACACGGCGTTGTACGCGTCGGTGAGCCGGTTCACGCGTGGCAGGCCGGTGGACGCCGCGCGCCGGAGCAGCGCCTCGAAACTGTTGCGGGTGCGCTGCGGCTTCGCGCCGAAGGCCCGGTAGGCGTCGCGCCAGGCGGCCACGTGCGGCAGCTCCTCCACCGGTCCGGCGGCCAGCGCGCGGCGGGCCGCCTGCTCCGCGGTGGCCAGGAGCCGGTCCCCTGCCGTGTCGCTCGGGCCGCCGGCCAGCCCGCGAACGACGAGCAGCAGCGCCCGGTAGTCGGGTCGAAGCTGGAACACCGCGTCGTCGACCTCCGCTGCGGCGAGGAGGGGCTCGAGTGCGGTCCCGGTCGGATCAGCCACGGGTCACCTCCTGGTGCGACGCGCCGGTGCGGGGCTCGAACACTGCGAGTGAGAAGCGCACAGGCTCGGCGCCGGGGTTGGCGTAGCTGTGCGGGAGATCCCCGCGGAATGCGGACGCGTCGCCGCGCTCGAGGACGGTCGTCCGATCGGCCACCGCGAGGGCCAGCGCGCCCTCCTGCACGGAAACGAGCTCGCGGGCGCCGGGGGCGTGCGGCTCGCTGTCGTGCCGCTCGCCCGGCTCCAGCCGCCAGTCCCAGAGCTCGAACACGTCCGGCGTGGCGGTGCCGGACACCAGCACCCCCGCGCCACCGGAGTCGCCCCGCCACAGCGTCGGGCCGGTCCCGCTCCGCGTCACGGTCATCGGCTCGGAGGTCGGCGCCTCCACGAGGGCAGGCAGACCGACGCCGAGCGCCTCCCCCAGACGGAGGAGCGTGCCGAGACTGGGGTTCACGGCGCCCTGCTCGACGTTGACGAGCATCCGGCGGCTCACGCCGGCCGCCTCGGCCAGAGTGTCGAGCGTCCAACGGCGATCCTGCCGGGCCTGCCGCACCCGCGCCCCGATCGCCGCCGCGAGGGTCGCCGTGCTCGCATCCATTCGTGCAGGATAGTGCACTCATCGGTGCAGTCCGCGGTCGGGTCCGCAGTCGGGTCGCCGATCCGCTCGGCCGCTACGCTCGAAAGCGCTCACCGAGAGAAGGAGACACCGTGGCGGACACAACAGCGCAGGCGAACATCGGGGTCGTCGGCCTCGCGGTGATGGGCTCCAACCTCGCGCGGAACCTCGCCTCGCGGGAAGGCAACACGGTTGCCGTGTACAACCGGTCGCACGAGAAGACCGACGCGCTCGTCGCCGCGCACCCGGAGGCGGGCTTCGTGCCGGCCGCGACCGTCGAGGAGTTCGCCGCGTCGCTCAGCAGGCCGCGCGCCGCGATCATCATGGTGAAGGCGGGCGCCCCGACCGACGCCGTCATCGAGCAGCTCACGCAGGCCTTCGAACCGGGCGACATCATCGTCGACGGCGGCAACGCCCTCTTCACCGACACCATCCGCCGCGAGGCCGCCGTCCGCGCGACCGGCATCAACTTCGTCGGCGCCGGCATCTCCGGCGGCGAGGAGGGCGCCCTCAACGGCCCGAGCATCATGCCCGGCGGCTCCGCGGAAGCGTGGGAGACGCTGGGCCCCATCCTCACGTCTATCGCCGCGGTCGCCGAAGGCGAGCCGTGCGTCACCCACGTCGGCACCGACGGCGCCGGCCACTTCGTGAAGATGATCCACAACGGCATCGAGTACGCCGACATGCAGTTGATCGCGGAGGCCTACGACCTGATCCGCCGCGGCACTGGCAAGAGCCCTGTCGAAATCGCCGACATCTTCGCCGAGTGGAACACCGGCGAGCTCGAGAGCTACCTCATCGAGATCACCGCCGAGGTCCTCCGCCAGGTGGACGCGGCGACGGGGCAGCCGCTCGTGGATGTCATCGTCGACCAGGCCGGCGCGAAGGGCACCGGCGCCTGGACCGTGCAGACCGCGCTCGAGCTCGGCATCCCCGTCTCCGGCATCGCCGAGGCGGTCTTCGCCCGGTCGCTGTCCTCCAAGCCCGCGCAGCGCGCCGCCGCCGCCGACCTTCCCGGCCCGGCGGAGGCGTGGACCGTCGACGACCCCGACGGCTTCATCGAGGACGTCCGTCAGGCGCTCTACGCGTCGAAGATCATCGCCTACTCTCAGGGCTTCGACGAGATCGTCGCGGGCGCCGAGCAGTACGGCTGGGACATCGACAAGGGCGAGATCGCGAAGATCTGGCGCGGCGGCTGCATCATCCGCGCCCAGTTCCTCAACCGCATCACCGAGGCGTACGCGGAAGACCCGAGCCTCGTGGCGCTGCTCACCGCCCCGTACTTCCGCGACGCGTTGACCGGTGCCGAGGCGGCCTGGCGCCGCGTCGTCATCGCGGCCGTGCAGGGCGGCATCCCCGCCCCCGCCTTCGCGTCGTCGCTCGCCTACTACGACGGCCTCCGCGCCGACCGCCTGCCGGCCGCCCTCATCCAGGGCCAGCGCGACTTCTTCGGCGCCCACACCTACCGGCGCATCGACAGGGAGGGCACCTTCCACACCCTGTGGAGCGGCGACCGCACCGAGGTCTCCGCCGTCGACACGCACTGAGCGCGGGCACTCGCGCCGCTAACGGCAACGCTGCGGCCTATCGGCACCGCTCTGCGGTTGCCGATAGGCCGGACCGTTGCCGGTAGCCGGTGCCGGTAGCCTGGGGTCATGGACCTCGGCCTGCTCGTGGTGATCCTCGTGTTCGCCGTCTTCGTGCCGGTCGGCATCATCACCTACCTCGTCGTCATCCCGCGGCTGCGCAAGCGCGAGGCGCAGCGGAAGCCGTCGCCGCCCGCCGGCTGACGCCGCGGCGGGGAAATCGCAACCGTTCCGCATTCTCGCAACCGCACACCGTTGCGAGAATGCGGGAACGTTGCGGAACGCTGCGCGCCGCCGTCGGCGGTGCTCAATCGGTTCGCCGGCGCCTACGCGGCGCCGTCGAACATCGACGTGACGGAACCGTCGTCGAACACCTCGTGGATCGCGCGCGCCAGGAGGGGAGCGATCGGCAGCACAGTGAGCCGGTCCCAGCGCTTCACCTCCGGCAGCGGAAGGGTGTCGGTGACGATGACGCGGTCGATGTCGGGCGAGCTGAGCAGCTCGGTCGCCGGATCCGAGAACACGGCGTGCGTCGCCGCCACGATGACCCCGACCGCGCCGGCGGCCTTGAGCGCCGCGGCACCTTTCGCGATGGTGCGGCCCGTGTCGATCAGGTCGTCGACCAGGAGGCAGACGCGCCCCTTCACGTCACCGACGATCTCGTGCACCGACACCTGGTTCATCACCTTGGGGTCACGGCGCTTGTGGATGATCGCGAGCGGAACGCCGAGCTTGTCGCTCCAGACGTCGGCGACGCGGACGCGCCCCATGTCGGGCGAAACCACGGTGAGCAGGCTCTTGTCGACGGTGTCCTGGATGTGCCCGAGGAGCACCGGCATCGCGAACAGGTGGTCAACGGGACCGTCGAAGAAGCCCTGGATCTGTGCGGCGTGCAGATCCACCGACATGATCCGGTCGGCGCCCGCGGCGGCGTAGAGGTCGGCGATCAGGCGGGCGGAGATCGGCTCCCGGCCACGGTTCTTCTTGTCCTGGCGGCCGTACGGGTAGAACGGCGAGACGACCGTGATGCGTTTCGCCGAGGCACGCTTCAGCGCGTCGACCATGATGAGCTGCTCCATGAGCCACTCGTTGATGGGCGCGGTGTGCGACTGGATGACGAACGCGTCGCAGCCGCGGACGCTCTCATCGAACCGGGCGTAGAGCTCGCCGTTGGCGAAGGTGCGGGCATCGGTGGGCAGCACCGTGGTGTCGAGTTCGGCGGCGATGTCCTCGGCGAGCTGGGGGTGGGCCCGCCCGCTCACGATGACGAGCTGCTTTTCCCCGGACGCCTTGATACTCACTCGGTCCCGCTCTCCGCCGCGGCTTCCGCGGCATCCGTGCCAGGGCGGTTTTCGGCCACCCAGCCGGCGATGTTGCGTTGCGGAGCAACGTTGATGGCGAGGGATCCGGCCGGCACATCCTTGCGGACGACCGTTCCCGCTCCGGTATACGCTCCGTCGCCAATCCTAACGGGGGCCACGAACACGTTGTGCGACCCGGTGCGCACCGCGGACCCCACCACCGTGCGGTGCTTGTTCACGCCGTCGTAGTTGGCGGTGATGGTGCCCGCACCGATGTTGGACCCCTCCCCCACCTCGGTGTCGCCGATATATGACAGATGCGGCACCTTCGACCGGGCTCCGATGCGGGCGTTCTTCGTCTCGACGAAGGTCCCGATCTTGCCGCCCTCGGCGAGCTCGGTGCCGGGCCGCAGGTAGGCGAACGGGCCGACGGTCGCGCCCGCGCCGATCACGGCGAGCGTGGCATCGGTGCGCTTCACCACCGCGCCGACGCCCACCTCGCAATCGACGAGGGTGCTGTCCGGACCGATGACCGCACCGGTGGCGACGCTCGTCGCGCCCTGCAGCTGGGTGCCGGGCAGGAGCTCGACATCGGGCTCGATGCTCACGGTGAGGTCGATCCAGGTGGTCGCCGGGTCCTGGACGGTCACCCCGGCCAGCTGCCAGCCGCGCACGATCAGCGAGTTGAGCTTCGCGGCCGCCGCGGAGAGCTGCGCCCGGTCGTTGATGCCCTCCACCAGCCACGCTTCGGACACCGGCACAGCGCAGACGCTGGAGCCGGCAGCGCGCAACGCGGCGACGAGGTCGGTCAGGTACTTCTCAGCCTGCGCGTTCTCGGTGGTCAGCGCGGCCAGGTGGTCGCGCAGCCCGGCGACCCCGAGCGCGTACACACCCGCGTTGATCTCCCCGACGGCCCGCTCATCCTCGGTCGCGTCCTTCTGCTCCACGATGCGCGCGAGGTGCCCGTCCGGGTCGCGGAGGATGCGGCCGTAGCCGGTGGGGTCGGCGAGCATCGCGGTCATCACCGTGGCGGGGGTCGCGGCGTTGCGGTGCTCGGCGAGGAAGGCGCGCAGGGTGTCGACGTCGAGCAGCGGCACATCGCCGTTCAGCACGAGCACGTCACCGTCGAAGCCTTCCGGCAGCGCGGCGAGCGCGACCTCGAGCGCACGCCCGGTGCCCGGGATGTCGTCCTGGTCGACGATGATCGCGTGCGGCAGGGCGGTCTCGATCGCCTCGGCGACCTGATTGCGCTCGTGCCGCACCACGACCACGACGGAGGCGGGCTCCAGCTCGCGAGCGGTGGCGAGGACGTGGGCGACGATGGGCAGCCCGGCGAGACGGTGCAGCACCTTGGGCCGGGACGACTTCATCCGGGTGCCCTGCCCGGCGGCGAGGACGACGACGGCGAGGCGGGGATCGGTCACGGTGGGCTCCTCCAGGAACGCGGCGGGGTCGCCGGATTCGAGGCTATGGGGGCGCCGCGGCCCGGAGCCGCGGCTGGAGCGGCGACCGGCCGCCGCTCACCGGCTCACTCGTGCC
>JAODAX010000036.1 GCA_025463675.1 Naasia sp. | reverse complement strand
CCGCTCGGTTGTCGACGAGGCCCTGCAGGGCGTCGCGGCCGCGCACCCGGACCTGCTGGCGGTGTCGGTCGATCCCGCATTCATCGCTCGCGCCGACGCGCCCGTGTCGGGCAAGGTCGGCATCGTGTCGGGCGGCGGCAGCGGGCACGAGCCGCTGCACGGCGGCTTCGTCGGCCCCGGCATGCTGGACGCCGCCGTGCCCGGGCCCGTCTTCACCTCGCCCACTCCCGACCCGATCCTCGCCGCGACTAAGGCGGTCGACGGGGGAGCCGGGGTGCTGCACATCGTGAAGAACTACACCGGCGACGTGCTCAACTTCGAGACCGCCGCCGACCTCGCCGCCGCCGAGGACATCGAGGTGCGCAGTGTTCTCGTCGATGACGACGTGGCCGTGAAGGACTCGCTCTACACGGCCGGCCGACGCGGCGTCGCGGGCACCGTGCTGGTGGAGAAGATCGCCGGGGCGGCGGCGGAACGCGGTGACGACCTGGCCGCGGTGGCCGCCGTCGCGGAGAGGGTCAACGCCCGCACGCGGTCGATGGGGGTCGCGCTCAGCGCGCCCACCGTGCCGCACGCGGGAGAACCGAGCTTCGACATCGGCGACGGCGAGATCGAGATCGGCATCGGCATCCACGGCGAGCCGGGGCGGGAGCGGATCCCCATCGAGCGGGCCGACAGCATCGTCGACCGCATCCTCGGCCCGATCCTGGAAGACCTGCCGTTCTCCTCGGGCGAGTCGGTGCTGCTCTTCGTGAACGGGATGGGCGGCACGCCGCTCGTCGAGCTGTACATCGCGTTCCGCCGGGCTGCGGAGGTGCTCGGTGAGCGCGGCATCACGATATCCCGCTCCCTGGTGGGCAACTACGTCACTTCGCTTGAGATGCAGGGCTTCTCGATCACGGTGCTTCAGCTCGACGAGGAGCTCACCGGACTGTGGGACGCGCCCGTGCACACGGCGGCGCTGCGCTGGGGGCGCTGAGCGATGGCGCTCGGAGCCGGCTGGGTGACCGACTGGATCCGCGGCTGCGCGGCGGTGGTCGCCGAGCACCGCAGCGAGCTGGTGCGGCTCGACCGGGAGATCGGTGACGGCGATCACGGCGAGAACCTCGACCGCGGCTTCACGGCGGTGCTCGCGAGGCTCGACGGCGTGGACGCGGATGCGACGCCCGGAGCGATCCTGAAGCTGGTCGCGTCGACGCTGATCTCCACGGTCGGCGGCGCCTCTGGCCCGCTGCTGGGCACCGCGTTCCTCAAAGGGGCCGCCGCCGCGGGGGATGCGACCGAGCTCGACGGCGCCGCCCTCGTCGCCGTGCTGACTGCCGCCCGCGACGGCGTCGTGCTGCGGGGGAAGGCCGAGGTCGGCGACAAGACGATGATCGACGCGTGGACCCCGGCCGTGGAGGCGGCGACGGCGGCGCAGCAGGCAGGCGCCGAGCCCGCCGCCATCCTCGCTGCGGCCGCGGATGCCGCGGCCGCCGGAGCGGAATCGACGGAGCCGCTGGTCGCACGCAAGGGCCGGGCCAGCTACCTCGGCGCGCGCGCCGTCGGGCACCGGGACCCGGGTGCGCAGTCCTCGGCCCTGCTCCTGCGGGCGGCGGCCGATGCGGCCCGCGGCGGGTCTGCCGGAAGCCCGGCCACCGACGGGGCGGGCGGCGCGTGACGGTCGGGCTGGTCCTCGTCTCGCACAGCGCGAAGATCGCGGAGGGGCTCGCCGAGTTGGCGGCGCAGATGGCGCCGTCCGTGGCGCTGGTCCCGGCGGGCGGCACGGATGATGGCGGCATCGGCACGAGCTTCGACGCCGTCAGCGCGGCGATCGCCGCGGCGGACAGCGGCGACGGCGCCGTGATCCTGTGCGATCTCGGCTCCGCGGTGCTGACCGCCGAGACGGCGCTCGATCTCCTGGACGACGACGCGCGGGCGCGCGTCCTGCTCGTCGACGCACCGCTCGTGGAGGGCGCCGTCGCCGCTGCCGTCGCGGCGGAAGGCGGCGGGGACGTGGCCGCGGTCGCAGCCGCCGGCGAGAGCGCTCGCGGCGCGCGGACCCCGGACGCGCAGAACCCGCAGGAGGTGCACACCGCGCAGGGCGTCGCGGCCGATGCAGCCCCCGCGGAGGTGGTCGAGCGCCTGGCGCTGACCAACCGTCAGGGCCTGCACGCCCGGCCGGCCGCCGAGTTCGTGAGGACAGCCGCCGGCTTCGACGCCCAGGTCACGGTCAACGGGGTGGATGCGAAGAGCCTGCTCCGGATCATGGCGCTGGGCCTCGTGCAGGGCGCGGAAGTGGAGCTGCGCGGCACCGGTCCGGACGCGGGCGCGGCCGTGGCCGCCCTGGCCGGCCTGGTGCGCTCCGGCTTCGGCGAGGAGAGCGGATGAGCGAGCCGTCGGTGACGTTCGACACGGTGGTGGAGGGCGGCGCCGGCAGCACCTCGGGGATCCCGGTGCCCGAGGAGGCGCTGGAGCGTCTCGGCCGGGGGACGCGGTTCCCGGTGATCGTCACGATCGGCTCGTACAGCTACCGGACGACGGTCACGCCCTACCGCGGGCAGATCATGCTGTCGCTCAGCGCGGAGAACCGGGCGGGCGCGGGGATCGCGGCCGGCGAGTCCATCTCCGTGACGCTCGCCCCCGACGACGCTCCGCGCGTGGTGGAGCTGCCCGACGACCTGCGGGACGCGATCGCCGCGGACGACGTGGCGCAGGCGTTCTACGCCGGCCTGCCGGTCAGCGCGCAGAAGGCCTACGCGACGTGGATCACGGACGCGAAGAAGGCGGAGACGCGCGCCACCCGCGTCACGACCGCGGTCGAGATGCTGCGCGAGGGCCGTCGCCGCTGACGAGAGATGTACGTTCCGGCACGGAATGTACGGTGTACCGCGCAATCCGTGCCGGAACCTGCTGCTCAGGTCAGCCGGCGAGCTTGACCCGCTGGTTGGGCACGCAGTGGGTCATCATGAGGCCGGCGACGTCCCGCGGGCCGTTGGCGCCGAGGTTCGCGAGGCGCTGCAGCTCCTCCTCGTTGAGGGTCTGCGTCGCCAGCGGCGGCAGATCCTTCACATCGGCGACGCCGATGCCGATACCCTCGCCGACCCGCAGGCCCAGCTCGTCGTCGACCATCAGGAGGTGCCACACCATCCGCTCCTGCACGGCGCGGGCCGCCTGGCCGATGAGGTTCGTGAGGTTCGCGACGAGGTCGTCCTTCTCCCACTGCTCCATCAGCTGGAAGCGCTGGCCGGCCTGCAGGTAGTCGTTCGTGCGCGGGAGCCGGGCACGGGTGAGGCGCCCCTCGATGTACGGCCCCGTCTCGACGTGACCAGGCTTCGACGCCTCCTGCAGGCCGCCGGTGATGCTCGGCTCGTAGTTGACGTGCGGGTTCGCTCCGGTGCCGTCGACGCCGTAGGACATCTGGCCGCCGCGCTGGTTGGTGCGCACCGGCGCCTTCGGGCTGTTCACCGGCAGCTGCAGGTAGTTGGGGCCCACCCGGTAGCGCTGGGTGTCGCTGTAGGAGAAGGTGCGTCCGACCAGCATCTTGTCGTCCGAGAAGTCGAGCCCGTCGACGAGGACACCGGTGCCGAAGGCGAGCTGCTCGTTCTCGTTGTGGTGGTCGGTGACGTTGCGGTTCAGCACCATCCTGCCGACGACCTGCGGCGGGAACTCGTTCTCCGGCCACACCTTGGTGTCGTCCAGTGGGTCGAAGTCGAGCTCGAGGTGCTCATCGTCGCTCATCAGCTGCACCCGCAGTTCCCATTCGGGGTAGTCGCCCGCCTCGATGGCCTCGTACAGGTCCTTCGATGCGTGGCCGAGGTCGCCGCCCTGGATGACCGCGGCGTCCGCCTCGGTCAGGCTGTGCACACCGGCCTTCGGGATCCAGTGGTACTTGACCAGCACGCTCTCGCCTGCGGCGTTCACCCACTTGTAGGTGTTCACGCCGAAACCCTGCTGGGTGCGGTAGTTCGCGGGGATGCCGCGGGGGCTGAACAGGTTGACGAGCATGTGCATCGACTCGGGCGCCTGGCTCATGAAGTCGAAGATCCGTGCCGCCTCCTGGCGGAAGGTGACCGGGTCCGGCTTCAGGGCGTGGATGACGTCGGGGAACTTGATGGCGTCGCGGATGAAGAAGACGCCGAGGTTGTTGCCGACGAGGTCCCAGTTGCCGTCCTCGGTGTAGAACTTGATCGCGAAGCCCCGCGGGTCGCGGGCGGCCTCGCTCGAGTCGCGGCCGCCGATGACGGTCGAGAAGCGGACGGCCACGTCGGTGCGCTTACCGGCCTCGGCGAATAGCTTCGCCCGGGTGTATGTCGCGATCGGCTCGTCGCCCCACGTGCCGGTCGCCTCGAAGTAGCCGAACGCGACGGCGCCGCGCGCGTGCACGACTCGCTCCGGCACACGCTCCCGGTCGAAGTGCGAGATCTTCTCGAGGAAGTGGTAGTTCTCCAGGGTCGCGGGACCGCGCGAGCCGACGGTCCGCTGGTTCTGGTTGTCGTAGACCGGGTGGCCTTGTCGGGTGGTCAGATCCTGGGTCTCGTCCGTCATCCGGAACGTTCCTTCCTGTTGGGGAGCCGGCGCGCATTCCGCGCCGGAGTCTGTTTCCGCCATCCGGAGGCCGGCGCGCGCGCCGACGGGTGTCAGGCGGGAGCGCAGTCGGGGCAGAAGCCCCAAAAAACGATCTCCGCCTCGTCGATGGTGAAGCCCGTCGTGGTGGCGGGCGTGAGGCAGGGGGAGTCGCCGTGCACGCAGTCGATGTCGCTGGTGCGGCCGCAGCTGCGGCACACCACGTGGTGGTGGTTGTCGCCGACGCGCGACTCGAAGTGGGCCGAGTGGCCGGCCGGCTGGATGCGCCGCACCATGCCCGCCTTCGCGAGCGCGTCCAGGCAGTCGTATGCGGCCTGGACGGAGAAGGAGCCGATCTGCTCCCGCACTCGCTCGATGACCGCCGCCGCGGTGAGGTGCTCGGTTCCGCGGGCGGCGTCCAGGGCGTCGACCACGGCCACGCGCGGCGCGGTGACGCGCAGGCCCGCGGCGCGGATGCGCTCGGCAGTCGTCGCCATGGAGTCCCCCGTTTCCTGAACGGTTCCAGTCTAGGCGCTGCTTTACGCCCGTCGAGCGGACCCGCCGACGACGACGCGGGCATCCCGGAGTCGGGTGCACCGCGCCCGGTACCGGGCGCGACGGGCGGCACCGGTGGACCGGTATCGACGAGGATTGTCGGCGTGAGCATCCTCCCCGCCGCGCCGCCGGCCCGCGCCGTCCTCACCGCCGACGGTCAGTCGATCGCCACCTACGAGTTCGGCGACGACCCGCACGCCCCGGTCGTCCTCGCGGTGCACGGCTTCGCCTCGTCGTCGGTCGGCAACTGGCTCGTGACCGGCTGGGTGCGCGAGCTCGGCCGCGCCGGCTACCGCGTGGTGGCCCTCGACCAGCGCGGGCACGGCGCCAGTTCGAAGCCGCACGACCCGGCCGCCTACACGATGGAGGCGCTCACCGCGGACGTGCGCGCCGTCATCGACACCTACCTCCTCGACGAGGTCACCGTCGTCGGCTACTCGCTCGGCGCCCGCGTCGGCTGGCATGCGGCGCTCGAGCTGCCCGTGCAGATCCGGCGAGCGGTGCTCGGCGGGATCCCCGACGGTGACCCGCTCACCCGGTTCAAGGTCGATGAGGCCAAGGCGTTCCTCGCCGACGGCACGCCGGTCGACGACCGGCTCACGCGCGCATATCTCGACATGGCCGCGGGCCTGCGCGGCAACGACCTGGTGGCGCTCGTCGCGCTCGTGGAGGGGATGCGCGGGGGAGCGCGGCCGGACCCGGACAACGCCCCCCGGCAGCCGCTGCTCTTCGCCACCGGCAGCCAGGACCGCATCCTCGCCGCGTCCCGAGAGCTGGCGGAGGCGGCCCCGGCCGGCGAGTTCTACGAGGTTCCCGGACGCAACCACTTCAATGCGCCCACCTCCCGCGACTTCCGCGGGGCGGCGCTCGACTTCCTGGCCCGCACGTGACCGGGCCGGTCCTGCCGGCGCTGGCCGACCTTCTACGCCCGACGATCGCGACGCTCGCCGAGCGCGACGCCCGGACGGAAGCGTTCGCGGTGCTCGGGCGCACCCGCAGCCTGTTCGGCATCGGCGGCCGCATCGTGCTGCGGCCCGCCGGCCGGGTGTGGCGCCTCGGGGTGCTGCTGCTCGCGGCGCCGGACGGCGGGCAGCTTTACGCCGTCGGTTCGGCGACACGTGCCACCGACCCGCGGCACCCCAACTTCCAGTCGGTGTCGGGGGAGGAGCGGCGGGAGCTGCGGCGCATCGCGCTCGACAGCGGGCATCCGCACGGCGAGACGGTGAACTTCGACGCCGAGCCGCTCGCTCTCGACGAGGCGAGCCTCCGCGCCGGATCGGGCCCGCTACTGCTCGACGGCGACCGACTCCTGGTGCGCTGGGCCCCCGCGCAGCAGCACGTGCCGCTCGCTCCGTACCTCGCCGAGCGCGCCGCGCTGCTCCGGCGGCGGGATGGCGGGGATGACCCCGGAGCCGCCGGGCAGCCCGCCCCCTGACGCCGCGCACCGCGCGCGCCGGGCGGGCGAGGGGGAACCCGGTCCCTACGATGGATTGGTGACGATCACCGCTGCAGCCGACGGAAGCGCCCTCGGGAACCCCGGACCCGCCGGCTGGGCGTGGTACATCGACGACGACCGCTGGGCGGCGGGCGGCTGGAAGCACGGTACCAACAACATGGGCGAGCTGAAGGCCGTGCTCGAGCTGTTCCGGGCGACCGCCGGCACCGGCGAAGACCTGCACGTGCTGTGCGACAGCCAGTACGTCATCAACTCGGTCACCAAGTGGATGCGCGGCTGGAAGGCGAAGGGCTGGCGCAAGGCGGACGGCAAGCCCGTGCTCAACGTCGACCTGCTGCAGGAGCTCGACGAGGCGATCGCGGGTCGCCGCTACCGCTTCGAGTGGGTGAAAGGCCACGTCGGGCATGTGCTCAACGAGGCCGCCGACGCGCGTGCGCGCGCCGCGGCGACCGCCTTCCAGCAGGGCACCGACGTGCCCACCGGACCCGGGTTCGGTGCGCCGCTGACGCTGCCTGCGCGGGTCGCCGTGCCCAACCCGGCCCCGTCCGCCGCTCGAGTCGCCCCGTCCGCCGCGCAGGCGTCCCTGTTCGACTTCGACGACGCGCCGCTGCACGAGGTCAGCCTCCAGCTGACCGCCGAGGAGTACGCCCGGTTGGTGCAGCGTGCCCGACGCGAGGGCCGCAGCCCCGAGGAGCTGCTCCGCGACCTGATCTAGGCTCCCCAGCGCGCCGCCGCGGCGTGCGCGCCCGCACCCGACAGAGAGGTCGACCGTGACCGTGGCACCGCGCCCCGTGGGGCCCGCTTCCGTCCTCGACGCGCTGCGCGCCGCGCTCCCGATCGCGCGGATCCTGACCGACCCCACGGCCCTCGACGGCTACACGCGGGACGAGGCCGAGTGGGCGCCGTTCGCGCGCCCCGTCGCGGTCGTACTGCCGGAGTCCGTGGACGAGGTAGCCGCGGCCGTCCGTGCCTGCGCGAGGACCGGCACCCCGGTCGTGCCGCGGGGGGCGGGCACCGGCCTGTCCGGCGGCGCGAACTCGGTCCAGGGCGGCGTCGTGCTGTCGCTCGAGCGGATGACCGCCATCGTGGACATCAACCGGGCGGAGCGCTACGTCGTGGCCCAGGCCGGGGTGATCAACGACACCCTCCGCTCCGCCGTCGCCGAGCACGGCCTCTGGTACCCGCCCGACCCTGCCAGCTACCGCATCTCCACCATCGGCGGCAACGCGGCCACCAACGCGGGCGGCATCTGCTGCGTCAAGTACGGCGTCACGCGCGACTACGTGCTGGGCCTGACCGTCGTGCTCGCCGACGGCGACATCGTCCGGTTGGGCCGCACGACGGCGAAGGGTGTCGTCGGCTACGACCTCACCGCCCTGCTCGTCGGCTCCGAGGGCACCCTCGGCGTGATCGTCGAGGTGACCGTCAAGCTGCTGCCGCTCGGCGGCCGCGAGGAACGCGCCATCGTCGGCTCGTTCCCGTCGCTGCGGTCGGCGGGGGACGCGGTGGCGGCGATCACGGCTGCGGGGCTCGGCCCGTCGGCGCTTGAGATCATCGACCGGCTGTGCTTGCGCGCCGTCGATGAGTGGCAGCAGCTCGGGCTGCCGCACGAGGTGGACACCATGCTGCTCGCCAAGGTCGACATTCCGGGGTCGATGGGCGAGGCGGCGGCCGCGCGGATGGCGACGCTGATGGTGGAGGCGGGTGCGGTGACCGTCGAGCGGTCCATCGACAGCGAGAGTGTGGACCGGCTGTTTCTCGCCCGCCGGCTGACTTATCCGGCGCTCCAGCGGCTCGGCCCCGTGCTCACCGAGGACATCTGCGTGCCCCGGTCGGCGGTGCCCGAGATGCTGGCTCGGATTCAGGCGACGGCCGCCGACAACAACATCGAGATCGGCAACATCGCGCACGCGGGCGACGGCAACCTGCACCCGCTCATCATCGCGCCGGAGGGCGACGGTGCGGCTCGGGCGCGGGCGAAGGTCGCGCTCGACCGCATCGTCGATGACTGTCTCGCGCTCGGCGGCACGGTGACGGGGGAGCACGGCGTTGGCCTGCTCAAGCGGCCCGGCGCCCGGCAGGAGCTCGGCAGCCGGGTCCTCGCCCTGCATCAGGCCATCAAGGACGTGCTCGATCCGCAGGGCATCCTGAATCCCGGCAAGGGGTTCTGACCGCGGTCAGAGCCCGCGCAGGAAGGCGAGCAGCGCCTCGTTGAACGCACGCGGCTGCTCGACGTTGGCCGCGTGGCCGTTCCGCTCGAGCACGACCGACTCGCCCTGCCAGGCGAGCGCCGCTGATGCCGCCGCATGCTCCGCAGGCCAGAACTCGCTCTCCGCGCCCGCCACGAACAGCACGGGCACGTCGCAGGACGCGATCACCTCGCGCCAGTCCGCGGTGGCGTGGTCGTGCAGCAGGGCCTTCTCGGCCGCGGTCATGGGGTGCCGGTCGCCCCGGCCGAGCGCGCGGAGCAGGCGCACCATGCGCACCGGGCCCTTCGACAGTATGCTCCCGCGGCGCGGGCTGGGCACGCCCTCGGCGAAGAGGGTGTCCCGGTTCGCCTCGTCGTAGCCGTAGAACCCGTGCGGCCAGTCCTTGGAGTTCAGCATCTTCGGCGTCTGGTCGACGATGGCGATGCCACGGAGCCGCTCAGTGCCGAACTGTTTCACGTACGACCAGATGACGTTGCCGCCCATCGACCCGCCGACGAGGGCGACCGCGTTGGGTTCGAGCTGCTCGAGCAGCCGGTCGAGGTCCCGCCCGTGCTGCGTCATCGTCGCGCCCGCGGCCGGCCGGGCGGAGAGCCCGTGGCCGCGCCGGTCGAAGGACAGCACCCGGAAGCCGGCGTCGGCGAGCGCCGACTGCTGGGCCGACCAGCTGGTGGCCGGGGCGCGGAAGCCGGCGATGAGGACGACCACGGGACCCGCGGGGTCGCCGTGCTCGGTGTAGGCGAGCTGCACGCCGTCGTCGGTGGTGATGATGATGGGCATCGGTGTCCTTCCGGCCGGAGAGCCGGGGACAGACTAGCCGCGGCGGCCGATGCGCCCCGAGTCGCACCGCAGGCGCGGCCGGCTGAGGTGCCGCGCCCGATCAGGGATCCCGCTTCCCCCGCGGATCTTTCCGAAGGGTCACGAAGCCGAGAACGAGAAGCACGCCGCCGATCGGGTAGACGGTAGCGCTCGGCAGAAGGCCGCCGCTGTCGGGGGTGAGAATGCCGGTCGCGCCGCCGAGGGCGAACGTCGCTCCGAGGAAGCACCAGACGATGACGCCTCCGATCCAGCTGGAGGGCTTGTCCTCGTCTTCCGTGTCCACGCTGCGGCTCCCGTTCGGCTCGTCGTCTCGGTCAAGCGGCGAACGTTGGCGGCCGCTTCCCTCGCCCGGGGGAGCTGGTCACCCTCCCTGCGGCGGACCGGCCGATACCGACGCCGCTCGCCAGCGGAGCGTCAGCCGGAGGAGTCCTCCAGCAGCCGCCACTGCCGGCGGTCGGCGTACGGGGCCGGCACAGCGGCATCCTGGAGCGGCATCCGTCGAGCGTCGTCGAGGTCGAATCAGGCGACGCGCTGACCCTCGGTGAGCCGGATGTCCTCCGCGCGCGCGTCGAGCCGCGCGCGGAAGGTGTGCTCGAGCCTGTAGGACCGGGCGAGCGACGCCAAGTGCACGATGTCGCCCGCCGCCAGCAGGACCCAGTTCCTCATCGATCTCGCGGCTGATGCACGCGGCCGGCACCCCCCGCTGGGGCCTCCGCAGGGGAGTGCCCAGCGCCCGGGGGATGTCGCAGCTGCGGCTGCAGGAGCACGAGGCGCGCGCGGTTCACAAGCACCGCCCGGCACCCGACCGGAGCGTCCGGCCGCTCGGCTTTTACCGCGAGGGCGCGGATGTCGTCAGCCTCGCCGCGTGGGGCGCGTCCTCCTCGGACGCGCCGGCGCCCGCACCGGGCAGGAAGTTCACCGGGGTGGCGGCGGGGGAGGGAGGTGCCTCGAACGGTGCCATCGGCCGATGCTCGCCACCGAGCTGGGTGCGCGCGGGTGCTCGTTGCGGAAAAACCAACCAACCGGTAGGTTGGGGCAATGACGCAGACGGTGGACGGCATCGCGAAGGCAGCCGAGGAGCTGCTCGTCGAGGGCGAGATCGCGTCGTTGGACTCGGTCGCCCGACGGGTCGGGCTCACCAAGGCCGGCGTCGTGCACCATTTCCCCACCAAGAAGGCGCTCATGTTCGCCGTCCTCGACCGAGTCGTGGACCGCTGGCTGGGGGAGTTCCGCGCCCAGGTGGGGGAGTCGTCGACGGCGACGGAGCGCGTGCGCGCCTACCTGGAGGACGCCCTGACCGGCCCGATCGACCCCAGTGACCTCGCCCCGCTCGCGGACGTCAAGCTCCGCGACGAGCTCTGCGCCCGGTGGGGCGAGCGGTTTGACGAGTGGTTCCGCCTGGATGAGGTCGCCGAGGTGGGGGAGCGGGCAACCCTGCAGGCCGTGCGGCTCCTGGCTGACGGCGCCTGGTTCAATCGCGGCCTCAACCTCATCGACCTGCCCGACTCCGAGTGGTCGCGGGTGCGCGACGTGGCGCACGGGATGCTGGAGCGGGGGAGCCGGGCATGAGGCGCTGGCTGATCCTGGCCTGCGCCATCGCGACGGAGGTCACCGCGACCCTGTCACTGAAGGCGGCCCTCGAGACGCCGGCGTTCTATGCCGTCGTCGTGGCAGGCTACCTGGCCTCGTTCGTCTTCCTCGCCGTGGTGCTGCGCGCCGGCATGCCGCTCGGAGTCGCCTACGGCATCTGGGGCGCGACCGGCGTGGCGCTCACCGCGGTGCTCTCCCTGCTGCTCTTCGGTGAGCCGATCAGCGGGATGATGGGGATCGGCATCGTTCTCGTCATCGCCGGCGTGCTGCTCGTCGAGTTCGGCTCGCACGTCGCGCCCACCGGCGGGGAGGTCACCTGATGGGCTGGGTGTTCCTCATCACCGCAATCCTCACCGAAGTGGCCGGGACGCTGTCACTGCGAATGGCCGTCCGCGGCAGGAAGCTCTGGTACGCCGTCGTGGCCGCCGGCTACCTCGTCGCCTTTACGGCGCTGGCCTTCGCCCTGGAGAACGGGGTGCCGCTCGGCGTCGCCTACGGGATCTGGGCGGCGGCCGGCGTGGCGCTCACCGCCGTGCTGTCCCGAATCCTGTTCACCGAGCCGCTCACCTGGATGATGGGACTCGGCATCGTCGCCATCGCGGCGGGTGTGCTGCTCATCGAACTGGGGAGCGGTCACTAGGCGGTGCAAGCCGCCTGCGACCGGGCGATCATCCAGTGAACTGACATAATGTGCATTATCGGCGCATTGTCCGGATCTCTGGAGCGGGAAGTTAGAACACGTGTCGCCCCCTCGAAACGTGTCAGACAGACGCCCCGGGCCGTCGTAGTCGGCGATCGGGTCGCTCGCGCTGAACCCCTGGCAGGGCGCTCCCCCGCGATCGCGAGAGCGCCCTCAGCCGACGGCCCGCCGCACCAGATCGCTGATCGTCTCCTCCACCGCGGGGCTCCAGCCCACCACGGCGTAGGAGGTCGGCCACAGGTCGCCGTCGTCGAGCTGCGCCGTCTCCTGGAAGCCGAAGGTGGCGTACCGGGTGCCGAACTTGCTGGCCGCCTGGAAGAAGCACACCACCTTGCCGTTCTTCGCGTACGCCGGCTGGCCGTACCAGGTCTTCGGCTCCAACTCGGGCGCCGCGGCCATCACCGTCTCGTGCACGCTGGTCGCCAGTTCGCGCTCATCGGCAGGCATCTCGGCGATCTTCTCCAGGAGGTCGGTGATGCCGTCCTTCTTGCCCTTGCCGGTCTTGCCACCCTTGCGGCTGCGCAGCTCCTTGGCGCGCTCCATCATCGCGGCGCGCTCCTCCGAAGTGAACTCGGTCTCCTCGTCGGCGGTGCTGTCGGCCATGCTGGATCCTTCGCGTTCAGGTGGATGAGGGGAAGTCAGGCGCCGACGTAGGCGGCGAGGTGCTGGCCGGTGAGAGTGGAGCCGTCGGCGACCAGGTCGGCGGGCGTGCCCGCGAAGACGAGTCGACCGCCCTCGTGGCCGGCTCCCGGGCCGAGGTCGAGGATCCAGTCCGCGTGCGCCATGACGGCCTGGTGGTGCTCGATGACGATCACGCTCCTGCCGGAGTCGACCAGCCGGTCGAGGAGGCCGAGCAGCTGCTGCACGTCCGCCAGGTGCAGGCCGGTGGTGGGCTCGTCGAGGATGTAGACCTCGCCCTTCTCGCCCATCTGCGTCGCGAGCTTCAGGCGCTGCCGCTCGCCGCCGGACAGGGTCGTCAACGGCTGGCCGAGGCTGAGATAGCCCAGGCCGACGTCGGCGAGCCGACGGAGGATCGCGTGCGCGGCGGGCACCTTCACCGCACCCGCACCTCCCTCGCCTCCCCCTCCGAAGAACTGCTCCGCCTCCGTCACGGGCATCGCGAGCACCTGACTGATGTCGCGGCCCCCCAGCTTGTACTCGAGCACCGCCGCCTGGAAACGGCGGCCCTCGCACTCCTCGCAAGTGGTGGCGACGGTCGCCATCGGGCCGAGGTCGGTGTAAATCACGCCGGCCCCGTTGCAGTTGGGGCAGGCGCCCTCCGAGTTGGCGCTGAACAGGGCGGGCTTCACGCCGTTCGCCTTCGCGAACGCGGTCCGGATCGGGTCGAGCAGGCCCGTGTAGGTCGCGGGGTTGCTGCGTCGGGAGCCGCGGATCGCGGCCTGGTCGATGGAGACGACACCGTCCCGGCCCGCCACGGAGCCGGAGATGAGCGAGCTCTTGCCGGACCCGGCGACTCCGGTGACCACGCACAGCACGCCGAGCGGGATGTCGACGTCGACGCTCTGCAGGTTGTGCGAGTCCGCTCCGCGCACCTCGAGGGCGCCGGTCGGCGTCCGCACGGCGTTCTTCAGCGTCGCCCGGTCGTCGAGGTGCCGCCCGGTGAGCGTGCCGCTCGCCCGCAGCCCCGCCACGGTGCCCTCGAACATGACCTCGCCGCCCTGCGTGCCGGCCCGCGGGCCGAGGTCGACGACGTGGTCGGCGATCGCGATCGCCTCCGGCTTGTGCTCGACGACCAGCACCGTGTTGCCCTTGTCCCGCAGCTGCCGGAGCAGCTCGTTCATCCGCTGGATGTCGTGCGGGTGCAGACCGATCGTCGGCTCGTCGAAGACGTAGGTGACGTCGGTGAGCGAGGAGCCGAGGTGACGGATCATCTTGGTCCGCTGCGCCTCGCCGCCCGAGAGCGTGCCCGACGGGCGGTCGAGGCTGAGGTAGCCGAGCCCGATCTCGACGAACGAGTCGAGGGTCTCCCCCAGCGACGCCAGCAGCGGCGCAACCGACGGCTCGTCCAGGCCGCGGACCCAATCGGCCAGGTCGCTGATCTGCATCGCGCACGTGTCGGCGATGTTGACCTTCTTGATCTTCGACGACCGGGCTTCCTTGCTGAGCCGGGTGCCGACGCACTCGGGGCAGACGGTGAACGTCACCGCCCGCTCGACGAACGCCCGCACGTGCGGCTGGAGCGAGTCGACGTCCTTGGAGAGGAACGACTTCTGGATCCGTGGGATCAGCCCCTCGTACGTGAGGTTGACGTTGTCGACCTTGATCCTGCGGGCCTTGCCGTAGAGGAACTCCTGCCGTTGCTTGGCGTTGAAGTCGGCGATGGGTACGTCGGCCGGCACCACCGCTGCGAAGATTCGGCCAAACCACCCGTCGGCGCTGTATCCCGGGACCGTGATCGCTCCCTCGACGAGCGACTTGGAGTCGTCGAAGAGCTGGGTCAGGTCGATGTCGGTCACAGCGCCCATGCCCTCGCAACGCGGACACATGCCGCCAGTGATGTTGAAGCTGCGTCGCTCCTTCACGGTCTGCCCGCCGCGCACGAGGGTGACCGCGCCTGCTCCGCTGATCGAGGCGACGTTGAAGGAGAACGCCTGAGGCGATCCGATGTGAGGCTGGCCGAGGCGGCTGAAGACGATGCGCAGCATCGCGTTGACGTCGGTGGCGGTCCCCACGGTGGAGCGCGTGTTGGCGCCCATCCGCTCCTGGTCGACGATGATCGCCGTGGTCAGCCCCTCCAGCAGGTCAACCTCAGGGCGTGACTGCGTCGGCATGAAGCCCTGGACGAAGGCGCTGTAGGTCTCGTTGATCATCCGCTG
>JAODAX010000113.1 GCA_025463675.1 Naasia sp. | reverse complement strand
GAGGTTTTCGGGACATAGACGCGACACAAGGCGATCTGGCTCAAGAAGCAAGTAGCCCCTGACCGACGTTTCCGCAGGTCAGGGGCTACTCGCAGCACTTATGAAAGGCTCGATCTTCCGGCGTGCTGGTGGACCTGCGGCACGAGGAATGACTTGCTTCGGCGTGCTACCCGCCCGAAACGACGTGGGGGCACCTCGATGCTTGAGGTGCCCCCACGTCGTGCCGGTCAGCCCGCGTCAGCGGCCCGTGCGCGGACCGGACGTGTCGGACTCGTCGAGCTCGATCTGCTCCTTGCGGACCGTCTCGTCGACCTGCTGCTCCTCGGTCACGGTCTCCTTGTCGACGCGCACACGCTCGACCGGGACGGTCTCCTTCTCGACGACCACGCGCTCCTCGGTGAGGACCACGTCGTGCTCCTCGGAGGTTATGTCGCCACCGGACACAGCGGCGTCACGGTTGGCGTCGGTGATCGGCTCACGCTCGAGCCGGACCTCCTCGTGGCTGACCGGGACAGTCGTCTGCACGTCCTCGGTCACGACGTACTTGCGAAGGCGGGCACGCCCGGCCTCGCGCTTCTCGGTGCCGACGTTGACCTGCTCCTCGGAGCGGGTCATCGCGGTGTCGGTGTTCGGGCCCGACGTGTCGTGTCCCACGGATGGGTCGCCGTTGCCGGTGCTGGCGTAGTCGGTGGCGTCACCGTCGGCGTACGACGTGTCGTAGTCCTTTCCCTCGGTGCCGTAGTAGGCGTAGAGCTCGGCTTCCTCGGACTCGTCGAGGTGACCCTCGGAGTCGGAGATGCGGGGCGCGTCCTTGACCTTGTCCTTGGTGTAGGGAACCCGAACGTCGTTGCCGGACAGTTCGGCCTCACGCAACGGGACGAAGGACTCCCCCATGCCGAACAGACCCGTGTTGGCGGTCACCCACTCGGGGCGACCCGTACTGTCGTCGAGGAAGACCTGGCCGATGCTGCCGATCTTGTCGCCGTTGCTGTCGATGACGTTGCCGCCACCGGTGGTGAGCGTCTGTACCTGGTTGGTGTCAATCATGGTGTCTCCTATCTGGTGCGGCTGGTGCCGCCGTGGTAGGACCACGTCTCGTACCCGTGGTCGGGTGTCCCATGGCCTGACGGAGCGTGAAATCTTGGCGTCTCCACCCCTTGGAGCGAGGTCACGGTGGGGCTGCGTTCCGGGTGCTGCAGAGCGTCAGAGAGCGTCAGCAGGTGCTGCCGGCGGAGGACCGCCGGCGCTGCTGGAACCGCCGCGGCCAGTGGACTGGTGTGACGTGGTGGCCTGGTGCTTGGCCTGCAGGGCCTGGTCCTTCACGCTGGGCGCGTTTGCCGCCTCCTGCTTGATGCGGGGCGCCTCGGCTTCGGCCTTGAGGAGGTAGCCCTCCCAGCGGTGCTGCATCGGCTTGATGAGCCCACCGCCGACACCCACGATGATCACGCCGGCCACGGTGGCGAGGATGGCGACCAGCACCGGGGTGGTCACGGTGGTGGCGACGCCCACCTGGTTGAGAGCGGCGACGATGCCGAGGAAGAGGATGAAGATGGAGGCGAGGTTGGCCAGCGTCGTGCCGTAGGACAGGCCGCCGAGCGAACCCTCGACCAGGACCTTGACCGCTGCGGCGATCGCCGAGGCGACCACGAGGATGATGATCGCGACGATCAGGCTCGGCAGGAAGGTGATCACCTGGGTGAGGAGGTCGCTGATCGGGTTGGGCCCGAAGACACCGAATGCGAGCTGAAGGACGAACAGCATCAAGGTGTAGTAGAGGAGCTTGGCGATGATGTCGCTGGCATCCATCTTCGAGTTCGCCAACGCCTTCTTGACGCCACCCCGCTCGACTGCCTTGTCGAATCCGACGCGCTCCAGCAAGGCACTGAGGGCCTTGCTGATGGCTTTCGCGATGAGCAGACCGACGATCAGGATGATCAGGAACAGGACGAGTTTGGGCACGAACTCAGCGATGAGGCTAAACCCGTTGCGCAGACCGTTCTCGAGAGAATCTCGCATGTACTTCTCCTTCATGTGAGGGCAGCACGACAGAAGCGCTGCTAGTGCGCGGAGCGCGTACGAGCACCCGCCGCGCCAATCGTCAGATGGCTCATGCGGCGTACCGCCGAGGTCGCTTTACGTTGTAAACCGAAACACAGGTCCTTGGCCGAAAGCAAGGGGGGCCCACCCCAAGGGACCAGTTCCCGCGACCATTGCTACGGGTCGGCTCATATGGCGCCCGACCAGTCGCCTAGGTGTGATGTCCAGCCAGTTGTCCACCGGCTGATGGGTGGTTGGCCACCGAGAGCTCTGTGGCGTCAGACAGTGTTGTAGGGCTCGAGCCAGGGGGCAGAGCGGCTGAGCGTCCGTCGTTGCAAGCGCTCTACCTTGCCGTACTGCCAGGGCAGTGGGGCTTGATGAACAGGCGTCGTGCTCCGGGCGCGGTGACTGCAGCACGCATATCTACGGACCGCTTGTAGGACATGTGGTTGTCGGTGATCAGCCGCTCGATGCGGGTGATGCCGACCTCGGCAAACGCCTGCGCCGCGCGCAGGAAGAACGCCGCACACGTCGGGCCCTGTTCGTTGGGCACGATCTCGGAGTAGGCGTAGCGGGAGTGGTCGTCGATGAGTGAGTGGACGTAGTCGTAGCCGATCTCGGCTCGCTTCTGCTTCGCGGTCTGCCGGTGCTCGGGGCCGTTGGCTCTCCATCCGCCGCCGTCGTCGATGCGCCCGAGCTTCTTGACGACCATGTGGAGCAGCTCGCCGGGCCACCCGTTCGTAGTGCACCGCGGTCACCTTCGAGGCCCGGATTACCTCCCGGACATCGGGTCGCACTCACGCAGGTACGGCGCCCGGTGTCGGCACAGGATCCGGGCGACGGTGCGTGGCGGCACACCGAGCTCGGGGCCGAGCCAGTCCCGGCCGCGACGTTCCTGGCGGCGCAGCTCGAGCACGCGTTGCTCGACCTCGACCGGGGTCTTGGCCGGTGACGTGTGAGGCCGCGACGAGCGGTTGGGCAGGCCTGGTTCGCCTTCGGCGGCGGCCTTCGACACGCCACACACTCGGAGGTTCTCTTCACCTCAGCGGCCAGCCGCTGCTACCAACGTCCTGGCCGGGACCAACTAGTCGTTCCCGTGCGCCTCTTGCCGCGCCAGGGCCATCCGGTTGAGCAGCTCCTCCAACGCCTCCTCGAACTCTACGGCCGAGGTGTCCGTCGAGAGAGCCGGACGGAGCCGCTTCACGAGCGGATAAGCGGCCAGGCCCTCCGGCTCGGGCTCCTCCTCCAACACGTCCAGCGGACCGACGTCCGCTCCTAGTGTGGACACCTCGAGCAGGAGGTGTCCGAGGAGGAAGCTGGAGAAGGCCCGGTAGCTCGCCACCGCGGCGGCGTCAGTGAAGCCTTCGGCCTCGAGGCCGGCGAGGAACGCTTCGACCCAGCTCAGGCTGCGAAGCGGCGGCCTGAGCCACGGCGCCTCGGGCGGACGAGAAGCGATCAGCGGGAATGCCTGGGGATGTGCCAGGGCCACTCTGCGTACGCCGTGTGCGAGGCGCTGGACAAAGTCCTGCCACCCGTCCTGCGGCGCGTCAATGACCTCGTCATCGACGCGCATGCCATCCACGAGCAGCTCAACCACCCCGTCGAGCAGCTCTTCCTTGCCCTGCACGTACCGGTAGAGCGCCATGGCCTCGACACCGAGGCGTTCTCCCAACCGACGCATCGTCAACCCGGGCAGGCCCTGCTCGTCGATGAACTCGATGGCAGCGTTCAGGATGCGCTCCCGATCCAGGGGACGCGCCCGTGAGGGAGGCGGTCTACCCTCGACGAGTGCTGCGTCCGCATCCAGGGCGTCTTCGCTTGGCGTCATGTGCACTCCTCTCGTGTCCAGCCTAGACGCACCCGCCGCGGGCTTCGCGTGGGTGCGGGTCCGCCTCGGTTCGAGCCGCAGCGTCGTGCCGATGATGGCTGCGGTCCACCGCGTTCGGACGAGGTCGGAGGTCAGCAACCGTTCTGCTTAGGGCGGGCAGCTGAGCCCCGGCCCGCACGCCCTGGCGGCAACCGCGGTCGGTGAGCTCTGGCGAGGCGGTCTGGCCCTGCATGCGCCCGGCTGCATTCCAGGTCGACTCTCCGTCCGGACCAGAAACGACTCCATCACGGCGCGGTTCGACCGATCCCTCGACGCAGCTTCAACCCACTGATCAGCATCGCGCAGGCTAGCGTCGCACCGACACCTTCACCGGCCCGCAACCGCAGGTCCAGCAACGGCTCGAGTCCCAGGTGCTCCAGGACCGCGGCGTGCGCGCGCTCGCGGCTGCGTTGGCCAGCGACAAGGTACGCCGCAGCGCCGGGCTCGATACGGACCGCTGCCAGGGCGGCGACACTCGTGGCCAGGCCGTCGAGCACGCTGACGGTTCCGGTGGACGCGGCCCCCAGAACGGCCCCCGCGAGGACACAGAACTCAGGGCCCCCCAGCGCGGCGAGTGCCTGCTCGGGAAGCAGCTCCGCCGAGCCCGGCACCGCGCGGACCCTCGCCAGTGCGGTCTCCACGACCTCGGTCTTGCGCCGCACCATAGCCGTGTCCGCACCCGCTCCGAGTCCCACCACCTCGGACGCGGGCAGATCAAGGAGCGCCGCCGCGAGGGTGGCGGCCACGGTGGTGTTGCCGATGCCAACCTCGCCCAG
>JAODAX010000026.1 GCA_025463675.1 Naasia sp. | reverse complement strand
TCGGGGCCGGACATCGTGTCCGGCCCCGACGGCTGCCGCTCTCGGCCGCCGGGCTGGTGCCCTTCGGCCTGTACCTGCTGATCTTCCTGGCGCTGCCGACGGCACTCGCCATCGGCAGCGGATTCTTCGACGACGCCGGCGCCTTCACGCTGCACAACGTCGCCGCGCTCGGTGACCCGGTCGTGCTCGGCACCTTCTGGAATTCCGCGTGGGTGTCGTCCGTCACCGCGGCGGTGGGCACCGTGGTGGGCGCGCTGCTCTGCTACGCACTGCTGGGCTTTCGGCCGGACGGCGCCGTGCGGTCGCTCGTCGATGCCGCGAGCGGCGTGCTCGCCCAGTTCGGCGGCGTGATGCTCGCCTTCGCCTTCATCGCCACCATCGGGCTGCAGGGTGTCGTCACCTCCCTGCTCCGCGACACCGTCGACGTCGACCTCTTCGCGGATGGCGCGTGGATCTATGAGCTGCCCGGCCTGCTGCTGCCCTACATCTACTTCCAGGTGCCGCTCATGGTGATCACCTTCCTGCCCGCGCTCACCGGCCTGAAGCCGCAGTGGGCGGAGGCGAACCTGACGCTCGGCGGCACCCCTGCGAGCTTCTGGTGGCGCATCGGGATCCCGGTGCTGGCGCCGTCGTTCCTCGCCAGCTTCCTGCTCCTCTTCGCCAACGCGTTCTCGTCGTACGCCACCGCCGCCGCGCTCATCAGCCAGGGGTCGCAGATCGTTCCGCTGCAGATCCGCGCGGCACTCACGAGCGAGACGGTGCTCGGCCGGGAGAACCTGGCGGGCGCGCTCGCCCTCGGGATGATCATCGTGATGGCCGCGGTGATGACCCTGTACGCGCTCGTGCAGCGCCGCGCCGCCCGGTGGCAGTCGTGAGCCGCCACCAGCTGGCGCCGCGCCCCGCCGTGCGCTGGACCATCGTCATCGTCGTCGGAGCGATCTTCCTCGTCCCCATCGCGTCGATGATGGGCTTCACCCTTCGTGGCGTCAACGGCGCCCTCACGCTCGACCACTGGACGGGCATCGGCGATCCGGCGAACGTCGGAGCGTACCGGCCCATCTGGACCGGTCTCGGCAACAGCCTGGTACTCGCCGTCGTCACCGTCGGGATCGTCCTGCTCCTCCTGGCGCCCACGATGGTCCTCATCACCTTGCGCTACCCGCGGCTGCGGCGACCGTTCGAGTTCCTCTGTCTGCTGCCGATCTCGATTCCCGCCATCGTGCTCGTCGTCGGCCTGTCGCCCGTCTATCTGACGATCGGGCGCAGCGTCGGCACGGGCGCCTGGACGCTCGCCTTCGCGTACGGGGTGACCGTGCTGCCGTTCGCATATCGGGCCATCCAGTCGAACCTCGATGCCATCGACGTGAAAACCCTCGCCGAGGCCGCCCGCTCGCTCGGCGCGGGTTGGACGAACGTGCTCCTGAGGGTCCTTGCGCCCAACCTGCGGGTGGGCCTGATGGCCGCATCGCTCATCTCCGTGGCGGTGGTGCTGGGCGAGTTCACCATCGCGTCCCTGCTCAACCGGCAGAACCTGCAGACCGCCCTCTTCGTCGTCAGCAAACAGGACCCGTACGTGGCGGTCGCCTTCGCACTGCTCGCCCTGCTGTTCGCCTTCCTCCTCCTGCTCGCGATCGGCCGCGTCGGCCGGGTCGCGATCCGACCTGTCCGCCGGCGCGCACGCATCAAGGAGACCTCATGACCGACGCCCTGAGCGCGCCCGTCACGGATCGAGCGGCCGCGATCACCGGCGACAACCCGCTCGTCGGAGCCCGCGGTGAGGGGGCCGCGGTGCAGTTCGAGGGTGTGGTGAAGGACTACGGCACGAACCGGGTGCTGCACGGCGTCGATCTCGACGTGCGCCCCGGCGAGCTCGTCTCGCTCCTCGGCCCGTCCGGCTGCGGAAAGACCACGGCGCTCCGGGTGCTGGCCGGTCTCGAGCAGGCGAACGGCGGCATCGTGCGGATCGGGGGGCGGGACGTCTCCAACGTGCCCACCAACAAGCGCGACATCGGGATGGTGTTCCAGTCCTACTCGCTGTTCCCGCACCTCACGGTGCTGCGCAACACGGCGTTCGGACTGAACATGCGCCGCGTCGCCGGACGGGAGGCGGCCCGCCGGGCGAACGCCGCCCTCGAGCTCGTCGGGCTCGAAGAGCTGGCCGATCGCTACCCGCACCAGCTGTCGGGTGGGCAGCAGCAGCGGGTCGCCCTCGCCCGGGCCCTCGTGACCGAACCGCGGGTGCTGCTGCTCGACGAGCCGCTCTCGGCGCTGGACGCCAAGGTCCGCGTCCAACTGCGCGACGAGATCCGCCGGATCCAGCTGCGGCTCGGCATCACCACCGTGTTCGTCACGCACGACCAGGAGGAGGCGCTCGCGATCTCCGATCGCATCGCCGTGATGCACAAGGGCGGCATTGAGCAGATCGGGACACCTGACGAGCTCTACCTCCGCCCGGCGTCCGCTGTGGTCGCCGACTTCGTCGGCCTGTCGAGCGTGCTGCCCGGTCGGGCCGGGGGCGGGCGAGTGGACGTTCTCGGCTTCTCGCTTCCGCTGATCACGCCGGCGCCCGACGGCCCGGTGGAGGCGTACATCCGACCGGAGAACGTCCGGCTGGCCGACCAGGGCGTGTCCGGCACGGTGCTGGAGAGCACCTTCCTCGGCTCCCATCGGCGCACCCGTGTGCGGACCGAGTCCGGCATGACCCTCGCGCTGCAGCACTCGGTGGGAGAGCGGGTCGAGTTCGGCCAGGTGGTGACGGTCGCGATCGACGACGTTCCGGTCGCGGTCCGTCCGCCCACCGACTGACGCGGATCACCGCCCCGCTGAGACCGCTGGCGAGGAACCGCAACGCTCCCGCAGAATCGCAACCGCGCACTGTTGCGATTCTGCGGAACGGTTGCGACTCAGCGGCGAGTGAAGGGGCCTTTGCGATTCGACTCCGGCTCGGCGAAGTGCTTGTGCACGGCGGTGCGGCCCTTCTCGATCTGCGTCTCGAACCGGTTGCCGGTGATCCGGTTACCCGCCCCGGCGAAGCCGTCGGCGGCCTTGCGGGCGATGGACCGCCCGCGGGGGCTGTGCAGGGCCTTCCAGGCGAGGTTCAGGTAGACGGTGGCCTTGGCGGCGGACCGGGGGGAGGGCATGGGTGCTCCTAGCGCGGCTGAGCCGGGTTGGTGGGGTCGCCGTGGGACGGCGGGTTGATCTTCGGCCCGGTCGTCGCCTCGCTGACGGGGGAGCCGCCCGCGCTCTGGTGCAGCTCGGGCATCGCCTCCGGCAGCGTGCCGCTCGGCTGCGCACCATTCCGCAGCGCCTCGAGTCGGTGCTCGAGGACCTGGCTGATGGGGAGGCGGTTCCCGTGGGCGCGCTCGTAGTCGAGCAGCTGCTGCACGGCGTCGGCGTCGAGGGGATGGATGCGCGAGGCGAGGTTGCCGACGGGCAGATGGTCGTAGTCGGGGAGCGGGAGCTCGTCATGCTTGAGTGACACGTCGTCCTCCTTCGGGCGCAGCGCTGTCGGGAACTCCACATTAGGCAGGTGCTCCGCTCACAGCCACGGGGTTGCGGCGCCGACGCCGATGCGCAACTCGGCGCCCCGCACCGGTCGACGCGGTGGCGCAACGCTTCCGCAGAAACGCAACGGTGTGCGGTTGCGTTTCTGCGGGAAGGTTGCGAATCCACCCCCGAGGCGCTGCGGAATGCAGGGTACGGTGGTGCCCCACGATCGAGAGGACGAGCGATGAGCGATGAGACCAGCCGGGACGACCGCGACTTCGCCGATAGCGACGCCGAGCAGGCGAAGCTGCGCGCCGAGCACCGCCGCGAGCTGGGCCTCGACCCGGCCTTCGACGGGGTCGACATCTCCGAGCCGACGAGCCCGGACCTGCAGGCGGGCGACGACCTCGACACCGGTTCCGGCTCGCACCGGCCGCGGGACTGAGGTCTCGCCGCGGTCCTAGACTGGGGCGGCCAGCCTCTGTAGCTCAATGGAAGAGCAGTTCCGTCCTAAGGAAACGGTTGGGGGTTCGAGTCCCTCCAGGGGCACCGTCGCTCGCGCGGCCGTCCGAAGAACGAGACGGGGACTCCTGTGCCCTCCCTCTACGGTGGACGTATGCCGCCCGCGTTCGACTTCGATGCCCTGCGCCGCCGCCCGGACGTCGAGGCCGAGAACCTCTTCGCGGTCGATGCCTCCGATCGGCTGATCCTCGATGAGGGCGCCGACGCGCTGCGCGCCACCGCTGCGGGGCAGGTGGTCGTGATCGGCGACCGGCACGGGGCGCTCACCCTCGGCGTGATCGCCGGCCACGGGGCGCTCGACGTGCGCACTTCGCAGGACTCGCTGACCGGGGAACGGGCGCTCTCCAACAATGCTGCGGTGACGGGCGTCACCGGTTTCCGCTCGCTCGCGCTCGGCGAGGAGCTGCTCAGCGGCGCTCGCGTGGTGCTGATGCAGCTGCCGAAGTCCCTCGGCGAGCTCGACGAGGTGGCCGAGACGATCGCCCGCCATGCGGACCCGTCGGTGGCCGTGTTCGCGGGCGGCCGGGTGAAACACCTCTCGCATGCGATGAACGATGTGCTCGGCCGGCACTTCGGCGACGTGCGTGCGTCGCTCGGCCGGCAGAAGTCGCGCGTGCTCCTCGCGCGCCAGCCTCAGCCGAGCCCGCCCACCTGGCCGCGGCGGGCCTTCGTCGACGAGCTGGGCATCTGGGTCGTGGCGCACGGCGCCGTCTTCGCGGGTCCGAAGCTCGACGTCGGCACGCGCGAGCTGCTGCGCTTCCTCGACGAAATGAAGCCGGACGCCCGGACCGCGGTCGACCTCGGGTGCGGGACCGGCATCCTGGCCGCGATGCTCGCTCGCCGGCGACCCGGGCTCGAGGTGCTGGCGACGGACACGTCGGCCGCGGCGGTCGCCTCGGCGCGGGAGACGGCCGCCGCGAACGGCGTGGCGCTCATCGTGCGCCGCGACGACGGCTTGGCCCAGCAGGCGGACGCGTCCGCCGACCTAGTGCTGCTGAACCCGCCGTTCCACACCGGGACGACCGTGCACACCGGAGTCGCACACCGCCTGTTCCAGGAAGCGGCGCGGGCGCTCGCGCCCGGCGGCGAACTCTGGACCGTGTACAACTCCTCGCTCGCCTACCGGCCGATGCTCGCGCGCATGGTGGGGAAGACGCGTCAGGTGGCGCGCACGCCGAAGTTCACGGTCACGGTCTCCCGCCGCGCCTGATCACCGGCGGGGAGCGCCCGCGGACCATCCCTATCCGCATCGATCCGTGCACGGATTCGGGTCGTTCCCGGCTTGGACGGGGCCGTTTGCTGCCGTACGCGGGCAGAATGCGGCCCGGCGGATCCCTGAGCGCGGGAAGATGGGCAGGTGACTTCTACCGCCGACCGCTTTTTGGGCTTCGCCGATCAGGCCGAGGGGGAGTCCTCCGTCTACGCGGAGTGGGCGCGCGGCGTGGCCGGCGACGTCGATGCGCTGCGGATGATCGACCGGCTGCCCGAGCAGAAGCGGTACCCGCCGCTGGTGTTCGCCTGCGCTCGGCTGCTCGGCGCGTCGCTGTCCGACTGGTCGACGTTCCGTCGCTGGATGCTCACCCGCGCTCCGGCGCTCGCCGCCGTCGCAACGCGCCGCCACCTGCAGACGAACGAGCCGCGCCGCGCCGCCGCCTTCCTGCCCGCCCTGGCCCTCGTGCCCGGTCCGATCGCCCTCATCGAGGTGGGTGCGGCGGGTGGCCTGACCCTCGTTCCGGACCGGTACGCCTACCGCTACGACGGGGTGCAGCTGGGCGAAGCGTCCCTCACCCTCGAGTGCGCCACCGAGGGGAACCCGCCAATCCCGGAAGCGATGCCCGACATCCGGTGGCGGCGGGGGATCGACCTGACGCCCCTCGACGTCACGGCGAGCGATGACGCCCGCTGGCTGGAGCTGCTCGTCTGGCCGGGGCAGTCGGAGCGGCTCGCCCGCACCCGCGCGGCCATCGAGATCGTGCGCCGCGACCCGCCGCCCATCGTCGCCGGGGACGCGGTCGACGCGCTGGCGGACGCCGTCGCCGCGGTGCCGGAGGGGCTCACCCCGGTGGTCCTCGCGGCGGGCACCCTCGTCTACCTGCCCGGGCTTCGCCGGCAGGCGTTCCGGGATCGGGTCCGCGAGCTCGGCTGCCGCTCGATCACCCTCGAGCGGGTCGGCGTCCTGCCGGATCTGGAGCCTGACACCGCGCCGCCCGCCGACCTCGCGATGGCGTGCGTGCTCACCCTCGACGATCGCCCGCTCGCCTACGCGTCCCCGCACGGCGACCGTCTCGCCTGGCTCTGACCACCGCCGAGTTGCCGCTTTCCGTCCCCATTCCTGTGCGCGATAGGGACGGAAACCGGCAGGTCGGGCCCGGGTGCCGCCGGAGACGGCTGGCGGACGCCGCGGATCTGGCTGCTGCGGCTCGTGCCGCTGATCCCGCCGCTTGGGCTGCTCTTCGCCGACGGCGGTTCGATGGTCGCCCTCGACCCGGTCAGCGGTGAGACCGACCCCGCGCAGTTCCCGGTCCTCGCCTCGCCGGCTATCTGCTCGCCGTGCTCGGGGGTGGGGGGCGTACGGGCTGGTGGCGTTCTTCGCCTACCGGGACTGGCGGTGTTGCGCGAGCGCGGCGTGCCGCGCCCCTTCCACTCGGCGTGAACCTTCCTCAGCGCCTCCGGCTACGCGATCGGCCGCGGCGTCCTCACGAAGCGCCGCGGTGCCGGGCGAGCGGTGGTCATGTGGGTCGCGATCGCGATCGTCGTCGTCAGCGTGAACGGCGCGTCCGCCCTCGCCGGCTGGATCTTCGCCACCGTCTTCGACCAGATCGCGCAGACGCCCGTCGACCGCTCCTGAGCAGTCGCCCGCGTGCCGGTGATGCGCGCGACACACCCCCCATCCGGGGTTCGCGAAACCCGCCGGATGTCCGGGGTTTCGCGAGGTGCGCCGCCTACTCTGAACGCGTGGCGCGTGTCGGCAGGAAGCATGATGAGGGGGCGGCGCCCTCACCCTCCGTCGTGTCGGTCCCGATTGCCCCGGCCCGACCCGACTCGGTCTCGGTCGGCGACGGACGCGTCACGCCCGTCAATGTCGCGGTGCCCTCCTGGGAGCGCTGGCGGGGCGAACTGGCCGGCATCGGCGGGCCCTCGCCCCTGCTGCACTTCGTGGACTCGCCGCGCACGCGCATCGAACTCGGCACGACCCACCCCGGCGGCCTGGCGCAATTCATCACCGGCAAGACGACGCTGCTGTCGAGCCTCATCCGGGACGACCTCGCCTTCCGCACCGCGAGCATCGCCGCATCGAACATGACGGCGAAGGGCGTGGAGCTCGTCTCCACGCGGAGCATCGACTCCATCCACCTCGCCATCGGCATCGTCGAGTGGAAGCACGAGAAGAAGGAGTTCCGCGCGCCGCTGCTCCTGCGCCCGCTGGCCCTGCGCCGCTACGGCCGCGACTTCGAACTGCGGCTGAAGGGCGCCCCGTTCCTCAATCCGGCGCTCGCCCGCGCCATGGCCGAGCATTACTCGATCCCGCTGGACCCCGCCGAGTTCGTCGCCTTGGCGGGCACCGGCAACACCTTCAAGCCGCAGGCCGCCATCGACCGGCTGCGCGACCTGACCTCGCACCTCGCCTGGTTCTCCGTGCACCCGCGGCTCGTCGCGTCCTCCTTCGCGGACATCGCGACCCCGATGCTCGCCGACGCGGACGACCTGGACCACCCCGTCATCGACGCGCTGGCCGGCAACCCGACCGCGCGCTGGCGGATCAGCGAGAGCTACACCGCGGCCGACCCGGTGTCGCAGGACGACCGACCGCCGTCGAGCGACACCCTCGTGCTGGACGCCGACCCGGAGCAGGAGTTCGTGGTCGCCCAGATCGCGGCCGGCAACTCGGTCGTCGTGAAGACGCTGCCGGGCACCGGCGCGACGCAGACGATCGTCAATGCGCTCGGCTGCCTGGTCGCGCAGCACAAGCGGGTCCTCGTCGTGAGCCCGCGCCACGCGAGCCTCGCCGCGGTCACCGAGCGGCTCACCGAGACGGGTCTCCCGGGAGTCGCGATCGCGCCCCGCTCGGTCCGGCGTGACGTCATCCAGGCGATCAGCCGCAACGAGAAGGCGACCGAGAAGAGCACGGCCGAAGTCGACGATGCGCTCGTCCGCCTGCGCTCGGTGCTGCTCGACTACCGCGACGCCCTCTCCCGGCGCGACCCGGTGCTCGGCGTCTCCGCGCTAGACGCCGTCGCCGAGCTCGCCCGCCTGTCCCTGCTGACCGACCCGCCGCAGACCACCTCCCGGCTCACCGACCGCGCGATGGACGCGCTCGCCGGCGACCGCTCCACCGCGGCGGCGACCCTGACCCGCGCCGCCGCGCTCGGTGAGTTCCGCTACGGCCCGGGCGACTCGCCCTGGTACGGCGCCAACTTCGCCACCTCCGCCGCAGCGGTCAACGCGCACACCATCGCCCGCCGGCTGTCCACCACGGATCTGCCGCTGCTGCTCGAGCGCGCCGGGGAGCTGATCGGCCGCACCCGGCTGCGGCCCTTCGAGAGCATCGCCGAACTAGGCATCTACCTGCGGCTGCTGCTCGACATCCGCGAGACGCTCGACCGTTTCCAGCCGGTCGTGTTCGACCGCTCGCTCGGTGAGCTGATCGCTGCGACCGGCCCGCGCCGCGACGCCGAGGCGATGAGCGGCGGCAACCGGCGCCGGCTGCGCAAGCTCGCCAAGGAGTATGTGCGCCCCGGCGTGCACGTGGCCGACCTGCACGACGCGCTCATCCGCATCCAGCAGCAGCGGGTGCTCTACCAGCGCTTCGTCACCTCCGGCGTCACGCCGGAGGTGCCGGGCGGCATCGGCGACGTGCAGGTCGCGTTCCAGCGCGTCGCCGCGGATCTCGCCGCGCTCGACGAGCCGCTCGGCGTCGCGTCGACGCCGAGTTCACTGTCGTCGCTGCCCGTCGCCGAGCTGGCCGCCCGGGTGGCGGAGCTGGCGAAAGACTCCGAGGTGCTGCAGAACCTGCAGGAGCGCACCGCCCTCGTCACCTCGCTGCGTGCGCTCGACCTGGATCCGCTGCTCGACGACCTGGCCCGCCGGCACGTGCCGGAGGACCGCGTCGGGGTGGAGCTCGAGCTGGCCTGGTGGTCGAGCGTGCTCGAGCGCATGCTCGCCACCGACAAGGCCCTCCTCGGCGCGAACACTCGCGTGCTGGACCGGCTGGAGGGCGACTTCCGGCTCGTCGACGAGGCGCACGCCGCCGGCAACTCGGGCCGGCTCGCCTGGGCCCTGGCCGAAGCCTGGAAGATCGGTATCGCCGACTGGCCGGATGAAGCGGACCGGCTGAAGCAGCTGCTGCGCGGCTCCGATGCGGATGCGACTCGCCTGCACCGCGCGGCGCCGCACCTCTCCCGGCTCGTCGCCCCGGTCTGGCTCGCGTCGCCGTACGACGTGTGGGGCATCTCCGACGAGATCCCCTTCGACGCGGTGTTCCTGCTGGACGCCGGCGCGGTGAGCGTGGCCGAGAGCCTCGGCTCCATCCGCCGGGCGCGGCAGACCGTGCTGTTCGGCGACCCGGTGACGCAGACACCCGCCGAGTTCCGCATCGCCGTGCAGGACTTGACGAGCGAGACGCTCGTCGCCGCGCACACCCAGGGGGAGCTCGACGAGCGGCACGCCGATTCCGCGCTGTCGAAGCTGAGCGAGCTGCTGCCGACCCTCGAGCTCACCCGGAGCTACCGCGCGGGCGGCCAGGATCTCGCTGAGCTCGTGAACCGGCGCTTCTACGGCGGGAAGATCCAGTCGCTGCCGTGGGCGGGCAGCTTCCTCGGTCGGCCGAGCCTCGTGCTCGACTACGTGGAGGACGGGCACGGCCTGCCCGACGCGGACTCGCAGTCGGTGGAGAGCGTCGACGCCGAGGTCGCCCGCGTGGTCGAGCTGGTGCTCGACCACGCGGTGAACCGCCCCACCGAGTCGCTGCTCGTCGTCACCGCCAGCCACAAGCACGCCGTGCGGGTCCAGGCCGCGGTGCTGCGCGCTGTCGCCCGCCGCGTCGAGGTGACCGACTTTTTCCTCAAGGAGCGTGCCGAGCCGTTCATGGTGGCGACCCTCGAGCAGGCGGTGGCGCTGAGCCGCGACCGCGTGATCCTCTCGATCGGCTACGGCCGCACGCCGCACGGACGGATGCTGTCCGACTTCGGTCCCCTCGGCACTCCGGGCGGCGACCGCCTGCTCGCGTCCGCCGTGACGCGGGCGCGGCGCTCGCTCGTGATCGTGTCCTGCTTCCGGCCGGAGGATCTCTCCGCGGACCGGATTCACCATGGTGTGGTCGCCCTCCGCGAGGTGCTCATGGAGGCGGAGGCGCGATCCGCCTCGCACCACGAGGCGGAGAACGCCGACGCGATGCTCGTCGACCTGGCGCGGCGCCTGCAGGCGCTCGGTCTCGACACGGAGCTCGACTATCGCGGCCGGCTCGGACTCGTCGCGTCCTACCAGGGCAAGGCGATCGCGATCGAGACGGACGCGACCCAGAGCGGGATGAGCCTCCGCGAAGCGCTGCGGCTGAGGCCGGAGCAGCTGAAGCGGCTCGGCTGGCACTATCTGCGGGTGCACAGCTTCGAGCTGTTCGCCGACCCCGGCGCGGTCGCGCTGCGGATCGGGATCGCGCTCGGCGCGAAGCATCTCGCCCCGCAGACCGAAGCCATCCCGATCATCGCCGGCTGACCCGGCGGGTTAGGGTCGGGGCGTGGACAACCGCCCCCGCCGTCGTGTGCGCACCGAGCCGGTGCCGGGCAGCGACCCGGCGCCCCAGCTGCCGGACCGCATCGAGCGCGCCGCGGAGGACGCCGATGAGGTGGACGGGGGCGAGGGCAACGATGAGCGCCTGCGCCGGGACGTCCCGCCGCACTGGTAGCCGCCGGCCGTCACGGTCGAACGGCACGGCTCCGACCCCACGGCAACGGTGTGACGATGCTGTGAGGCCGGAGCGTTGCCCGTCGAGGGTCGGGGCCTCAGGCAGGTGAGTCGGCGGTCGTGATGATCGCGTGCTTGCCGGTTGTCGTCGGCGGCAGCTCCGCGTCGGCGCGTGCCGCGAGCAGGTCGCGGATCTCGCCGAGCAACTCCGCCTCCGTCGGCGGGACGTCGGCCGGTGACGCTGCCTCGTCCGCCCGCTGCTTCGCGAAGGCCACCTTCTTCAGGTGGTTGATCGGCAGCACCAGGGCGAAGTACACCGTCGCCGCGATGATCAGGAACTGGATGAGAGCGGCGATTGCGACACCGAACTTGATGACCGCGGTGCCGCCGGCGGTGGTGGGAATGCCCACGTCGAGCGCGTCAGTGAGGCTCTCCGCGTTGAACAGTGCGCCGATCGCCGGGTTGAAGATGCCCGCGACGAGGGCGTTCACGATCGCGGTGAAGGCGGTGCCGATGACGACCGCGATCGCGAGCTCGATCACGTTCCCGCGCAGGATGAACTCCTTGAAGCCCTTGAGGATCCCACCAGACTTCGCGGTCACGAGGCGGCTCCGCTCTTCGCCGGCGAGGACGAGCCCGAACCGGAAGAGTCCGAGCCGGAGGAGCCGGAACCGGACGATCCCGAACCGGACGATCCGGCGGATTTGGAGTCGGACGATCCGGAGGATTTGGAGTCGGACGATCCGGAGGACTTGGAGTCGGACGATCCGGAGGATTTGGGGTCGGACGACGAGTCTGATCCGCTCGACGACGACTCGGACGACTTCGCGCGGGAATCGGTGCGGTAGAAGCCGGAGCCGTTGAAAGTCACGCCTACGGCGCTGAACAGTTTCCGCAGCGTGCCGCCGCAGACCTCACAGGTGGTCAGCGAGTTGTCCGTGAACGACTGCTGGATGTCGAAGGCGTTGCCGCACGCGGTGCACTTATACGAATAGGTGGGCATGCGAACTCCGAGGAAAGGAAGGACCGGGGAGGTCTCAGGACCGGGACGGAAGGGGGAAGGCCAGGATGCGGGCTGGCGTGACCGCCCCATTCACCGGCTGGTCGTGGCGCTCCCGCGGCACCTCGTCGACCACCTCAGTGTCGAACACTACCGCGTACACCGGCGGGCACTTTTCCATCGAACCGAGCGTCTTGTCGTAGTAGCCGCGGCCCCAGCCGAGCCGCACACCTTGTTGGTCGACGGACGCGGCGGGCACGAAGATCAGGTCCACGTCGTTGATCGCGATGGGACCGAGCAGGTCGCCGACCGGCTCCGGCACACCGGCGAGTCCGATCTCCTCGTCCTCGCCCGTGTAGCGGGTCCAGTCGAGCAGGCCGTCGCTGCGCGCGATCGGCAGCAGCGTCCGGATGCCTTTGCTCCTGGCCCACTCGAGAAACGGTCGCGTCTGCGGCTCGTCGACGGAGGACAGGAAGCAGGACACCGAGCGCGCCCCGATCTGCTGAGTGAGCGCGATCAGATTCCGGGTCAGGCCCGCGGCGGCCGCCTCGCGCTCCGTCGAGGTGAGATTGCGACGCCGCTCCCGCAACTCCGCGCGAAGAGCCCGCTTCTGGGGGCTCAGGTCGGCGGACATGCAACGATCTTAGGCGGCGCGTCCCGATAGCCTTACCCCTATGGCTTCGATCTCCAAAGCGGTCATCCCTGCCGCCGGTCTGGGTACCCGCTTCCTCCCAGCAACCAAAGCGATGCCGAAGGAGATGCTGCCGGTCGTCGACAAGCCGGCCATCCAGTACGTCGTCGAGGAGGCAGTCGCGGCCGGCCTGACCGACGTGCTGATGGTGACGGGGCGCAACAAGACCGCGCTCGAGAACCACTTCGACCGGGTGGCCGAGCTCGAGTACACGCTGGAGGCGAAGGGCGACCTCGCCAAGCTGAAGCGCGTCAACGAGTCCACGGACCTCGCCGACATCCACTATGTGCGCCAGGGCGACCCCAAAGGCCTCGGCCACGCGGTGCTCCGGGCCCGCATGCACGTCGGCCACGAGCCGTTCGCCGTACTCCTCGGTGACGACCTCATCGACGCCCGCGACCCGCTGCTCTCGCGGATGATCGAGGAGCAGCAGAAGCGCAACGCGACCATCGTCGCCCTCCTCGAGGTGGACCCCGACTCGATCCACCTCTACGGCGCAGCCGCGGTCGAGGCGACCGACGAGGAGGACGTCGTCCGGATCACCGGCCTCGTCGAGAAGCCGGCCAAGGAACACGCACCGTCCAACCTCGCCATCATCGGCCGCTACGTGCTGAAGCCGGAGGTGTTCGACGTGCTCGAGCAGACCGAGCCAGGCAAGGGCGGCGAGATCCAGCTGACCGACGCTCTGCAGGTCCTCGCCGCCGACGAGGCCAGCGGCGGCGTCTACGGCGTCGTCTTCCGGGGCCGCCGCTACGACACCGGAGACAAGATCGACTACATCAAGGCCATCGTGCAGCTCGCCTGCGAGCGGGAGGACCTCGGTCCGGAGCTGCGTCCCTGGCTGCGAAGCTTCGTCGGCACGATCGACGAATAGCGGTGGCGATCATCCCCACCCTGCGGGACGGGCGGACGCTGATCCGGCCCATCCGGCTGCGCGACGCGCGCGCGCTGGAGCGCGAGCTGCTCGACAACCGCGGCTGGCTGCGGGAGTGGGAGGCCACCAACCCGCGCGGCGCGATGAGCTTCGACACGCGAGGCAGCATCCGCGCCCTGCAGGCCAACGCGCGCGCCGGGCAGGGGCTGCCGTTCATCATCGAGGTGGACGGCGAGCTGGCCGGCCAGCTGAACGTGTCCGGCATCACGTACGGGTCCACGTCGTCCGCGTCGATCGGCTACTGGATCGCGGAGCGGGTCGCGGGTGTCGGCGCGACGCCGGCATCAGTGGCGCTCGCCACCGACTACTGCTTTCAGCAGCTCGGGCTGCATCGAATGGAGATCTGCATCCGGCCGGAGAACGACAAGTCGCTGCGCGTGGTGGAGAAGCTCGGGTTCCGCTACGAGGGCCTGCGCCGCCGGTTCATCCACATCAACGGCGACTGGCGGGACCACTTCTGCTTCGCCCTCGTCGCGGAGGAGCTCCGCGACGGGGTGCTCCGCCGCTGGAAGGCGGGCGAAGCACCCGTTGACGCGGCGCACATCCCGGACGTCGACCGGGCGGCCGCCGCCCGACCCTTCCCCGCCTGGTAGGAGCGGACTTCCTTCGCCGGACACGCCCCGCAAATCCGGGGCCCGCCGCGCGTGTCGCCCTACCGTTGCGACATGGGCGGTGAGAGTGCGGGAGGCGGCATCGTCATCGCGCTCGCCGCGGTGCTCTGGCTCGTCTATCTGATGCCCACCTGGATGCGCCGGCGGCAGTACCTGGCCACCGAGCGCAACGCCGTCCGCCTCCAGCAGACACTCCGCGTTCTCGCCGAGACCGCCGAAGCGCCGTCCGAGGTCCGCGCCGAAGCGAACGCCCGCAGCATCGCCGAACAGCACCGGGCACTCCGCCAGGCCGCTCAGCAGGCAGAGGCGGTCGCGCGCGCCCGCGAAGCCGCCGCAGCACGCGCCCTCGACCGCGGTTCGCGCGCACGCCGGTCCCCGAAGCAGAAGGCCGCCGCCGTCTCCGAACTCGCCGGCAGCCGGCTTCGCCGCGGCCGACTGCTCGCCTCGGTGCTCCTCCTCGCCTCGGGCGCCGGCGCCGTGTTCGGGGTCGCCGAGGTTCTCGCCGGCGGCACCTGGCTCTACGTCGTGGCCGCCACGGTGGGGGCGTTCGGCTCGCTCGCCGCCCTGCAGCGCATCGCGACCGTCGCCGCCGCGCGCCGCGCGAGCTCGGCCGTCGACCGCACCATCACGGTCGCACCGGCTGTGCACAGCTTCGTCGACTGGCAGCGCAGCGAGCCGGAGCGTCCCACCTGGACGCCGGTCCCGCTGCCGAAGCCGCTCTACCTCTCCCGGCGGGAGGCGACCGACGAGACGCCCGAGGTCGCGCGGCCCGTCGCACGCGTCACCGTCGACGAGTCGCTGAAGATCGCCGCCGCGAAAGCGGAGGAGGCCCTCCGCGCGGCGCAGTTCAGCCCCGAGGTCACCGTGTTGCCGACCCGGCCCGCCGACGGCTGGGCCGCCATGGGCAGCCTCGACGACGCCACCCCGGGCATCATCGACCTCAACGACGTCCTCCGGCGCCGCCGCGCGGTCTGAGCCGCGGGCAACTCGCCGCTCGGTGTGCTGCTGGGTGCTCCACCCGACAGCTGGCGCGGTAGAAACGACCTCGGCGCGGTATTTGTTTCTGGTGCGCCGAGGGCGTTTCTGGTGCGGCGAGAGGGCCGGCACCCGGCTCTCTCGACGAGTTCAGGTGCTCAGATGATGAAGGCCGCCCCGTGGGGCGGCCTTCATCATTTTGTGGACCTGAGGGGATTCGAACCCCTGACCTCTTCGATGCGAACGAAGCGCGCTACCAACTGCGCCACAGGCCCTCAGTGCCCGACAACACTACCAGTTCCGGTCGGCCCGTCCGCACCGCAGGGAGCCTGTCCGCCGCTCAGGGCAGGAACAGCTCGTTGCACTCCCGGCACGAGTAGTAGCTCATCCAAGAGCTGCCGCCGCGCTCCAGGGACCGGCCGCAGTTGGGGCACGGCAGCGACGGCTCGGCTCCGACGATCGAGGGGATGAGGGAGTCGGTCATCGGGAGGACCCTTTGGAAGTGGGCCGTTGAGGGCCGCGGCGCAGTGCTCGAGCGCTACCGCGGCGGAGGAGTACGGGCCCAGACGCGGGAAGTCCGGGAGCATCGGGTACCCGACGAGCCCGTGCGCCTCTGCGCGGACCCGGCCGACGACCTGGCCGTCCGGACGAACGACGAGCAGGTCGCCGTTCCGCTCGGCGGGGCGGAGGACGAAACCGGGAGGGCGCCCACAAGTGCGTCGCTACCGTATCCACCGGCGCGATTGCCTGATCCGTCTCCGGCGTGGCCTCCAGCGTCATGCGTTGCCCCTCTTCCGAATCGTCGGCAACGCTACGTCGACTCGACCGGCACATCAAGCTTCTCGGCAGTCGAAATACTTCACGGCGGGTAGGTCGGGTCACCAGTGGGTTGCGCAGCCGACGCTGATCCGGTCCGATCGCGACAACGAGGTCCGGCCGCACGGCTGAAGGGTCGGCGGCCGGGCAGCCCGGCCGCCGAATCTAGGATCGGAGCATGCCCCGCGTCGTCCGCTTTCCCCGCTTCGGCGGACCCGAGGTCCTCGAAATCGCCGACGAGCCCAGCCCGGAGCCCGGGCCCGGGCAGGTGCGGGTCGCCGTCCGCGCCGCCGGCCTCAACCCCGTCGACTACAAGCGCCGCCGCGGTGGCTCCGCGTACGGCGTCACCCTGCCGGGCCGGATCGGGCGGGAACTGGCCGGTGTCGTCGACGCCGTCGGCCCCGACGTGGACGCCCTCCAGGTGGGGGAGGAGGTGTTCGGCAGCGTCCCGGACGGCGCTCTCGCCGACTACGTCGTCGCCGGCGAGACGATGCTCGCAGTCAAGCCCGCGCCGATCCCGTGGCCGGTGGCGGGCGGCCTCGCCCTCGCCGGGCAGACGGCCTGGGATGCGCTCGAATCGCAGGGCTTGCGGGCCGGTGACGTCATCGTCGTCAGTGCGGCGGCAGGCGGGGTCGGGTCCCTCCTCTGCCAGCTCGCCCTCTCCCGCGGCATCCATGTGATCGGCAGTGCCTCCGCGGGCAATGCCGACTGGCTGCGGTCCGTCGGCGTGCATCCCGTGCCGTACGGCCACGAGCTGCCGGCCCGCGTGCGCGAGCTGGCGCCGAGCGGGGTGACCGCGGCCTTCGACCTGCACGGCGACGAGTCGATCCAGCAGTTCCTCGACCTCGGCATCCCGCCGGAGCGCATCAACACCAACGCGGGCGATGCGGAGCGATTCGGCGTGCGCCGGGCGGGCCGCGGCGCGCCCGACCTCGGCACCCTGGGCACCCTCGCCGCCTTCGCCGAGATCGGGGCGCTGCGCGTGCCCGTGACGGCGATCTTCCCGCTCGACCAGGTCGCGGATGCCTATCGCCGGCTTGAGGAGGGGCACCTGCGCGGCAAGGTCGTCGTCGTTCCCTGACCGCGTCGACGTGCACTATGCGCATGGAAGTGCAACAATCCACTCCGTGGAGCAGAGTGCAACGATCGGTCTGCGGGAGCGGCGACGCCAGGCGACTCGCCTCCGCCTGACCACCGCGGCGCGCGCGCTCACCGCCGAGCACGGACTCTCCGGCTTCACCGTCGAGCAGCTGTGCGAGCAGGTGGGCGTGAGCCGTCGCACCTTCTTCAACTACTTCCCCACCAAGGAGGACGCGGTCGTCGGCCACGGCGACGACTCGCTCGACGACGACGTGGTCGCCTGGTTCGTCGCCGGGGGCGGGGCGCCGGGGGAACCCTCCGCCGGGCTCCTCGACGACCTGGTCGCGCTCACCGCGGCGGAGATCGAGCGCATCGCGGTGACCGCCGACGAGCTGGCTGCCTTCATCGCGGCGACCACCACCGAGCCCGACGTGCTGCGCCGCTTCATGAACAGCGGGGCGGCGCTCGACCGTCGCCTGGTCGCCCTCGTCGAGGAGCGGGAGGGGCTGCGGGCGGGCGATCCGCGCGCCGAGGCGGCCGTGCTCACCGTGTCCGCGCTCATGCGCCGCGCGTGCGAGCGGTTCTTCGCTCCCGACAATGCCAGCCCGTTCCGGGAGCTCGCCGCCGATTCCCTTGCGGCGGCCCGCGCCGTCTACCGCGCCTGACCCCCCCCTGCCACACCAGCACTCGGAGCCGGTCTTGCCCCACCGAAGGAGCACCATGTCCGTCCCCGCCACCTCCGCCAAGGGGCCGCTGCTGCTGACGAAGCGGCGGATCTGGATCATCTTCTCCGCGCTCATCGCCGGCATGCTGCTGTCGAGCCTCGACCAGACGATCGTGTCCACCGCGATGCCGACGATTGTCGGCCAGCTCGGCGGGGTGGAGCACCAGGTGTGGATCACCAGGTGTGGATCACCACCGCATACCTCCTGGCGACCACCATCGTCATGCCGATCTACGGCAAATTCGGCGACGTGCTCGGCCGGCGGAACCTGTTCCTGATCGCCATCGCGCTGTTCACGCTCGCGTCCGTCGGCTGCGCCTTCGCCGGTGACTTCTGGAGCTTCGTCGTGTTCCGCGCGCTGCAGGGCCTCGGCGCGGGCGGTCTGATGATCCTGTCGCAGGCGATCATCGCCGATATCGTCCCCGCCAGCGAGCGGGGCAAGTACCTCGGTCCGCTCGGCGCGATCTTCGGCCTCTCCGCGGTGGGCGGCCCGCTCCTCGGCGGCTACTTCGTCGACCACCTCAGCTGGCAGTGGGCGTTCTACATCAACATCCCGATCGGCATCGCGGCGTTCGTCATCACGCTTGTCGCTCTCACTCTGCCGAGCAAGAAGGCGACCAAGCCGATCGACGTGCTGGGCGTACTGTTCCTCTCCTTCGCCACCACGTGCCTCATCTTCTTCACCGACTTCGGCGGCGACCCCGAATACGGCTGGGACTCGTTCGCGACGTGGGCGTGGGGTGTCGGCATGCTGGCCGCCGCCCTCGCCTTCGTGATCACCGAGACTCGCGCCGCCGACCCGCTCATCCCGCTCGCGCTGTTCCGCAACCCGATCTTCGTGAACGCCACCGCCATCGGCTTCACCCTTGGCCTCGGCATGTTCGCCGCGATCGGCTTCGTGCCCACCTTCCTGCAGATGTCGTCGGGCACCTCCGCGGCCGAGTCGGGCCTGCTGATGCTGCCGATGATGGCGGGCCTCATCGGCACATCGATCGCGTCCGGCCTCGCGATCACGAGGACCGGCAGGTATCGCATCTTCCCGATCCTCGGCACGGTCGTCACCGGCGCCGCCATGGGGGCGATGACCACCCTCAGCGCCGACACCCCGATCTGGCTGATCTGCGTGTACCTGTTCGTGTTCGGCGCCGGGCTCGGCCTCATCATGCAGGTCGTGGTGCTCGTGGTGCACAACGCGGTGCCCGCCGCCGAGATCGGCACCGCCACCAGCACCAATAACTACTTCCGCGAGGTGGGCGCCGCGCTGGGCGTGGCCGTGTTCGGCACCATCTTCACCACGCGCCTGAGCGACAACCTCCGGGACGTGTTCACCGCAGCGGGGGCCAGCCCGGAGGACGCCGGCACGGCGACGGCGACGCTCGACCCGCAGACGCTCAACCAGCTGCCCGGCGCGGTGCGGGAGGGCATCGTCACCGCGTACGCCGACGCGCTCGCCCCGGTGTCCTGGTACCTCATCCCGTTCATCGCGATCGCGTTCCTGCTCTCCCTCTTCCTCAAGCAGATCCCGCTGTCCGACGTCGCCGGGCTCGTGGCCCGCGGCGAAGCCATCGGCGGTGACGAGGCCGAGCGCCTCGAGGCGGAGCGGAGCGGAGCGGGTCGGGAAGGGCGGCGGCGCGGCCACCTCTGACGCGACCGATCCGGGCACGCCCGCCGACGAGTCGGAGCCCGCCCGGAAGTAGCCCCCGCGGTTCCGGCACCCGCCGTCAACCCGTCGCGGTCGGCGGCGGGTGCGCCGTACGGTCGAGCGATGTTCTTGATCTTCGGGATGAGCCCGCGCGAGCGGATCCTCACCATCGTCGCGTTCACCTGCGCGTTCTGCGGGCAGCACACCAACCAGGACGTGTACGAGCGCTCGAACAAGTTTTCGCTCTTCTTTATCCCGCTCTTCTCGGTGGGCCGTCGCCGCTTCTACGTCTCCTGCTCCAACTGCGGCGGCACGACCGAGCTGACCGAGGATCAGGCGAACAACGCCCTCGCCTGGTCGGCGGCGCGCAACCAGCCCTCCGCCGGCTGAGCGCGGGCAACGGAACGGCCCCGCCTCAGTCGTCCTCGGGGCTCGCGAGGCGGGTGCGCGCGGCCAGCAGACCGACCTCCGAATGTTCGCGCACCGTGCGCTCGACGTCGAGGATCGTCCGCACGTAGGCCGCTGTGAAGCCGACGAGCGCCACCCCCACGTCACCCGCGGGTGCAGCTCGTGCGTGCCCACCTCGCCCACGGACATCGGGAGGTGGCGGCCCAGCTCGGCGATCAGCGGACGCACGAGGTGAGCTTCACACCTGAGTAGCTGCTCCAGTACCGGGGCCGCACCATCCCAGACCTGTGGGAGCCGGGCGTGCGGCTGCTGATCGTCGGCATCAACCCCGGCCTCTGGACCGCCGCGACCGGCGCACCGTTCGCCCGCCCCGGCAACCGGTTCTATCCCGCACTCGCCGCCGCCGGCATCACCGACTACCTGATCTGGGCCGGCGACGGGCTCCGCGATCAGGATCGGCGGCACCTCCTCGACCGCGGCATCGGCATCACGAACCTGGTGCGGCGGGCGACGGCGCGCGCTGACGAGCTGTCCGCGGCCGAGTACCGCGACGGCGCCATCGCGCTGGACGAGCGGGTGGCGCAGTGGCGGCCGGCCGTCGTCGCGGTCGCCGGGATCGGTGCCTACCGGACGGGGCTCCACCGGCCGAAGGCGCGGCCGGGGCGCCAGGAGGAGCGACTCGGCGGCGCGGAGCTGTGGGTGGTGCCGAACCCGAGCGGGCTCAACGCCTCCGTCCCTGGCGTCGCTCGCCGCGGCGTACGCGGAGCCTGCGCGGGTGGCGGGCATCCGGGGGGAACGCGGCTAGCCTCCCGCCGCCGCGTCCTCCTCATGGCCGGCGTACTCCTCCAGCAGCCTGAGGGCCCGCTGGGCCGTTGCGGTCCCCTCCTGACGCAGCCCCTTCCGCAGGGGATCGAGCTTCTCGCGTCCCGCTGGGAAGGGCGGCAGCAGCGGCACGGCGGGGTCGGTCGAACTCGATCAGGACGGGGCGGTCCGCGGTCAGCGCGGCATCCCAGGCGGCGCCGACTTCGTCCGGCGCGGTCACCCGGATGCCCGTCAGGCCGAGCAGCTCGGCGTACCCGGCGTACGGGAAGTCGGGCAGCGCCTGACTCTCCGGGAAGCGCGGCGCCGACTCCATCTCGCGCTGCTCCCACGTCACCTCGGCGAGGTCGCCGTTGTTCAGCACGGCCACGACGAATCGCAGATCGGCCCAGTCCCGCCACCGGGAGACGACAGTGATCAGCTCGGCGACGCCGGTCATCTGCATGCCGCCGTCCCCGGTCAGCACCACGACCGGTCGTGCCGGTTCCGCGAACTTCGCGGCGATCCCGTAGGGGACCCCGCACCCCATCGAGGCGAGGGTGCCCGACACATGCGCCGGGACGCCCGGCGGGAGGACCAGCTGGCGGGCGTACCAGTAGACGACGCTGCCGACGTCCAGGGCGAGCTGCGCATCCGCTGGCAGCCGGGAGCCGAGCTCCCGGATCGCGGACTCCGGGTTGAGCGGGTCGGCGGGCGTCGCGGCGCGCTCCGCGGCGATCCCGCGCCACCGGCGGACCGACTCCTCCACCTCCGCGCGCCACCCGGAGCCCCGACCTCCCTGAACGCGGTCGAGGAGGTGGCGAAGCGTCGGGCCGGCGTCGCCCACCAAGCCCACCTCGATCGGGTAGCGGTTCCCCACGTTGCGCGGATTGAGGTCGATCTGCACCGCGCGCGCCGCGCCGGGCGGAGGGTAGAACTCCGTCCACGATCGTTGGAGCCGACGATGAGGAGCGTGTCGCAGCGGCCGAACAGGTCGGCGCTCGCGGTGCTGCCCAGGTGGCCCATGGTGCCGACGGCGAAGGGCAGCGACTCGTCCAGATGCGGCTTGCCGAGCAGCGACGTCGCTTACCGGCGCCCAGCCGTTCAGCCAGTTCGACGACCTCCGCCGCGGCCGAGCGGGCGCCCTGGCCGACGAGGAACGCCACCCTGCTGCCGGCGTTGAGCACCGCCGCGGCGGCGTCGAGGTCGGGGTCAGCGGGGATCACCCGCGGCTGCGGGGCGCCAGCGGCCGTCACCCCGATGCCGTGCTCCGGAGACAGCTCCGCCGCCGGCGCCTTCTGCACGTCGTCCGGCACGATCACGACCGCGGGGGAGCGGGTCGCGATCGCGGTGCGGAACGCGCGATCGATCACCAGCGGGATCTGCTCCGGCGAGGAAATCTGCTGCACGAACTGGGCGGCGACATCGGAGAACAGCTGCAGCAGGTTCACCTCCTGCAGGTATTCGCTGCCGAGTACGCTGAGCGCCTGCTGGCCGACGACGGCGACGACCGACACACCGTCGAGCTTCGCGTCGTAAAGCCCGTTCAGCAGCTGGATGGCGCCGGGCCCCTGCGTGGACACCACCACCCCGACGCCGCCGGTGTACTTGGCATGCCCCACCGCCATGAACGCGGCGTTCTCGTCATGGCGCGCCTGGACGAGCGCGACGGCCCCGTCGGTGCGGTCGAGCGCCGCCATCACCCCGTTGATCCCGTCACCGCTGTAGCCGAACACCCGGTCGACGCCCCAGACCTGCAGGCGCTCGACCAGAGCGTCCGACACCGTCGTGTCCGCCATGGCCACAGCCCGCCGGAACCCAGGGCTTGACTCGCCCCAGGCGCAGAGCGCGGAGATGCTGCGGGGTCGACCCTCGTCTCGCGCTACCGGGGGGTGCCCGTGGAGATGCCCAAGTGGGTGAGCAGCGGGCCAGAGTCCTCGCGGTACTGTGCGGATCCGCCGCTGAGCACCACCTTGCCGTGATCCATGACGACCAGGTCGTCGGCCAGGTCCAGTACGAACTGGATCCCCTGCTCGACCAAGACCACCCCGCGGCCCTCGGACACCACCCGCCGGATCACATCCACAACCTCGGCCACGATCGTCGGGGCAAGCCCTTCGGTCGGCTCGTCCAGCAGGAGATACTGCGGGTCGCTCATCAGGGCCCGGCCGATCGCCAGCATCTGCTGCTCTCCGCCGCTCAGCTGGTGGCCCATGTTGCTCCTGCGCTCCTGCAGTCGCGGGAATCTCCGATATACGTCGGCGATGTCGAGGCGACCGGCCTCGGACGGAGGCACGACGCGCAGGTTCTCTTCCACGGTGAGAGTCGGGAAGATGCGGCGCCCCTGCGGCACGAGCGCAAGCCCCGCCCGGATCCGATCCCGAGCCGATGCGCGCGTCAGGTCGCGGCCGTCGAGCGTGATGCGCTGCGCACGAGCCGGATGCAGCCCCAGGACGCTCTGCATGAGGGTTGTCTTCCCGGCCCCGTTGCGTCCCAGCACGCCGAGGCAGGCGCCGCGCTCCACGGACATGCTGACGCCCTGGATCGTGTAGCTGTCGCCGTGGTTGGCATGGATGTCGACGATCTCGAGCATGTCAGTTCCGTCCTTCGTGGCCGGCCGAGGTTCCGAGGTAGACCTCTCGGACCAGTTCGTCGTCGGAGATCTGCTCCGGGGTCCCGGACGCCACCATGGTCCCCTGGTGCATGACGCTGACGCGGTCGGCGATTTGAAGCGCGATGCTGACGTGGTGCTCGATCAACAGCACAGAGATGCTGCGGTCGAGTGCGGCGATTGTCTCCGCGATCCGATCGCTCTCCTGCTCGGTCAGGCCAGCCATCGGCTCGTCGAGGAGCAGCAGCCGAGGCTTCTGCAGCAGTGCGGTAGCAAGCTCCACCCGCCGTTGCTCGCCGTACGCCAGCGTCCCCACCACGGTGTCCCCGCGGCCGCCCCATGACCACTCCTCGAGAACCTCGTTCACGGTCTCGCTGAGGGTGCCCTCCCCACGTCGAGGAAGGAACGCGGTGCTGTGGGCGGTCTGCGCCTGCAGGGCCAATTCCAGATTCTCACGGAGGGTCAGCTCCCGGAATACGGAGGAAACCTGCTGCGTGCGAACGACCCCCCGGCGGGCTCGTCGGAAGACCGGCACTCGGTCCAGCGGTTCGCCGAAGAGCTGGATGGTGCCCTGCTCCTGCCGGATCTGGCCGCTGATCACGTTGAACAACGTGGTCTTGCCGGCGCCGTTGGGCCCGAAGATCACGTGGCGCTCGCCCTGGGCCACCGTGAGGTCGAGCCCGGTGATCACCCGCAGAGAACGGAAGCGCTTGTGCAGTCCTCGGATGGTGAGTGCATCAGTGGTCATGATCGGCCTCGCGTGAATAGGCCCACGATGCCCCGCGGCGCCACGATGACCACGAGCACGTACACGATGCCCAGGATCAGCAGCCATGCCGACGAGACGGACGTGAGTGAGCTTTGCAGGAAGGTGAGGATGACCGCACCGATGATCGGTCCTGCGATGGTGCCGGATCCGCCGAGCAGCACCATGATCAGCGCCAGCGCCGACATGTCGATCCCGAAGACACTCGGATCAAGGAAGGCGTTGTAGTAGGCGAAGAGCGCGCCCGCGAGAGCCGCGATGGCGCCGGCGGCGACGAACGCCCGCAGCTGGATTCCACGGACGTCGAAGCCGAGCGCCGCCATCTTTCCCGCGTTCTCCCGGGTGCCGATCAGGGACCTGCCGAAGGGGCTGTGCCGCAGCCGCCACGCGATCACCGTGCAGACGACGAGGCACACGAGCGTGAGCGCGTAGAACCACTCAGGGCGGTCGAACAGGTCGCCAGGCTGGCCGAAGTACACCCCGACCAGACCCTCCGGTCCGCCGCTCACCTCCCGCCAGCGGAATGCAACGGCGTAGAGGAGCTGCGCGATGGCGATGGTGAGCATCATGAAGTAGAGCCCCTGGCTGCGCAGCACCACGAGGCCGACCAGGCCCGCCGCGACTGTGCCGACGGCCACCGCGATCGCCACGGCGGCGAATCCCCGCACGTCGGCGTAGGTGGAGAGCAGTCCGGCCGTGTAGGCGCCCAGCCCGAAGAACGCCCCCTGGCCGAGCGTGACGAGACCGCCGAAGCCCAGCACGATGTTCGTGCTGATGGCGAGGAGCCCCATCACCAGCGCAAGGTTGAGCACTCCCAATTCGTAGCCGCCCAGCCAGAGCGGAGCCGACGCTGCGGCGGCCACGGCGAGAGCGGTTCCGACGACCGCCAGTCTCCGGCGGGTCAAGGCTGGCCCCCGCTCGTCCTCAGTGCGGCAACCCGCTTGGCGACCGCATCGATCGCCTTGCCGCCCAGCCCGTCGGACTGCGGGAGGTGCACCGACGCGACGATCTCCCGGCCGAGGAGGCCGTAGGGACGGAAGATCAGCAGCACGATCATCACCGCGAACAGCACGAAGGAGGACACGAACGGGAGGTAGGCCGCTGTGAAGGCGTTGATGAGGCCGACGGTGATGGCGGCGATGAAGCTGCCGAGGATGCTCCCGGCGCCTCCGATGATGATGATGATCAGTGAGAACAGCAGCACCTCCCCGTCGAGGCCCGGATATGCACCCAGATAGGGCAGGCCAATCGCGCCGGCCATCCCGGCGAGTGCGGCCCCCACCGCGAAGACCGTCGCGCCGATCAGCTCGCTGCGGAGTCCGATTCCGCGCGCCATCTGCTCGTCGTCGACAGTGGCGCGCACCATGGCGCCGTAGCGCGTCCGCGAGAACACCAGCCAAATCGCGACGAACATCACCAGGCCGAACCCGATGAGGGCCAGTCGGTAGACCGGGTACTGCTGGCCGCTGATCGAGACTCCGCTGCTCACGATCTCGGGCGGCGCGGACAGGAGTGGCGCCCCGCCCCAGACCGCCAGCGTCAGCCAGTGGAGGATGAACACGATGCCAAGGGTGATCAGCACCTGTGCGAGGTGGTTGGTCCGAAAGTAGCGCAGCAGGCCACGCTCGATCGCGAGCCCCAGCAGGCCGACGGCGACGGCGGAGCCGAAAATCGCGGTGACCCATCCGCCCGGCCAGGACAGCAGGCTGCTGGCGAGGTACGCGCCAAGCATGAAAAGACCGCCGTGAGCCAGGTTGACGAGCCGCAGGACCCCGAAGCTCAGGGACATCCCGATTGCCGCGATGAACAGCAGAGACCCGAACGAGAGACCGTCGAGGGCGATGCGGAGCATCACCCCTCCTCGGTGGCCGGCGAGTGTCGCCGGTCGCGGAGGATGAAGATCCCATGATTCTTGTCGCTCAGATAGATGTAGCCGCGGGAGTCCACGACGATGTCCTCGGTCTGCGTCTCGAGGTTCTTCGGCAGCGCCCCTCGGCGCTCCGCCGGTGCGCTGGGAACGAAGTACTCCAGCGGCTGAGGCAGCCCCGGGTTCGAGATGTCGTAGGTCCACATCCCGCCGCTCTCATAGGTGATGTGGACGTGGTCGCCCACCTCCGCCATCCAGGGCAGCGAATGCGGCAGCTGGATGTTGTGCGGCCCGAATTTGCCGCCCAGATCATGGAAATCGGCGATGCCGAGCTCGGCGGGCGGCACCGGCGTCGGGAACGCCGCGATCGGCTTCGGCCGGGTCTCATCGGTGAGGTCGACCGTGAACACGAGGTTCATCGGGTCGCGCTCCTCCTCGTAAATGGCCTCCGTGGTGACGATGGCGAGGTTCCGCTCAAGCAGCGGAAGCACCGAGTGGGTGCCCACGATGCTGCCGAAGCTGCCGATGTCGATGTGCCCGATCTGCTTGGGGTTCCGCTCATCCGAGATGTCGAGGACCACCGCGCCCGCGCGTCCGTACGGCAGGTAAGCCCGATCGCCGAGCACGTAGGCCGGCCCGTGCAGGTACTGGTCGTGTTCCGGCGTCTCGCCACCGGCGATCCACTGGCCGGGGAAGTGCCAGCGCCCCACCTCGACCGGATTGGACGGATCGCTGATGTCGAGCGACACGTAGATGTTGCTGCGGTAGCCCTCCATGTTCGCTGCGAGGTAGGCGCGATTCCCACCCACGTAGTAGTTGCGGTGCGTGCCGTTGCCCCCGGTGCGGAAGTGGCTCAACAGCCGCGGCGTCGTCGGATCCTCCAGTGACCAGAACAGCACGCCCTCGTCATTGTCCGCCTCTGGGTTGCCGCCCCAGATTTTCGCCCGTTCCGCGAACGGGCCGCCGATTTTCTCCAGCGCGGTGACGAGGAGCCCGTCGGCAGCCTGGACCTGGAGGGTCCAGGTGTTGGCGGGGCCGTCGATCCAGTTGACGAACTCGGGGTTAGCCGGGTCGGTTACGTCGAGCACGGTCCAGCCGCGGTGCCAGAAGTGGCCCAGGTACATGTACCAGCGGTCGCCGCTCGGCCACAGCGCCATCTTGAAGGCCGGGCGGCCCTCGAGGTCGTGGTAGCCCACGAACTCGAGGCCGTCCGAGATGATGAAGTCCGGGTGGGCGCCGGTGCTCACTGGGCCACCTCTTCCAGCACAGTCCTCACCTTGTTGCCGATGACGCCGCCGGTGATGGCGGTCTCGGTGATGTAGAGGTTCGTGATCGCCTGCTGGTTGTCGTCGAACGAGATCGGTCCGCGCGGGGTGTCGATCTGGATGCCCGCGAGCGACTCGTTGAAAGCCTCACGGTCGCCGGTGTACGGACCGTCGAGGCCCTCCAGCGCGGCGTGGATGGCCTGTACCGCCACCCACGCGTTGGCGGCGGGCAGGGCCGGAGCCTCACCGAACTCCTCCGTGTACGCCTCCACGAAGGATGTGTTGGCCTCCTCCTCGATGAAAGGGGTGTACGGCGTCACGGTGACAGCCCCGACGGCGGCGGGATTGACCTGCTCCAGGATGAATTCCTCATTGAGGCCCGCGAAGCCGATGAGGGGCGTGGTCTCCTTCAGACCCAGGCTGTCGTACTGGTTGACGAACTTCACGGCGTCGGGTCCGGAGAACCAGGCATAGACGGCGTCGATCGAGCCCGTGTCGATCTGCGAGAAGAACGGTCCGAAGTCGGCCTGCCCGAGCGGGGGGAAGATCTCGGTGACCACGTCGCCACCCGCGTCCTCGAAGGCGGCGGAGAAGGCGGCAGCCGAGTCGCGACCGGCGGGGAAGTCCGTGGCGAGGACCGCGATGCGCTTGTAACCGAGTTCCTCTGCCGCGTAGGTGCCGAACGGTCCGTTCGCCTGCGCTGCCGTCGTCTGCACGCGGAAGAGGTTCGGGCGCAGGGCTTCCGACGTGAGCTCGTCAGTGAGGGCGAGCGGCAGGATCACGGTGGCGAGGTCCCGGTCGGCCACCTCCTCGGCGACGGCGACCGATGTGGCGCTTCCGGTCGGGCCGATGATGACATCGACCGGATCCCGCTGAACGAGACGGCGGGCAGCGGTGAGCGCCTCGGCTGTCGTGGTGCCCTCGTCCTCGGTCACAAGCTCGATCCGGGTGCCGTTCACCTGGTCGCCCTGCTGGGCGAGCGCAAACTCGACGCCTTCTTTGAGCTTCTCGCCCTGGAACGCGAACGCGCCGGCGCTGGCGGAGATGAGGCCGACCCGCAGGGTGCCTTCCGCCGTCCCCTCGCCGTCGCCCGTTGGGGTATCGCCGCCTCCGCCTGAGCATCCGGAGAGCGCGAGGGTGGCCGCCGCGAGCGCGGCCAACACTGTGAGTCGTCGTTGATTCATGTCCATCTCCATTGATAGTGCTGTGCGGCGCACGGACCCCGTGGCGTGCTCATTGTTCGAGGGGCTCCCCGAGCGGTCAACGCGCGTATCCTGCTCAGTGGGACAGGAGGAAAGATCAGTGGCGGGGAACACAGGCACGCTGGGGGAATCCCTCATTCACCGGATCGCCACGATCCTCAACGCTTTCAGCGAGAACGACTTCGAACTGACACTCGGGGCGCTCACGCAGCGCACCGGCCTGCCGAGATCCACCGTTCATCGACTCGTCACCGAACTTGTGGACGAGGGGCTGGTGGACCGGAATCCTGACGGCACCTACAGCGTCGGCGTGGGGCTGTGGGAGTTGGGACAGTATTCGCAGGTCGTGCAGCTCCGCGAAGCCGCCCTGCCCCACCTCATGACCCTGTACGACGCCACCGGCGAGAACGCACACGTCGCGGTTCTTTCGCGCCGAGAGGCTCTCTACATCGTCCGGGTCGCCGGCGTCTCCGCTCTCCCGACGCTCGTGCGAATCGGCGCCCGGCTACCGCTGCACTCCACCGCCGTGGGTAACGCCCTGTTGGCCTCCCTCGACGACGAGCCACTGGGTGAATATTTCGCGGCGCCGCTGTCGCGAGAGACGGTGCACACCGTCACCGACGAGGTCCGGCTGCGTGAGCGGCTCGCCGAGGTCCGGAAGCTGGGGTACTCGGTCGTCCGGCAGGAGATGACGCTGGGGGCGTTCGCCATCGCCGCGATCGTGCCCCAGGGCCGGGGGGCCACTCCAGCGGCGGTGGGTGTGGTGACCCACCTCGGCCGCGAGGATCTCGGTCGGCTGGCTCCGCTGATCCGGCGCACGGCGGCGCGCATAGGAGAGGACTTCGCCAACCGATTCGGCGGATCGCATCCGAGCGCTCTCCTGCGCCCGAAGCGGGGAGGCCGCCGGCCCGCCGGAGAGCGTCGCTCAGTCTGAGTCGGCGGCACGCCCGAGTCAACGGTCTCCGGCCGGAGGTGTGGCGCGGCAACCGCCGTCCTACGCTTCCGGCATGGCGACTTCCAGCATGCTCATCCTGGGCGGGGCCGGCGACCTCACCAAGCGGCTCCTGCTGCCAGGGCTCGCGAGCCTGCTGGCGACCTCCGACTACGACATCGAGATCCTCGGCTCGAGCCGGGACGAGATGACCGACGAGGAGTGGCAGGAGGTCGTCCGCGCCGCGTTCGCCGACGCGGACGCGGGGGAGGGCATCGAGCGCAAACTCGCCGGCAGCCGCTATCTGGCCGGGGACGCCACCGACCCGGAGCAGCTGCAGGGCCTCCTCGACGCCTGCAGCGGCACCCCGATCGTGTACTTCGCCCTGCCGCCCGCGGTGACCATCGACGTCTGCCGCGCGATGCGCACGCTGGAGCTGCCCGAGGGCACGCGGCTCGCCCTCGAGAAGCCGTTCGGCGGCGACGAGGAAAGCGCACGCGGGCTCAACCGCCTCCTCGGCCGCCTGGTGCCCGAGGAGCAGATCTTCCGCATCGATCACTTCCTCGGCATGTCGACGGTACTCAACGTCCTCGGGCTGCGGTTCAGCAACCGCCTGCTCGACCCGGTCTGGAACGCAGACGGCGTCGAACGCGTCGAGATCGTGTTCGACGAGACGCTCGGTCTCGAGGGACGCGGCGGCTACTACGACAAGGCCGGAGCACTGGTCGACATGATCCAGAGCCACCTGCTCGAAGTGCTCGCACTCGTGGCGATGGAGGCGCCGCCGCGCATCGACGAGGTCGAGTTGCGCTCCAACGCGGCGCAGGTGCTCCGCAGCACCCGCGTCTTCGGCGGCGACCCGGTCGCCGCCAGCCATCGCGCGCGCTACACGGCGGGCACCATCGACGGCCGGGAGCTGCCGGCCTACGCCGACGAGGAGGGGGTGGATCCGAGCCTCGACACGGAGACGCTGGCCCAGGTCACCTTCGAGGTGCAGACGCCGCGGTGGACCGGCGTGCCGTTCCTGCTGCGCTCGGGCAAGGCGGTCGGCGCGTACCGCACCGAGGTGACGGTCACGCTGAAGTCCGTCGCCCCGCTGCCAGGGTTGCGCGGCGCCCCGGACCCGGACACCATCACCCTCGACCTGCTGAGCGGCGACATCCGGCTCCGGCTCACCATGAACGGCGCCGGCGACCCCTTCGAGCTCGAGCGGACCGAGCTCGAGGCGCGCCAGGATCCGGGCGACCTGCTGCCGTACGGCCAAGTCCTGCGCGGCATCCTCGACGGCGACCCGATGCTGTCCGTCCGCGGCGACATCGCCGAGCAATGCTGGCGGATCGTACAGCCGGTGCTCGACGCCTGGAAGGCCGGCAAGGTGCCCCTCGAGGACTACCCGGCCGGCTCGAACGGCCCCGACTGGGACTGACCACAGCCGGCCCAGCCGCCGTCACTCGCCCTAAAACTGGGCAACTCGACAGCGAGTTGCCCGAAAACTGGGCAACTGGTAGCAGTCAGCCGCCGGATGCGCGCTCCGCCGCCTGCTCGCCCTCGCTCCCGCCGCGCACGAGCGGAACGCTCGCCGGGCCCGCCTTCTGCGCCCGGTCGATCGCGTCGGCGGCACGCACGAGCGTGAGGTGCGACAGCGCCTGCGGGGTGTTGCCCATCTGCCGCGCGCCGGCGGTGTCGTACTCCTCGCTCAGCAGCCCCACGTCGTTGACGAAGGTCAGCAGCCGGTCCATCAGCGCGGTCGCGTCGGCCAGACGACCGGAGCCGGCGTACTGTTCGACGAGCCAGAAGGAGCACGCGAGGAAGGGATGCTCTTCGCCGGCCAGCCCATCCACACCGCTCTGCGTGCGGTAGCGCAGCAGCAGGCCGTCGACCATCAGGTCCTCCTCGATGGCGGCGACCGTGCCGAGCATCCGGGGATCGTCGGCGTCGACGAAGCCGATCTGGGCGAGCTGCAGCAGGGAGGCGTCGACCTCGCCTGTGCCGTAGTGCTGCACGAACGTGTTGCGCTCGGCGTCGAAGCCCTTCGCGAGGATCTCGGCGCGCACCTCCTCGCGCAGCGCCTCCCAGCGCTCCGCGGGGCCGTCCAAACCGAACTCGCGCACCCCGCGCGCGGCCCGGTCGAATGCCGCCCACACCATCGCGCGCGAGTGGACGAAATGCTGCTCGGGACCCCGGATCTCCCAGATCCCGCGGTCCGGCTGCCGCCAGTTCTCCTCCAGGAAGCCGAGGAGCGCGCGCTGCAGGGGCCAGGAGAACGGGCCCTCCGCCACGCCGGCCTCGCGGGCGCCGTGCAGGGCGACCATCACCTCGCCGAAGATGTCCCACTGCCGCTGCCGGTACGCGGCGTTGCCCACGCGCACCGGACGCGCCCCGCCGTGCCCGGCCAGCTCCGGCAGCTCGTACTCCATCAGGCGCCGCTCGCCGCCGAGGCCGTACATGATCTGCACGTCGCTCGGATCCCCGGCGATTGCCCGCAGCAGCCAGCCGCGCCACTCCGCCGCCTCCGCCCGGTAGCCGTGCGTCATCAGCACCTCAATGGTGAGCGCCGCGTCACGGAGCCACACGTACCGGTAGTCCCAGTTACGCTCGCCGCCCTCCGTCTCCGGCAGGCTTGTGGTCGCCGCCGCGACGATGCCGCCGGTGTCCTCGTGGGTGAGCGCGCGCAGCACGAGCAGCGAGCGCTGCACCTCCCGGTCGTACGGGGAGGGCGGTTCGCTGCGGGCCGCCCAATCGGCCCACCAGGCGGTGGTGCGCCGGAGCTCCTCGTCGACGTCTACGGGCGCGGGCGGCTCCCGGTGCGACGGGAACCAGGTGAGTACAAGGTCCACCGTCCCGCCGCCCGCCACATCGAACACGGCGGTGTGCGACAGGTCGTCGGCGGTGAGCTTCGGGCCGCGCACCAGGACGGCGTCCGGCCCACCCGTGGCGAGCAGCGCGTTCCCTCCCCGGTCCGGCACCTGGCGCACCCAAGGGATCACCTCGCCGTAGTCGAAGCGCACCCGCAGGCGCTCGCGGAACCGCACCGTTCCGCGGAGCCCGCGCACCCGACGCACCACGTTGGCGCGACGGTCGTGCAGGGGCATGAACTCGATCACCTCGGCCGCGCCGCTCGCCGTCGTCCACACGGTGCGCAGCACGAAGGTGCCGGGCAGGTACTCGCGGGTCGCCTCCGCCCTCGGATCCTCCGGAGCGAGGAGCCACGTCCCGGCGGAGTCGTCGTCGAGGATGGCCGCGAACATCGACGGCGAGTCGAACCGCGGCATGCAGAGCCAGTCGATGCTCCCGCCCTGCGACACCAGGGCCGCGGTGTGCAGGTCACCGATCATGGCATAGTCCTCGATGGCCGGGCGCTCGCTCATCCTCGAACGCTAGGCGGGGCGGCCGCCGGGCTCCACCCGTTGCGGTGCGTCCCCGAAGTCCTCGAGCCGGACCGGCCGCACCACCGTGCGCACCGGCTCCCGCACCCACCAGTCGCCGGTCCGTCCCTTCTCCTTGCGGGTCGTGAAGCGGTAGCGGAAGAGCCGCGCCCGCAGCCAGCGCGGCGGGGCGCCGTCGAACGGGTCGCGGCGCAGCAGGCGCAGGGTCGGGCGGTCGGCGAGCAGCAGCTTGTGCAGGAACGCGACGAACCAGCGGTCGTCGCTGCCGAGCGGCAGGAACCACATCAGCCAGTCGAGACGCAGATGGTAGGGCGCGAACTGCCGAGGCATCCGGCTCACCTCGCTCGGCTTGCCGCGGAACAGGTACTCCCGCCAGCCTTCCTCGGTCGGCCGCTCCTCCGCGCTGCCCTCCACCACGACCTCGTACCGGGTGCGGGTGACGCTGCCGAATGCGCCGTACGTGTTCACGAGGTGCCAGCGGTTGAAGCTCGCGTTCATCAGCTGGTGCCGAGACACCAGGTTCTTCGCCGGCCACCAGCTGAGGACGAGCACGAGGAGCGAGACCGCGAGCGTGATCGTGAGCCAGTGAGGCGGCAGCGGTGCGTCCTGGCCGAGGTCGGCGGGGACCGGCAGGACCGCGGCGAGCGCCGAGTCGCCGACCGCGGCGAAGGCGAGCACGATGGTGATCGCGTTCAGCCACGCGAAGTTGCCGCTGACGACGAGCCAGCCCTGGGTCAGGATCACGACCGCCGCGGCGATGGTCGCGATCGGCTGCGGGAGGAACAGCAGGAACGGCACAACCAACTGGGCGACGTGGTTGCCGATCACCTCGAGCTTGTGCACGGGCTTCGGCAGCAGGTGCGCGAACCGGCTGACCGGGTTCGGCATCGGCTGTGTCTCGTGGTGGTAGTACAGGGCCGTCAGGTCCCGCCAGACCCGGTCTCCGCGCATTTTGATGAGGCCGGCCCCGAACTCCAGCCGGAACACCAGCCAGACGATCGCGAGCAGCACGGTCGTGGGCGGCGCCTGCGAGTGCGAGCCGAGGAACGCCACGAGGAAGCCCGCCTCGAGCAGCAGCGTCTCCCAGCCGAAGCCGTAGAAGGTCTGCCCGACGTTGACGATGCTCAGGTAGAGCAGCCAGATCGCGAGGAACGCGATGGCGGGCAGCTCCGGCGGTCCCGCCTGCGGAACGCCGAGGACGAGCAGAACCGCGCTCGCCGCGCCGGTGCCGGCCACGACCCGCAGCAGGCTGTCCGAGTACCGCCAGCGGAACAGGGTGGGGCCGAGCGCCTTCGGCCGGGCGGCGAGCAGCCGGGGCACCGGCAGCAGCCCGCGCTCGCCGAGAAGCGCCGGGAACTGCGCGGCGGTCGAGAGGAACGCGATCAGATAGATCGCCGCGACGCCCCTCTGCAGGACCTGGCGGGCGATCTCGTAGTCGGGCGCAGCGAACCACTCCATGTGCCGGACGCTATGCGCGCCGTCGGCAGCTCCTCAAGGGAGTTGACGGCGGCCCGGTCAGGAGCCGGACACCGCTTCGCTCACCGCGGTCGGGCCGTCGAACTCCCGATCGGGCAGGCCGCGCAGCGCCTCGAGCACGTCGTCGCCGGCGCCCGAGTTCTTGGCGTTCTGCAGCAGAGCGTCTTTTGATGCGGGGTAGTCGACGCCGCCGAGGGCCTTCTGGATGTCGATGGGGCTGACCATGGGAGTCCTTCCGTCGGATGCGTCTGACGCTAAGCCGGAGGCCCGCTCGGAGCCGCCCCCTTGCCCGGCGAGAAGGCGAGTGGCACCATGCCGAAACCCGTCGCCGCCGTGCGCGCGAACTGCCGGCCCTCGCTATTCGGCGGAGAGCCGCCAGTTGCCGGTGAAGCTGTCGCCCGGCTCGAGGACGATCAGGCCGGCGCCCGTGTTGAACGCGTCGGGCGCGCAGGTCATCGGCTCGACCGCCACCGAGCGGCGCGCGAGCTCCGGCTCCGGCAGGTCGCCCGTGAAGACCTGCAGCCACGGGTACTCCGGGCCCCAGGACAGGCTCACGGCGGCGCCGTCCGCGGCCTCGATGCGGACCGTCGCGGTGCCGGTCGCATCGCGGATCAGATCGCCGAACGCGGTGTCGAGGCGGGTGGTGCCGATCGCGCGTGGGGTGCGGAAGTCGGTGTGCCCCGCCACCGGGGCGACCCCCGTCGGGGCGAGCCGGTCGTCGGTCTCGACGTGGACCGCGGCGGGGATGGTCAGGGTCCACTCGTCGGGGCGGCCGACGCCCGCGACGAGGTAGGGGTGCGCCGACTGCCCGTACGGGGCTGCGGTGGGGCCGGTGTTCTCGCCCGTCGTCGTGCAGGTGAGGCCGCACTCGTCGAGACGGTAGGTGACCGTGACGGCGATGCGGTGCGGGTAGCCGCGCTGCGCGGGTACCGTTGCCGTGAGGGTGACGGAGGCTTCGTCGGATTCCACGACCTGGAAGTCCAGCCAGACCGCGAGCCCGTGCAGGGCGTGGCCGCGCTCCGGCTCGGTGAGAGCGAGCACCTGGTCGGTGCCGGCGAAGCGGTAGCGGCCGTCGACGACGCGGTTCGGCCACGGCACCAGCGTCGCGCCGAGGAACTGGGGGCGGACCCCGTCGGCCGCGAAGCTGTGTACCAGCGGTCGCCTGCGGTGCTCGAGCGCGCGCAGCGTCGCGCCCACCGTGGCGATGTGCGCCGTGTAGTCGCCGAAGCGCAGGGGGATGTCGGTGCCGGAGAGCGGAGTCACCCGACCGATTCTGCCGCCCCCGGAGCCGCCGGGCGCCGCGGGACATAATGACCGGATGATCTCGCTCCCGTTGGCCCGCGCCCTGCGCACGGCGGGCCTGGGCTGGAACCCGGCGTCCGGTGACCGCTTCACCCTCGACCAGGCGGAGACGGTCGGCGAGGTCTTCACCGTGAGCGAGATGACCATCGAGGCGCACCGCTACGCGAGCGGCACCATCCTCGGGTTCAACGGGACGACCGAATGGGCGCTCGACTCCGTCGCGCTCGAGGACGCGCTCTGGCTGCCGCGGGAGGACCAGCTGCGCGAGCTGCTGCGCGGGGCGTTCCGCTCCCTGCGTCGCACCGAGGCGGGACTCGAGGTCGACATCGACTTCCGCGGCGAGACGCAGACGCACTGCGCTCAGACGGCCGCGGACGCCTACGCGGAGGCCCTCATTACCCTGATCGCCGCCGCGGACCGGTAGCCGAACCGGCGTGTCGCGCGCATCCGGGCGGCTCTCGCTTGCGTGCCGTCCCCCGAACGGGGGATGATGGATGGCCGGACGGGGGTCCGGTTCGCACCACACGGGGGGAGATGACGAGTGACGAGACGATCGGTTCTGGCGCGCTGCGCGGTCGGACTCGCGGTGTTCCTCGGGGTCAGCGCGGTGAGCGTGACCGCCGCGTCGGCGACGGATGAGTGCTCCGGCCTGCTTGGCGCGGTGTCCTGCGTGGTCGACCCGATGACCGGTGTGACCATCCCCACTCCTACTCCTACGCCCGCCGCCCCGGCTCCTGCTCCGGTCGAGCCGGCCCCGCCGGTCGTCGAGACGCCTCCGGCGCAGCCCGCTGCCCCGGCACCCGCTGCCCCGGCACCCGCGGCCTCGGCACCCGAGGGGGCCCCTCCTCCGCCCGAGAGCGCACCCACCAAGCCGGAGACCGCACCGGTTTCTCCCGCCGCTCCCGCGCCGCAGTCGAACCCGCAGACCGGCGGGCAGCCGCCCGCGGCGAACCCGCCCGCCGGCGCGTCCGCCCCTGCGACGTCCGCGAAGAGTCCCTCCTCGAGCGCGCCGCGCACGAGCGCACCCGCGGCGCTCGCGCCGGAGACCGCGGTGCCGCTCGCTCCTGCGGGGCCGGTCCTGACCAGCGTCGAGGCGACGGCGGCCACCACCGCGATCCGCGAGGTGCGCGAGACGCTGCCCGCCAGCGTGCAGCCGAACACGCGGCTTCTCGCCGAGGAGACGTCCTCGCAGGGCATCGCCGTCCCGTCCCCGAACGACGACGGCCTCCTCGCGCTCATCGTCGCGATGGGTGCCGCGAGTGTCGGCTGCGCCATCGCGGCGTTCGCGCTCCGGCCGCGCCGCACCCCGCGCCACACCGCCTGACCGCTCTTCCGCGGCGACTCGGCCGGGGCCTCCGCCCGGGTCAGGCCTCTGGCGTCGGCGCTGCGCGAGGCGGTCGACGGGGGCGAGCGCGGCGCACGATCAGGTAGGCGATGCCGCTGAGGAGGGCGAGAAACGCGAGCCACGGGAGGGCGGCGCCGACGCCGATGACCGCCGCACCGAGCGCGGTCAGCAATGCGTTCCAGCCGGCGACGACGGCACCGAAGAAGTCGGTGGGGGCGGCATCCGGTGCCGCGGCCGGGGCGGTGAACGACACGGTGATGGTCGAGAAGTCGACCTGGTCGGCGAGGTAGTCGCGCTGGCCGATCAGGCTCTCCAGCTGTGCCTCCCGGTCGCTCAGCGCCGTCTCGATCGCGATCAGGTCGGTGGTCGTCGCCGCGGAGCTGAGAAGGGTGCGCAGCCGGTCCACCGACGCCTGCAGGCTCGCGATCCGCGAATCGAGGTCGGTGCGCTCCTGGGTGACGTCCGCGGAGGACGTCGACAGCGAGCGGGTCTCGCCAAGCGCCTCGAGCTCGGCGAGGGTCGCGTCGAGCTCGTCCGTGGGGATTCGCGCCACGAGGCGGGCACTGGGATCCTGGAACTCGTTGCCCGGCTGCTTGGTCACGCCGTCCAGCCGCCCGCCCGCGCGTTCGACGAGGACCCGGGCGTCATCGGCGGCCCGCAGCGGGTCATCGGCGACCACGTCGAGGTAGCCGGTGACGATCACGTCGCGGTCGGTGTCGACGTCGGAGCCGGCGCCGCCGCCCGCGCCCTCGTCGACGACGCTCGGACCGGTCGGCGGAATGCCGCCGTCCGCGGAGGAGCCGGCGCCGGACGACGACGAGCAGCCGGCGAGGGCGAGAAGCAGGGCGAACGCTGCCACGACTCCGTGGCGCTGACGGATCCTCATGGCCGCAAGAGTAGGAGCGGGCGGGAGCCGCGGGACGGATCGTTATGCACTCGATCCCGAGCGTTCGCTGAGTTCCCGTGCACCGGGTTGAATGGAGCGGTGGACACCCGCACCCTCGGCCGGACCGGCCGCACCGTCTCCGTCATCGGCCTCGGCACCTGGCAGCTCGGCGCCGACTGGGGCGAGGTCGACCCCGCCGACGCCCGCGCCGTGCTCGAGACGTCACTGGAGTCGGGCGTCACCTTCTACGACACGGCCGACGTCTACGGCGACGGGCGCAGCGAGCGCTTCGTCGGCGAGTTCCGCGCCGCGCACCCGGACGCGGGCCTCACCATCGCCACCAAGATGGGCCGACGCGTCGAGCAGGACCCGGCGCACTACACGCTCGAGAACTTCCGCGCCTGGACCGACCGCTCCCGCCGGAACCTCGGCATGGACACGCTCGACCTCGTGCAGCTGCACTGCCCGCCGACCGCCGTCTACACCTCCGACGCGGTGTACGACGCGCTCGACACCCTCGTCGAGGAGGGTGCCATCGCGGCGTACGGCGTCAGCGTCGAGGAGACCGCGCAGGCCCTCGAGGCGATGCGCCGGCCCGGCACCGCAACCGTGCAGATCATCCTCAACGCCTTCCGGCTGAAGCCGCTCGACGAGGTGCTGCCCGTCGCGCGCGAGACCGGGGTGGGCATCATCGCGCGCGTGCCGCTCGCCTCCGGCCTGCTGAGCGGCAAGTACGCGGCGGACACCCGCTTCGCCGAGAACGACCACCGCACCTACAACCGGCAGGGTGAGGCGTTCGACGTGGGGGAGACCTTCTCCGGCGTCGACTATGCGAAGGGCGTCGAGGCGGCGGGCGAGTTCGCCGCGCTCGCACCGGAGGGCATGACCGCCGCGCAGGCGGCGCTCGCCTGGATCGCGCAGCTCGACGGCGTCAGCGCCGTCATCCCGGGCGCCCGCAGCCCCGAGCAGGCGCGCGCCAACGCCGCCGCCGGGGCGGCCGCGGACCTCGGCGACGACTTCCGCGCCGCCGTCACCGGGATCTACGACCGCTACTTCCGCGAGCCCGTCCACTCCCGCTGGTGACCGCGCACGTTCCGGCGCGGAATGCGTTTCGTACAGTTCCCGCCGGAACGTACTGTCAGCGGAGGAAGGGGTCGAGGTAGGCGAAGAGGGCCGCCGGGTCGTCCCGGTGGATGTTGTGGCCCGCGCCCTCCACCGTCGCCGTGGTGACGAGGCGATTGCCCTCCCGCACCTCGTCGAGGTCGGCGGGGCGGGTCGACGCTCCGGAGTCGGGATCCGCAGCGACGAGGAGGGTGGGCATCGTGAGGCCCCGCGCCTCGTCGATCAGCTGCCAGTGCACGGGCGACGCGACGCTCGCGGCGATCGTCTCCTCCTCCATCGCGGCGAGCGCCGCGAGCTTGGCCTCCACATCGCGCGGATCCCACCGCGGGTTGCCGGCGGCCAGTGACGCGGCGGTCGCCGATCGCTTCTCGGCGGTAATCCAGTCCCGGATGTCGGCGAGGCCGCGGCCGTCGATCCGAAGCACCGGGTCGATCAGCACGAGCCGCCGTGTCCAGGTCGGCTCCGCGACGGCCGCGGCGATCGAGGCCGAGGCGCCGAGGGAGTGCGCGATCACGGCATCCCACGGTTGCCCGGGGGCGCCCGGCCAGACGCCCAGCAGGTCGCTCGCGTACTCGGGGACCGTGTAGCCGTCGGTGCGCGGCGCCGCACCGTGCCCGCGCAGGTCGACGGCGGTCGTGTGCCAGCCGAGCTGCGCCAGGTGCTCGCCGACGCGCCACCAGCCGCGGGCGTCGCTCCCGAGCCCGTGCACCAGCAGCGCGCGCGGCCCCTCGGCGGGGCCGGAGTCGTAGCGGGGCAGTTCTGCCATCAGTCCTCCTCGGGGTCGCGTCCGGTGCGCCGGCCGCTGTCGAGCGCGGCGATCGCCGCCAGGTCGTCGTGGTCGAGGTCGAAGTCGAAGATGTCGGCGTTCTCCCGGATGCGCGCCGGGGTGACCGACTTCGGGATGACGACGTTGCCGAGGTCCAGGTGCCAGCGGAGCACCACCTGCGCGGGTGACCTGCGGTGCTTCGCGGCGATCCGCTCGAGCGTCTCGTTGCCGAGCACCCGGCCGCGGGCGAGCGGCGACCACGCCTCGGTGACGATGCCGTGCGCGGCGTCGAACTCGCGCAGCCCGTCCTGCGCCAGCCACGGGTGCAGCTCCACCTGGTTGACGGCCGGAGTGGTCCCGGTCTCGGTGAGCAGGCGCTCGACGTGACGCCGGGCGAAGTTCGACACCCCGATGCTGCGCGCGCGGCCCTCCTCGCGGATCCGCTCCAGCGCCCGCCAGGTCTCCACGTACAGGTCCCGGCTCGGCACCGGCCAGTGGATGAGGTACAGGTCGACGTAGTCGAGCCCGAGCCGCGCCATGCTCTCGTCGAACGCACGCAGCGCGCGGTCGTAACCGTGGTCGTCGTTCCACAGCTTGGTGGTGATGAAAAGCTCCTCCCGCGGCACGGCGGCCTCCCGCACGGCACGGCCGACGCCGTCCTCGTTGTCGTAGAGGGCGGCGGTGTCGATGTGCCGGTAGCCGGCCTCGAGTGCGCTCGCGATCACCGCCCCGACCTCGGCGTCGGCGACCTTGTACACGCCGAGCCCCAGCTGCGAGATGCTGCGGCCGTCGTTCAACGGAAGGGACGGGGGAAGCTCGGACACGCTCCCATTATCCGGACCGCAGCACACCGCACCCGTCGACGTGCACGGATCCGGAGGAGGTGCACCAATCCGGAGGTCCGCCGGACACGCCGCTGCCGGAGGCGCGGTGGCGGCGTGTCGCCCAGCGGCTCCGGATCCGTGGACCACCACCCGCCGTGCGGCGATCAGCTGGGGGTGACGGGAACGGCGCCGGTGTCCGGCATCGGACTGGCATCGCGATGACGGAGATCGGGGGCCCACGGGCGGCCGATCACCGCCGCGAGCGTCGCCGCCACCGCCAGCACGATGGCTGCCCAGAAGGCGCCCGGCGGCCCGACCTCGTCGATGAGGAAGCCGGCGGCGGCCGAGCCCAGCGCCGCGCCGATCAGCTGGCCGGTGCCCACCCAGCCGTAAGCCTCCGCGGTGTCGCTGAATTTCACGCTTGCGCTGGTGATCGCGAAGATCACGGCCAGCGCGGGCGCCAGCCCGAGCCCCGAGATGACCAGGGTGACTGCCAGCCACCAGAAGTCGAGGAAGAAGACCGCGAGCGCCAGCCCGAACGTGACCAGGAGTGTGCGGCGGGCGAGCGCCCACGGGCTGATCGGCACGTGCCCGAACAGGAGGCCGCCGGCGAGCGAGCCGATGGACCAGATCGCGAGCACGATGCCGGCCTCCGGGCCGTCATGGCCGAACACCGCGACCACACCGGTCTCGATCGCTGCGCAGGACCCGATCAGCAGGAAGCCCACCACGGTCGCGAGCAGCACGGTGGGGCGGCCGAGCACCTTGCCGAACCGGCGCTTGCTGCGGGGGATGCGGACGCGGCCGAGCTCCGGCGAGGCGACGAACCAGATGCCGCCGCCGACCAGGAGCGCGACCGACAGCAGGATGCCTTCGATCGTGCCGACCTGCGTCGCCACGAAGGTGACGATGACCGGACCGCCGACCCAGATGAGCTCCTGCGCCGAGGCGTCGAGCGAGAACAGCGGGGTGAGCTGCCGGGAGTTGACCATCTTCGGGTAGATGGTGCGCACCGCCGGCTGGATGGGCGGGTAGCTGAGGCCGGCCAGCAGGGCCACGAGCATGGAGACGCCGACCGGCTGGGGCACCAGCGCCAGTTCGAGGATCGCGACGGTGCAGGCCACGATCGCGAACGCGATCACCCGGCGCATCCCCAGCACGCCCATGAGCCGGCTGAGCAGCGGACCGGACACCGCCTGGCCGACGCTCAGCGCCGCGAGGACGAGACCGGCCGCGGCGTAGGAGCCGGTGGTGCGCTCGACGTGCAGCAGGAGCCCCAGCGAGAGCATTCCGCTCGGGAATCGTGCCACCAATTGTGCCGACATGATGCGTGCGACACCGGGCGTGCGCAGCAGGTCGGCGTAACTACTCACAGGAAGAAGATCCTAGGCCCGCGGGATGTCGGGGGCATCGCCGAGGATGTGGATAAGTAGGGCGTGGTTATGCACATCGTGTGCACGACACGCCGCCACATTTAGGGTTGTCCGGTTGTCGGAGGCCCCATATATAGTGATTCTCGGTCGGATCGCCGCACGCAACCTCGGTCTTCGGGTGGCTCGCGGATGCTGCGGAACCGACCTGTACGGAATCGTTCTCCGGACCCCGGCCTTCGGGTGGCCCGGGGTCCGGAGACGAGCCCGTACCGCGGTTCCACCACAGGGTGCGAGCCGGTGGGGGACGCGGCTTCGTGGGGGAGCCGTTCAAGGTCGATAGCTCGACCGGACTGTGGGAGGCACCGTGTCAATAACCGTCGTGAAGCGCAATGGGGATCGAGAGCCCTACGACGCGAACAAGATCAACCTGGCGATCGAACACGCCAGCGCAGGCCTCGATGAGAACATCACCTGGGTCACGCAGATCGCGTCGGAACTCGAGCTCACGCTCTTCGACGGGATCACCACCCAGCAGCTCGACGAGGCGGTCATCCAGGTCGCGCTCCAGAACGTCAAGGACGACCCGGCGTTCGACACGGTCGCCGCTCGGCTCCTGCTGAAGACCATCTACAAGCGTGTGCTGGGCGACTACGCCACCGCGGACGAGCTGAAGTGGCTGCACAGCGCGCGCTTCCGCCCCTACGTCGAGCGGGGCGTCGCCGAGGATCTCCTCGACGACCGGCTCGGCATCCTCTTCGACCTCGACCGGCTCGGTGCCGCGATCGACCCCGCGCACGACGAGCTGCTGAAGTACATCGGCGTCGTCACGCTGAACAACCGCTACGGCATCAAGGCTCGAAACAACGACCCGCTCGAGGTGCCGCAGTACTTCTGGATGCGCATCGCGATGGGCCTGTCCCTCAACGAGGCGGACCCCACCTCGGCGGCCCTCTCGTTCTACGAGAAGATGAGCCGCCTTGACTACCTGGCCGCCGGCTCCACGCTGGTGAACGCGGGCACCAAGTACCCGCAGCTGTCGAACTGCTTCGTCATGGAGATGCAGGACGACATCGAGCACATCGCCAAGACCACGCGCGACGTCATGTGGCTCACCAAGGGCACCGGCGGCATCGGCCTCTCGGTCAGCAAGCTGCGGGCCCAGGGTTCGCCGATCCGGTCGAACAACACGACCTCGACCGGCCCGATCCCCTTCATGCACACGATCGACTCGATATTGCGGGCCGTCAGCCGCGGCGGCAAGAAGTTCGGGGCGCTCTGCTTCTACATGGAGAACTGGCACCTCGACTTACCGGAATTCCTCGACCACCGCAAGAACTCGGGCGACCCGTACCGCCGCACCCGCACGGCCAACACCGCGGTGTGGATCTCGGATGAGTTCATGAAGCGGGTCCAGAACGACGACGACTGGTACCTCTTCGACCCGCTCGAGGTCGCCGACCTCAACGAGCTGTACGGCAAGGAGTTCTCCGCCCGCTACGCCGAGTACGTGGCGATGGCCGACCGCGGCGACCTGCGCATGTTCAAGCGCATCAAGGCGCGCGAGCAGTTCAAGGCGATCCTCATCTCCCTGCAGACCACCAGTCACCCGTGGCTGACCTGGAAGGACACGATCAACAACCGTGCGCTGAACAACAACACGGGCACGATCCACCTCTCCAACCTCTGCACCGAGATCTGCCTACCGCAGGACCGCGACAACGTCTCCGTCTGCAACCTCGCCTCGATCAACCTGTCCCGCCACCTCACCGAGATCGACGGCAAGCTCGCCTTCGACTGGGTGCAGATGGAGCAGAGCGCGCGCCTCGCCGTGCGTCAGCTCGACAACCTGATCGACATCACCCTCTCGAGCGTCGACGAGGCGGACTTCTCCAACCAGGAGAACCGCGCCATCGGCCTCGGCGTGATGGGCTTCACCGATGTCGTCGAGCGCCTCGGCTTCTCCTACGAGAGCGAGGAGGCCTACGACCTGATCGACGAGATCATGGAGCACGTCTCCTACGCGGCGATCGACGAGTCCGCCGACCTCGCCCAGAGCCGCGGCGCCTACGCCAACTTCGCCGGCTCGCGCTGGTCGCAGGGCATGGTGCCGCTCGACTCGATCGCCCTCACCGAGGCCGACCGCGGAGTGCCGGTCAAGGTGAACCGCACCACGCGCCTCGACTGGGATGCGCTCCGCGAGAAGGTCAAGGGCGGCATCCGCAACGCGACGCTCATGGCGATCGCGCCGACCGCGTCGATCGGCCTCGTGGCCGGCACCACGCCCGGCCTGGACCCGCAGTTCTCGCAGATCTTCAGCCGCGCCACCTCGTCCGGCAAGTTCCTCGAGGTCAACCGCAACCTGGTGACCGACCTGCAGGAGCTCGGCCTGTGGGAGCGCGTTCGGGAGGCCATTCTGCGCAGCCAGGGGGACATCCAGAACATCGCCGAGATCCCCGACCGGCTCAAGGAGACGTACAAGACGAGCTTCCAGCTCTCCCCGTACGCGTTCCTCGAGGTGGCGGCCCGCGCGCAGAAGTGGATCGACCAGGCCATCAGCCGCAACATGTACCTCGAGACGCGCGACCTCGGCGACATGATGGACATCTACTTCGCCGCATGGGAGCGGGGCGTCAAGACGACCTACTACCTGCACATGAAGCCGCGGCACACCGCGGAGCAGTCCACGGTGCGCGTCAACAAGTCGGAGGGCATCGGCGGCGGCCAGAAGCGGGGCTTCGGCTTCGGCGGCGCCGACCCGGTCACGCCCGAGGCCGCGTCCTCAGTGTCCGCGGCGCCCGCGGCGGAGCCCGCCGTACCCGCCCCCGCCCGCCGGGGCTTCGGCTTCGGCTCGGCCCCGAAGGCCGACGCATGAGCGCCCGCGACTTCGGCGGCGCGGACCTCTCGACGGCCACCGGCTCGATCTACATCGTGCCGATCGACCCGATGGAGTCGCTGATGTGCGACTCCTGCCAGTAACCGACACATTCCGCACACAGCGCAGCACAGCACGATGGCTTCCGGTAGGCACGGAAGCTCCGGGGCCGGACGGGCCGCAGTGGCAACGCCGCTCGTCCGGCCCCGATCCGCAGACGATGAGAGAAGACGACATGGGCATCCTCGGCACCGGCATCCAAGAAGGACTGCTGCTCAAGCCTGTCCGCTACAAGTGGGCCATGGACCTGTACGAGCAGGCCGTCGCGAACACCTGGTTCCCGAACGAGATCCAGCTCGGCGAGGACATCGCCGACTTCAAGCGGATGACTGACGAGGAGCGCCACGCGATCACGTTCCTGATGTCCTACTTCAACCCGAGCGAGCTGCTCGTCAACAAGGCCCTCGCCTTCGGCGTGTACCCCTACATCAACGCACCCGAGGCGCACCTCTACCTCGCGAAGCAGATGTGGGAGGAGGCCAACCACTGCATGTCCTTCGAGTACGTCCTCGAGACGTTCCCGATCGACCGCGACGAGGCCTACAACTCGCACGTCGACGTGCCCTCGATGGCGCGCAAGGAGGAGTTCGAGGTCTCCTTCATCCGCCGGATGACCGAGCAGCAGCTCGACATCACCACCACGGCGGGCAAGAAGGACTTCGTCCGCAACCTGGTCGCCTACAACATCATCCTCGAGGGCATCTGGTTCTACTCGGGTTTCATGGTGGCGCTGTCGTTCCGCCAGCGGAATCTGCTGCGCAACTTCGGCTCCCTCGTCGACTGGATCGTGCGCGACGAGAGCCTGCACCTCAAGTTCGGGATCAATCTCATCCTCACTGTTCTCGAGGAGAACCCCGATCTGCAGACGGAGGAGTTCGCCGCCGAGATCAAGAAGATGATCACCGACGCGGTCGCCATGGAGGAGCAGTACAACCACGACCTGCTGCCCGGCGGCATCCTCGGCCTGAACGCGAACTACATCAACCAGTACGTGAAATACCTGGCCGACCGCCGCCTCGAGGAGCTCGGCTTCGACCCCGAGTACAACGTGTCGAATCCCGCCAAGTGGATGGCGACAGCCAACGACACCCTGCAGCTGGTCAACTTCTTCGAGTCGACAAACACCTCCTACGAGGTCAACGCGCAGGCCACCGCCCGCGCGTAGTCTCCGTCCGCTGGCTGAGCAGGGCGCGCAGCGCCCGTGTCGAAGCCCTTCCTGTGTCAACTCGGAATACCCGGGTCGCCATCGCGTTGCCTAGGAAGAGCTCACCTCACAGTGAGCCGAGGGTCTCTCGCCTATGTCGTGGGCCCGTCCTACGCTTGATGAGTCGGTCGATGAGGTTCCGGCGTT